>CAMLDQ010000126.1 GCA_946478965.1 uncultured Methylobacillus sp. | reverse complement strand
GATCCACGCTTTCGTAGCGCAGGCGGAAGTCGGTCATCGGCTTGCCCGCCTTGATGGCGTCGAGCAGGGTTGCCGGTTCGTCCGCGTACGCGGGCGTCGCAGCAAAGGCAGTCGCCAGCACAGATGACACCATGACAGGCAGCAGGAGGCGTTTGGTTTTGTTCAAGGGCATGATGCTCTCCAGATAATTTAGCCGGACAGGAAGCTTCCTAGCGGAAACTGCGCTTGCTGCGCACGATCTGATAAGGCCGCGCAAGGTAGCCGAACGGCGCGCTCCAGACATGCACCATGCGCGTGAACGGGAACACCAGGAACACCGTCATACCGAAGAACAGGTGCACCTTGAACACGGTGTCCACCTCGGTCAGCAGCGCCGGATTCGGGTGTAGGTAGACGATGCTTTGCACCCATTCGGCCAGCGCGATCATCACTCCCGGATTGCCATCGTGGGCATGGCCGAGAGATACCGGGATGGTAGAAAGCCCCAGCATCAGCGTGAGCAGCAGCCAGGTGATGATGAATTTATCGGAACCACGGCTGGCCGCCGACACGCGCCGGTTGAGCATCCGGCGCAGCCACAGCATGGCGCCGCCCAGCAGCGCCATCGCGCCGAATACCGTACCCGCCCAGATCGCGATCATCTGGTGCGTCATGTCCGACACGCCCAATGCGCGAAAAACGGCGTGCGGCGTCAGCAAGCCGACAAAGTGGCCGCCGAAAATCGCGAGCACGCCGACATGGAACAGGTTGCTGCCCAGGCGCAGGTGCGCCTTTGACAGCAACTGGCTGGAATCGCTCTTCCAGGTGTACTGCTCGCGGTCGAAACGCAAAAGGCTGCCAAGCAGGAAAACGCTCAGCGCGATGTAGGGATAAACCCCGTAGAGAAAATTGTGCAGGTTCATGGCGATTCTCCTCAGGCGGCGAGGCGCGTCAACGTAGCACGCCCCTCGACGATGGAAATTAATGATGCGTAGGCGCTTCCCGCTTTTGCCAGGTTGTCGGCTAGTACCTTGAACACCTTGTGGGCATCGGCGAGAAACACCATGGCTTCACTGTCGTCCAGGTAGGCGGCAAACTCCAGGATCAGCGGCAGGTAGTCCGGCAGTTCGTTGCCCTGCACTTCCACGCCGTAGTCCTTATAAAGCTCGCCCAGGTCGATCAGCGCGGGGCCGCGGTTCTTGTCGTCGCCGAACAGGTGGTGCGTCAGGTGCAGACTGTGCTCCGGCGTCATGTCGAAGGTCTGCACGTAGTCTTCCTGCAACTGGGTCAGCGGCGTGGTGGCAAGGTGGTCGATGAATGTGCACAGCGCCACCCGCTCGGCATCGTCGGTGTCGCCGCACTCGGCCAGCCTTCCCGGCAATTCGGGCAGGTGGTCGATCAGTTCCTGCTCGGGGTATTCCAGCAGCACGGAAAGCAGTTTGTAGATTTGCATGATGTTTTCTCCGGATTACTCGTCTGCGGAAGGCGCCAGTTCCTTCGGCTCCATCGATTCCTTGCGGCGGCGCGGGAACAGCGTGATCTTGCTGACGCCGGCCGAAGTATCGTTGCCGAAGGTGAAGCCGTTCTGGCCCTGGAAGCCGTGGAAGTCGTCCAGCGTGACTTCGGCATGGCCGGTCGGGATCACGAAGCGGTCCTCGTAGTTGGCGATGGCGAGGTAGCGGTACATTTCCAGCGCCTGGGCCTCGGTAATCCCCGCTTTTTCCAGCGCGCGGGTATCGGCGACACCTTCCACGTGCACCGAGCGCTGATAGCTGCGCATCGCGATCATACGGTTGAGTGCACTGATAATCGGTTCTTCCTTGCCTGCGGTGAGCAGGTTGGCGAGGTACTGCACCGGCAGGCGCATGGAGCCGGCCAGCGGAATCGCGCCGTCCGGGCCGACCGGCAGGTTGCCCTGGTCGATCTGCGACTGCACCGGGGAAAGCGGCGGCACGTACCACACCATCGGCAGCGTGCGGAATTCCGGGTGCATCGGGAAAGCGATCTTCCACTCGATCGCCATCTTGTAGATCGGCGATTTCTGCGCGGCGATGATCCAGTCTTCGTTGATGCCTTCGGCGCGGGCCGCGGCGATCACTTCCGGGTCATTCGGGTCGAGGAAGATGTTGCACTGCGCTTCATACAGATCCTGCTCGTTCTCGGTGCTGGCCAGTTCCTCGATGCGGTCGGCGTCGTACAGCATGATGCCGTTGTAGCGGATGCGGCCGACGCAGGATTCGGAGCACACCGTCGGCATGCCGGATTCCACGCGCGGATAGCAGCCGACGCACTTCTCGGCCTTGCCCGATTCCCAGTTGTAGAACACTTTCTTGTACGGGCAGGAGCTGATGCACATGCGCCAGCCGCGGCATTTGTCCTGATCCACCAGCACGATGCCGTCTTCCTCGCGCTTGTACATCGAGCCGGAGGGGCAAGCCGCGACGCAAGCCGGGTTGAGGCAGTGGTTGCAGATGCGCGGCAGATACATGTGGAAGGTGTTCTCGAACTGCCCGTACATCTCCTTCTGGATGTTGTGCATGTTCTGGTCCTTGCTGCGCTTGGCGTACTCGCCGGCCAGGTCGTCCTCCCAGTTCGGGCCCCAGGTGATCTTTTCCATGGTCTCGCCGGTGATCTGCGACAGCGGGCGCGCGGTCGGCGCGGCTTCGGACAGCGGCGCGTTCTGCAGGCGGGCGTAGTTGT
>CAMLDQ010000125.1 GCA_946478965.1 uncultured Methylobacillus sp. | reverse complement strand
CATCATTTCCGCCCCTTCGGGCGCGGGCAAGAGCAGTCTGGTCAAGGCCCTGACAGACACCAATCCGGACATTCGCGTCTCGATTTCCCACACTACCCGTGCCATGCGCCCGGGCGAGGTGGACGGAGTGAACTACCACTTCGTAAGCCGCGAAGAGTTCGTGAAGATGGGCGAGCACGGCGATTTCCTTGAACGCGCGGAAGTCTTCGGCAACTTTTACGGCACCTCGCAAAGTCGTCTGCAGCAGACCCTGGACGAAGGTCACGACCTGATTCTGGAAATCGACTGGCAAGGCGCCGAGCAAGTGCGCAAGCTGATGCCCCAGGCACGCTCGATCTTCATTCTGCCGCCATCGCTTCAGGCCCTGCACCAGCGCCTGACCAACCGCGGCCAGGACAGCGACGAAATCATCGACGGCCGGATGCGCGAAGCTGTCAGCGAGATGAGCCACTACGTTGAGTACGATTACCTGATCATCAACGACGATTTCGCCCACGCGCTGGATGATCTGAAAGCGATTTTTCGCGCCAATCAGCTGCAACAGAAACGCCAACAAGTGCGTTTCGGCAGATTGCTGGCTGAATTGCTGGGCTGAAACAGCACTTCCCAAAACCGCTGCAAGGGCTTTACATTGGTGCTTGCGGCGCGTTGAAGAGCCTGGTCAAAAAATCAGCGCTTCCCTAATCGCTGGTGATTTTTTAAACTGTTGAGTCCGCTCGCCCAACCGGGCAGCGCGCATATTGCATTCGCTCCGAGGAATACCATGGCCCGCGTAACCGTTGAAGACTGCCTAGAACACGTGGAAAACCGCTTTGAGCTGGTCATGCTCTCTACCAAGCGTGCCCGTCAACTGGCCACCGGCGGCAAAGAGCCCCTGGTTCAGTGGGAAAACGACAAACCGACCGTAGTTGCGCTGCGTGAAATCGCTGAAGGCCTGATGAGCTACGAGTTCATCGCCGAGCAGGAAATCGTCCACGAAGACCCGGTCTTCGCTGCGTTCGAGGACGAGTCCAACGAGGCCGTCTAAGCCTATGCCTGGTCGACGTAGCACGGCGCGGGATCACAGCTTGCGGCAGGAGACATCATGCCGAGCATAGACGCCCTCGCCGATCGCTTATCGACCTACCTCGGCAACGACCAGGTCAACCTGGTCCGCCGAGCGTATTTCTACGCCGAACAAGCCCACGACGGCCAACGCCGCCGTAGCGGCGAGGCGTACGTCACGCATCCTCTTGCCGTGGCGAATATTCTTGCCGACATGCACATGGACCATCAGAGCCTGATGGCCGCGATGCTGCATGACGTGATCGAAGACACCGGTATCGCCAAGGAAGCGCTGCAAGCGCAGTTCGGTGAAACTGTGGCCGAACTGGTCGACGGGGTCAGCAAACTGACCCAGATGAATTTCGAGACCAAGGCCGAAGCTCAGGCTGAAAACTTCCAGAAAATGGCCATGGCCATGGCACGCGACATTCGCGTGATCCTGGTCAAGCTCGCCGACCGCCTGCACAACATGCGCACGCTGGAAGTGCTGTCCGGCGAAAAACGCCGGCGCATCGCCAAGGAAACCCTGGAGATCTATGCACCCATCGCCAATCGGCTGGGCATGCACGCGATCCGTATCGAGTTCGAAGACCTCGGCTTCAAGGCCATGCACCCGATGCGTTCCGCGCGGATCTACCAGGCCGTCAAACGCGCCCGGGGCAACCGCAAGGAAATCGTCAATAAGATCGAGGAATCCCTTGGCCACTGCCTCGCCATCGACGGCATCCAGGGTGAAGTCAGCGGTCGCCAGAAACACCTCTACGGCATCTACAAGAAAATGCGCGGCAAGCGTCGGGCCTTTAACGAGATCATGGACGTCTACGCGTTCCGGATCATCGTCGACAAGGTCGATACCTGCTACCGCGTGCTGGGTGCTGTACATAATTTGTACAAACCGTTGCCGGGGCGCTTCAAGGATTACATCGCGATCCCCAAGGCCAACGGCTATCAGTCGCTGCACACCACACTGTTCGGCATGCACGGTGTGCCGATCGAAATCCAGATCCGCACCCGCGAAATGGAGGAGATGGCCAACAACGGCATCGCCGCCCATTGGCTGTACAAATCCAGCGGCGACGAACAGCCCAAAGGCACCCATGCCCGGGCCCGTCAGTGGGTCAAGGGCGTGCTGGAAATGCAGCAACGTGCCGGCAACTCGCTGGAATTCATCGAGAGCGTGAAGATCGACCTGTTCCCGGACGAGGTCTACGTGTTCACGCCCAAGGGTCGCATCATGGAGCTGCCCAAGGGCTCCACGGCGGTGGACTTCGCCTACGCGGTGCACACCGACGTCGGCAACAGCTGCATCGCCTGCCGCATCAACCGCCGCCTGGCGCCGCTGTCCGAACCGCTGCAGAGCGGCGCGACGGTGGAAATCGTCACCGCGCCGGGCACCCGGCCGAACCCGGCCTGGCTCAACTTCGTGGTCACCGGCAAGGCGCGCACGCACATCCGCCACGCGCTCAAGCTGCAGCGCCGCTCCGAGTCGATCAACCTCGGCGAGCGCCTGCTGAACAAGACCCTGGCCGGCTTCGACAGCCACCTGGAGAAGATCCCGCAGGAACGCATCCAGGGCGTGCTCACCGAATACCGCATGGAAGTCTTCGAGGACCTGCTCGAAGAGATCGGCCTGGGCAACCGCATGGCCTACGTGGTCGCGCG
>CAMLDQ010000124.1 GCA_946478965.1 uncultured Methylobacillus sp. | reverse complement strand
AAAAGAAATTCAACGGCAAGTAGCAAAGACTACTGTTCAAATCAATAACTGGTATGAACTCGTGGAATCGGGACGGATAGAGTTACATAGCTCATTGAAAGAGCGTTTGGCTGCCTCGCAAAAACGCCTTGACCAATTAGCAGTGCAGCTCGCTGAAATCGCAAAACGTAGGCAGTTGCCCCTCAAAAAATTTGGCGCATCCCAAATCATGGGATTTGCAACTGCTGTACGTAATGAAATTCTGTCCCCTAACAGCAAATATGCAAAGAGTTATTTGCGCACACTCATTACTGATATCCGTATCAGTAAAAAAGGGAGAAGCATTAGAGGGAACAATGCTGATATGGCTGGGGCAATTTCGGGATGGCGCCCGGGCAACCCCAACATTGGGGTGCCCAGACACGTATCAAATTGGCGCGCCCGAAGAGATTCGAACTCCTGACCCCTTGGTTCGTAGCCAAGTACTCTATCCAGCTGAGCTACGGGCGCGTATGGCTTTTTATCGCCGAGACTTCTCAACGCTTCGCATCGAGAAGGGCGCTCATTATACCGGATAATGCACCGGACGCAAGCGCAGGCCAACTCACATTGCTGCTGCAACATTAAAGAGCCTCACCGGTACAGAAGGCCGAGTACCGGTATAATTTCAGTCATGAAACTGCTGGCATTCGACACCTCTACCGAATACCTCTCGCTCGCGCTGTGGCGCGACGGCGATGTACTGGCGCGCGATCTGCTGGCCGGCCAGCGGCATTCGCAGTTATTGCTGCCGATGTTGCACGAAATGCTGGCAGAAACTGGCCTGACCCTGCAGGCACTGGATGCCATTGCCTATGGTGAGGGACCGGGATCGTTCACCGGCCTGCGCATCGGTTGCGGCGTTGCACAGGGGCTGGCATACGGCGCAAACTTGCCGGTCGTCGGCGTCGGGACCTTGCTGGCGCTGGCGCAACAGGCAGACCAGGATCGCGTGATCGCGTGCCTGGATGCACGCATGGGCGAGGTTTATCACGCGGCTTATCAGCGTAACGACAGCGGATGGCAAACGATACACGAGCCCGGCCTCTACCGGCCGCAGGATGTGCCTGCCGTGGATAGCACCGGATGGTGCGGCATCGGTAGCGGATGGGCCACGCATGGCGAAGTTCTGGATGCCTGCTACGGTGCGCAAGTAAGGCAGCGAATGCCGCAGGCATTTCCCCATGCGCGCGATATTGCGGTGCTGGCGGCCGAAAAACTGGCCGGGGGATTGGCCGTCAAGGCTGCCGAAGCGGCACCTACATATATACGCAACAAGGTCGCCCTGACCATGGCGGAACGATGAGCGCGGTGCTGCAGCCCATAGCGGGCTTTCGCCCGATGCAGGCTGGGGATCTCGACCGCATCATGGAGATCGAGCCCAGGATTTACTCTCACCCATGGTCGCGGGGTAATTTTGCCGATTCGCTCAATGCCGGCTATAGCTGCTGGGTATATGAATCCGATGGCGAGGTGATCGGTTATGCCGTGATGATGGTGGTGCTCGACGAAGCCCATCTGCTCAACATCAGCATTGCCACAGAATATCAGGGGCAAGGACTGGGGCGCACGCTGCTTAATCATCTGATCGAAGTCGCACGCCGGCATGGCGGCACCATGATGTTTCTCGAAGTACGGCCTTCCAACAAGAACGCCATCGCACTTTATGAAAGCATGGGGTTCAATGAGTTCTCGATACGCAAAGGCTATTACCCGGCGCATCACGGCCGCGAAGATGCCATCCTGATGGGGTTGGCGCTATGAGCCTGCCACGCGAGGCAATACTGAAAGAGCTGGAACTGCTGCCGGTCTGGCAACGACGTCATGTCGAGGCCACGGCGCCGCCCCCGGAACCGCCAGGCATTACACCGACGCCTCCTACTACACCGTTCGAAGCGGACGCATCTCCCGCCCACGGAGTCCGCAAGGAAGAGGTGGCGGAAATGGGCTGGGATGCGCTGGAAGCGGCAGTCAAAACCTGCGAAGCCTGTTCGCTTGCCAACACCCGCACCCAGACGGTGTTTGGCGTCGGCGATCGCAATGCCGACTGGCTCTTCGTCGGCGAAGCGCCGGGCGCAGAAGAGGATCGTCGCGGCGAGCCTTTCGTCGGCCAGGCGGGCAAACTGCTCGACAACATGCTCGCCGCCATCGGCCTGAAGCGCGGGGAGAACGTCTACATTGCCAACGTGCTCAAATGCCGCCCGCCGGACAATCGCGACCCGCATGGCGAGGAAGTGGTGAAATGCGATCCCTTCCTGAAACGCCAGGTCGAGCTGATCCAACCGAAACTCATTATTGCCATGGGCCGCTTCGCCGCGCAGTCGCTACTCAATACCGACAATTCCATCGGCGGTTTGCGCGGCAGGTTGCACGACTACAACGGCGTCCCGGTCATCGTCACTTATCACCCCGCCTATCTGCTGCGCAACCTTGCCGACAAGGCCAAGGCATGGGAAGACTTGTGCTATGCCCGCAGCACGATGCGGGACTTGCAATCGCAGGCGTTACACCCATCTACCTAATATCTCAATTCAAGGAGAAGACCCATGCGTAAATGGATCACCGCGTTCCTTCTGCTAACGACGCTGGCGCTTTCCGGCTGCGGCTATAACACACTGCAAGCGACCGACGAGCAGATCAACGCCGCCTGGTCCGAGGTGCTGAACCAGTACCAGCGCCGCGCCGATCTGGTGCCTAATCTCGTCAACACCG
>CAMLDQ010000123.1 GCA_946478965.1 uncultured Methylobacillus sp. | reverse complement strand
TCACATCTACGATGGCATGCACAATATCATCCGGCAGCTCCGTCCCGGCGCGCTCGATAACCTCGGCCTGCAGGAAACGCTGCGCGACAGCGTGGCCGAGTGGCAGCGCCAGAATCCGGCCATGCGCTTCACGCTGAATTTCTCTGGGGAACTGGATGGGCTCGGCGAGGCTCTGAATATCAACCTTTACCGCATCGTGCAGGAAGGGGTGACCAATGCGATCCGTTACGCCGAGGCGACGGGCGTGGATATTGCGCTGGTGCGGCTGGATAATGGCGACCTGTGTCTTACGGTCAATGATAACGGTATCGGCATGAATATTTGCAATGTCGATCAGAGCAAGCATTTCGGACTGCTCGGCATGCGGGAACGCGTGCAAGCCATGCATGGCCAATTCGAGCTGGATTCCATGTCGGGCCAGGGGACATGCATCCGGGTGATGGTGCCGACAACACGGGAGAAAAAATGAGTGGTGTGATCAATGTGATGCTGGTGGACGACCACGCGGTCGTACGCATGGGGTTCAAGCTGCTGCTGGAGGCCGCCTCGGACGTCAAGGTGGTGGCCGAGGCGGAGAGCGGCGAACAGGCCGTAAAAGCTTACGGCGAACAGCATCCCGATGTGGTGGTGATGGATATCACCATGCCCGGTATCGGTGGAATGGAAGCGATCGAGCGCATCATGGCCAAGGACCCCTCTGCCCGCATTCTCGTGCTTTCGGCGCATGAAGACTCCGTGCACCCCAAGCGCGTGCTGAATGCAGGAGCGCTGGGTTATCTGACCAAGCGCAGTGCGCCGGAAGAGCTGATCAAGGCGATCCGTACGGTGGCCGGACGCAAGATGTACCTGGAAGCCGGGGTGGCCCAGCAAATGGCGCTGCAGCAGCTTTCGGGCGAGAAAAACCCGGTGGATGTGCTGTCCGCACGGGAATTCGAGGTCTTCATGGCGCTGGCCCAGGGCAAGTCCACCAACGATATCGCCGAAACCCTTTGCCTGTCGCCGCGTACCATCGGTACCCATCTCTACAACATCAAGCAAAAGCTCAATGCCGGCAATCAGGCCGAAATCGCGCTGATCGCCATGCGCAGCGGCCTGCTCGAGCCTTAAGCGTCTTTTGCTGGAATCCTCAACGCCCTTTGGTGGTTGAGTAGTATTTTCAATCCGTTCATGTTGAGCTTGTCGAAACATGAACGGATCGCATGGCCTTCGACAGGCTCAGGCTGAGCGGAATTCGGATTTTATCGCGGGATACCAATAATCTTACGGATCGAGCCGGTCGCGCGCGATATTGAGCCCGGAATTCTCCACTTCCACCACGGCGCGGTCCCCGCTTTTAAGCTTGCCCAGTTCGGGGGGGATGAGAAACAGCATGTGCGTCTCTTTCTGTTCGGGTACGCCGCCTTCCGCCACCTGCCACTGTTCCCACTCTTTCTCCGGCGGTAAATTTGCCAGCCCGAGTTGCCTGAGATTTTCCAGCAGGGACTGTTTTTCCGTACCGATGATCAGCGACCATACTTCCACCGCCTCGATCCGTGCGACCTCCGCTACCGCATTCTGCCAGGATGGAGGCTTGGGTGGCGGTGGGGCGGCTGGAGGCGGAGGGGCGGGCATGGTGATGAATTGTGCACGTGCGAAGGCCAGTTGGTCGGGGTCCATGCCGTGCACGAGCAGCTGATTCGTCTTGGTGGTTTGCGGCACCCCAAATGGCGGCTCGTTCATTGCTTTGCCGACAGCCGTGTCCGCTGCGTTCATTGCGATCGAGCTGGCTACCTGCCGGGCAATCGGGGCGCCGAGGCAGCCCGTGAGCGTGGCGCAGGCAACAGCGGCCAGCAGGATGCGGTAAGGATGAAATGGGTTTGGCCGGCACGACATGCGGATATTCCGGGACCTTAGTCGCTCACTTGGGTTAATTTGCGACCAGGGAGTTGTCCACGATCCTGACGCTATCGCCGACGGAGAACTCCGGCGTAGAACTCATGTTAACCGTACGCGAGGAGCCGTCCGACATTTTGACGACGATTTCCCAATGCTGCTTCTTGCCCAGCATTTTTTCGCCGTAATGACCGGCCACCCCGCCGCCTACGGCGCCGGCAATAGTGGCCAGCGTCTTGCCTTTGCCCTTGCCGACCTGATGGCCAAGCAGGCCGCCTGCCACGGCTCCTGCTACGGCTCCGAGCCCGGTGGCATCCTTGACGGCGGTAATCGAAGCGATCGTTCCGCAATCAGTGCATGAACAACCCGGGGGTATCCAGCCGCCGCGCGAATCGGTGGCGGCAGGGCAGGCATGGCTGGATTCTGGCATAGTGCTGGCTGTGCATTCGGGTGGGCTCCATCCGCCGCGGGTGTCGCTGGCTTCCGCGCAGGCATCGGCGGCAAGTGCCAGAGGGCTGGCGGCGGCCAGCCACAGGGTTATGAAGAGTCGGAGCCAGAATGCGTGCGCGGGGGATTGTCCGGACATGGCAGTCTCCTTGTCGATGGCCGGGCGATGGAGGCGGGTGTGGAAAGCCGGCCGCTTTCCCCGCCACTCAGGGCTGCGAACTCTGAACCCAGGCCAGCGCACCGACGTAATCGTCGAAGAGCTGGATATCGGCATCCGTGAACAGGCGCGTGAGCCATGCGCTCCACTGCACCCACTGGTCATCGGTGACAATGGCGATTTTCTCGAAATCATGGGGGTGCTGCCGCGCAAACTTGATTTCTTCCCATGCGACATCGACCGTAAAGCCGAGCATGTCGCTCAGGTCGACCAGCAGGGCGGCCTTGCCATCGAACTTCAGCGCGAGTTCGGCGGCTTTTTCCATTTCCTGGAAATCCGCCAGGGTGAATTCCCCCATGACAGCGGCGATGATGGTTCCAGGGTTCTGATTATTGATGGTGATCATGGTACGGCTTCCCTTCTACAGTGTAGGCGCTTGAGATAAATTGTCAAAATTCTGCAGCTTGTTCGCCCTGCGCGCATGCCGG
>CAMLDQ010000122.1 GCA_946478965.1 uncultured Methylobacillus sp. | reverse complement strand
GCTTCGGCAATGGCAATACAAGGGAAAGCGGCAGCGACGATCGCTGCGATACGACTCGGGCGAAATTTCATTTTTTAGGTTTTATGCGGAGAGGTTCAGGTTTTTGCCAACCAGCCCTTGTCCTGAGCCATGGTCAGGAAGGCGTCGACATCCTTGCCGATACTATCACTGTGACCAGGGAAAGTTGCATCGAGATCGGCAACGATCTCCGCAATCTTGCGCTCACCGTTGCAGCGCTTGAGGATTTCGGCGGCAGCGGTATTGAGTTTGATCAGGCCTTCCGGGTAGAGCAGGATGTGTGCATCCTGACTGGCTTCCCAACGGAAAACGTAATGCGGACTGAGCCGCGGACATACTTCATTGTTCATATCGGCTCTCATCAAGTAAAAAGGGCGGCAGACATCGCCGCCGCCCACAGCCTACTTAGCGCACGTAGACGTAAGCGGTGACTTCGAAGCCGAGGCGGATTTCGCAGTAAGCGGGGGTTTGCCAGTTCATGGGTGTCTCCTAATTGGTTTTGGAACGGCACCATACCGTTCCAGATTTGATTGTCAGCAAATGATGTGCCATGCACACCCGTGGTTTTGCCAAAACAGACTCAAGAAAATCATGAGACCTTGGTCATCTGGGTATAGGGTCCCCAGCCTTCGATCTGCACCGGGCAATAGGCGAGCAGCATGGCGTCGAGCATGGACCACAGCAGATCGAGCTTGAATTGCAGGATGCCGAGCACCTTCTCCTGCGCTTCGCGGGTGTTGAAGTAACCCAGCGTGATACGCAGGCCATTGACCACGTCGCGCGGCGCTTCGGTCAGGCGGCGCTGGAAGTAGTCGTAGCCTTCCGGTTCGATCCACGGGTAATGCGTTGGCCAGTGGTCAAGGCGGGACTTGTGGATGGTCGGCGCGAACAGTTCGGTCAGCGACGAAGCGGCTGCCTCCTGCCAGGGCGAGTGACGAGCGAAATTGACGTAGGCATCGACGGCAAAGCGTACGCCGGGCAGAACCAGCTCTTGCGAAACGATTTGCTCGCGCCTCAAGCCAACCGCCTCGCCGAGGCGAATCCAGGCCTCGATACCGCCGGCCTCGCCGCCGTAGCCGTCATGATCAAGAATGCGTTGCACCCAGTGGCGGCGCACCTCACGGTCCGGGCAGTTGGCCATGATCGCGGCATCCTTGACCGGAATGCTGATCTGGTAATAGTAGCGATTGGCCACCCAGGCCTGCAGTTGCTCGCGGGTGCACTTTCCCTCATGCATCATTGCCTGGAAGGGATGGTAGATGTGGTAGCTGACGCTCTTGGCGCGCAGCTTGGCCTCGAATTCTTCGGGCGTCCAGGGTTTCAGATCGTTCATGTTCATGCGTTTTTGTCTCCGTCTTCAATCAGCATCCCGTCGTAGGCCAGTTCGATCCCGGCGCGCGTCAGTTCGGCGCGCTCCGGCGAGTCTTCGTCGAGAATTGGATTGGTATTGTTGATGTGAATCAGTATCTTGCGCGGCTTGGCATAGCGACCGAGCAAATCAATCATGCCCTCTGGCCCTGACTGTGGCAGGTGGCCGATTTCGCGGGCGCACTTGGTCGAGATGCCGAGCCGGATCATCTCGTCGTCGGTCCAGAAGGTGCCGTCGAGCAGGACGCAGTCAGAGTCGGCCAGGAAGGGTTCGAGATGTGGCTCCATGGCGCCGAAGCCCGGGGCGTAGAAAATCTTGCCACCGGTAGCCGCGTCTTCGATCAGGACACCGATGTTGTCACCGGGATGCGGGTCGTGGCGATGCGGTGAATACGGTGGCGCCTTGCTGGACAAGGGCACCGGCGTGAAAGTCAGCCCCGCCGCCCCGGGAATGGAGAAGGGCGACGGGGGTTGCGTCTGGACCTGCTGCCAGCGCACGGTACAGAAGTGGGAGAGAACGTTGAATACCGGATTGCCGGTGGTCAGATCCTCATGGACCTGCGAAGTACACCAGACATCGAGCGGCTTGCCTTCGCGCAGCATGAACAGCCCGGTCGTATGGTCTATCTGGGCGTCGATCAGCACGACGCCGACGATGCCCGTGTCGCGCAAGCCACGCCCTGGCTGCAGTGCCGGGCTGGCGCGAATCTGACTCAGGATGTCCGGAGATGCGTTGAACAACACCCAGTCAACACCATTGGCGCTGACCGCGATCGACGACTGCGTGCGGGGAATGGTGCGCACGCTGCCGTCACGAACACCTGCACAATTGCGGCAATTGCAATTCCACTGGGGGAAACCACCACCGGCGGAGGAACCAAGGACAAGTATTTTCATGGCAGCGAGTTTGCCCGCGCCCACCGGCAGCGCCATCGGGATTATGGTGAATTGCTGCTCAAGGTTTTCTGTAGGCCGGTGCATGGCCACTCGACGTAATTGTTCAACGGTGCGCAGTTATTGAACGGCGTACCAAACTTAAACAACCACCGAATGGACATCCTGCGTCGTACAACAGGGGCAACAAATACAAAAATGCCTCTTGCCCGCTCCTGCCTGCCAAAAATGTCGCATCTCAAGTTCGAAAATTGCATTCCGATAAGATGACCATTGAATCTCCATCGCCAGCAGGTGCGATTCTTGCAAGTCAAACATCTGCATTTCCAAAGAACGAAGACGATCTCATGGCGTCATTCGGCCAATACAATCATTCAGGAGACAAGCACAACCATGAAAACAGAGGAATTACTGCACAAGGCGCTGGACATCTCCCCCCCGTGGAATATCGTCCGGGTGCGCGAAGACTTGGGTAAGCAGCAAATCGACGTATGGGTTGCCCGACAAACCGGGAAGAGCTGGTTTTTCGGCAACAAATCGGCGGCCATTCCGGAAGACCGGGAGATGGCCTGGCGACACGTCAATCTGGGCGGATGCCGCTGTGTCGTACACGCGGTTCCCAACAACGATTCGCCGCCGTTGCCGTGGGTCGGCGAACCAGGCATGCCATTCACGCACGGCATGTCGCGCATGATTGCGGCCATGATGCGCGACG
>CAMLDQ010000121.1 GCA_946478965.1 uncultured Methylobacillus sp. | reverse complement strand
TCTTCAGGCGGCTGGTGGCCTGCTTGGCCTTGGACTTGTTGGCCGAGAAGCGGCGTACGAAGTCCTGCAGCTCGGCCACCTTTTCCTTGGCGCGGGCATTGTCCTTGGCCTGCTGCGCGCGTGCCTGGCTGGCTGCTTCCATGTAATCGTCGTAGTTGCCCGGATAGACCTTCAAAGTGCCATAGTCCATGTCGCAGGTGTGCGTGCACACCTGGTTCAGGAAGTGCCGGTCATGGGAAATGATGATCATCGTGCTGTTACGGTTGTTGAGCACGTCCTCCAGCCAGCGGATGGTGTTGATGTCCAGATTGTTGGTCGGTTCGTCCAGCAAAAGGATGTCCGGGTTGGCGAACAGCGCCTGCGCCAGCAGCACGCGCAGTTTCCAGCCCGGGGCGATGGCGCTCATCGGGCCGTTATGCTGATCGGTCGGGATGCCCACGCCCAGCAGCAGCTCGCCGGCGCGTGCTTCCGCCGTATAGCCGTCATACTCTGCGTACACGTGTTCCAGTTCAGCCGCGCGCATGTAGTCTTCTTCGGTGGCTTCCGGGTTCATGTAGAGGGCGTTCTTCTCGACGTTGGCCTGCCACATTTCCTCGTGCCCCATCATCACTACATCCAGTACGCGCTCGTTTTCATAGGCGAACTGGTCCTGCTTGAGAAAGGCCATGCGCTCGTTGGTGTCGAGTGCGATGTTGCCGGAGCTGGGCTCCAGTACGCCGGCGAGGATCTTCATGAAAGTGGATTTGCCGCATCCGTTCGCGCCGATCAGGCCGTAGCGGTTGCCATCGCCGAATTTGACAGAGATGTTTTCGAACAGGGGTTTGGCCCCGAACTGCATGGTGATGTTGTTTGCAATGAGCATGTATATCCAGGTGCTTGATTAATAGTGAATGGAGATGATGTCGAGTTCCAGGTTGCCAGCCGGGCGGCGCCACAGCACGCTCTCGCCGACTCGATGGCCGATCAGTGCCCGTGCCAGCGGAGATACCCAGCTGACCTTGTTCTGGTGGATATCCGCTTCGTCTTCGCCGACGATGCTGAAGGTGTGTGTATCGCCGTTTTCGTCTTCCACCTCCACCACCGCGCCGAACAGGATAATGTCTTGTTCCTGGCTGGCCGGGTTTACCGGAATGGCGCGTTCCAACCGGCCATGGAAGTAATGCAAGTCGCGGTCAACGACGGCAAGTTGCTGGCGTATGACGGGGTCTTCCTTGTTCGCGGCCAGCTGCTGGCGCGCTTTTTCCAAGGCAGCGGCCTGTTGCTGCAACTGCGTCAGGCCTGCTGGCGTCACGTAGTTGGGGTGCTCGCTTTGCGGGCGTTCGGGCAGGTCGGTGCCGGCATGTTCCAGATCGTTTTCCTTGACGAAAGCGCGGCTCATAGCGTGACGACCTCGTTCCGGACGAGGAAATGTGGGGCACAGGCAAGTGACAGCGCTTCGATCTCGCCCCGCACGGACGCCACTTTGTCCGGCTCGATATGGGTGATCAGCAGTTTGACCGGTTTTTCCAAAAGCGCTAGCCCTTGAGCCAGTATGCGCGGGGTGGTGTGGCGCGAACATTCCGCCACTGCGGCGTCGGCGTTGCGCATGGTGGTTTCCATCATCAGGTATTGCAGGTTTTCCATACTGTTCAGTTTTATCCAGAAAGCTTCGCAGAACGCGGTATCGCCGCTGAATACGAAGCTGCCGTGGCCAGAGTCCATGCGGTAGCCAACTGCCGGCACGGTGTGATGTGCGGGCAAGGCCGTGATTGTACGTTCCCTTAGCTTGACGGGCTTATCCAGCGCCAAAGGCTGGAACCGGATATACGGTGCTTCCGGTGAAGGGAGCCGGCTGTAATCCGGCCACAGCACGTTGTTCAGCATATGGGTGCGCAGCGCAGTTATCGTCTCCGGCAGCGCATGGACGGTAATTGGCCCATCGCGTAATGCCAATGCCGCGTCGGAGAGTAACGGCAGAAACAGCACGTGGTCCAGGTGCGAATGGGTCAGGAACACATGGCGGATACGGGCCATCTCTTCCAGGGATAAATCACCGACGCCGGTCCCGCAATCGACCAGAATGTCGTCATCCACTGCCAGCGCGGTGGTGCGAAGGTCGCCGCAGGCGCCGCCCGAACAGCCCAGAATCCGGATGTGCATTATAACCCCAGTGCGTCGACCAACTGTCCGCTGGTCTGGCGCAACCGCATGCTGATCAGGCGCGCGAGTTCCCAGATCAGTTTTGCCCCCGTTACGGGGTGCGCCTCGACCAGCTTGTGCAAGTTGGCCTGGGTCAGCAACAGCAATGTCGAAGGCTTGCTTGTGCGCAAGGTGGCCGAGTAGGTTTGCCCATCGAGCACCGACATTTCGCCGAAGGATTTGCCGGCGGAGATGGACGCGATTTTCTTGATGGCGCCATCCGAATCCTTTTTCAATACATCGAGCGTTCCCGAGACCAGCACGCCCATGCAGTTCCCGGATTCTCCCTCCAGAAAAATATCGACATCGGCTTCCGCCCGGTAGGCATGGATGAATTTCACCAGGTGCCGGATGTCCTCGCCGTTGAACCCGGTGAACATGGCGGCGTCGGCCACCATGTCGAATAGCTCACTCTCAAAAGAAGTGCCGGTGCCGATGAGTTCAAGCTTTTCCATGGCAGCGACTTCTCCACGCTATTCCCACTCGATGGTGGCAGGCGGCTTGCCGGAAATGTCATACACCACGCGGTTGATGCCGCGCACCTCATTGATGATGCGGTTCGACACCTTGCCGAGCAGGCTGTAGGGCAGCTCGGCCCAGTGCGCAGTCATGAAGTCCTGCGTTTGCACCGCACGCAGCGCGACGACGTATTCATAGGTGCGACCATCACCCATCACGCCGACGGACTTGACCGGCAGGAAAACGGCGAAGGCCTGCGAGGTTTTCTCGTACCAGCCGGTAGCGTGCAGTTCCTCGATAAAAATCGCATCGGCACGGCGGAGCAGGTCGGCATAATCGCGCTTCACTTCGCCAAGGATACGCACGCCCAGGCCGGGGCCGGGGAACGGGTGGCGGTAAACCATTGCGTGCGGCAACC
>CAMLDQ010000120.1 GCA_946478965.1 uncultured Methylobacillus sp. | reverse complement strand
CTGGCCGGCATCATCGAGGACTTCAATTCGTCCCAGTCGGACTGGCGGGTCTCGCTTCAGGAATTTCCCCAAACCGCCTATAACGAATCCGTCACCGCCGCCGCGCTCTCCAACAAGCTGCCAGACATTCTGGATGTCGACGGCCCGAACATGCCGAACTGGGCCTGGTCCGGTTATCTGCAGCCACTGCAGATCGACGAGGCAAAGCTTGCCAATTTCCTGCCCGGCGCGGTGGGAAAGTGGGGAGACAAGCTCTATTCGGTCGGCCTGTGGGACGCGGCTGTCGCGGTCTTTGCCCGCAAATCGGTTCTCGATGAAAATGGCATTCGCATTCCAACGCTGGACCGGCCGTGGAGCGGCGAGGAATTTAATGCCGCGCTCGAAAAGCTCGCGGCCAGCGGCAAGTTCGAATATGCGATCGACCTCGGTATGGCCGATAAAACCGAATGGTACAGCTATGCCTTCAGCCCATTTCTGGAAAGCTTCGGCGGAAGCCTGATCGACAAGGAAAATTATCAAACCGCCGAGAACGCCCTTAACGGAGACAATGCCATCAAGTTCGGAGAATGGTGGCAGTCCCTGTTCCAGAAAAAACTGGCACCCGGAACATCGCAATCGCCTGCCGACCATGAAACCGGCTTTCTGGAAGGCCGTCACGCGCTGCAATGGATGGGCAACTGGGTTGCGGTGAAGGCTCTGGAGAAATATGGAGACGACCTGCTGTTCCTGCCTGCCCCTGATTTCGGGAACGGTCCGAAGATCGGTGCAGGATCCTGGCAGTTTGGTGTATCGGCCACCAGCAAGCATCCCGAAGGCGCATCCGCCTTCATCGAATTCGCCATACAGGACAAATATCTCGCGCAGTTCTCCGATGCGATCGGCCTGATCCCGGCCACGTCTTCCGCAGCCCAGATGACGGAGAACTATAAACAGGGTGGCCCGCTCGAAGTTTTCTTCGAGCTCTCCAAGCGTCAGGGAACGTTGCGCCCGGTGACGCCGGCTTACGCCTTCATCTCGCCGGTGTTTTCCAAAGCGGTGTCTGACATTGCCAATGGCGCGGATGTCGCCGATACGCTGGACAACGCGGCCGACGAGATAAACAACAACATAGAACGCAATTCCGGTTACCAACCCAAATAGGGGAAGGTTGTCGATGGCGCTCTTGTCTTCAAAGGGGAAATTGACCCGGGACAGCTTTACGGGCTGGTTCATGGCTGCACCGGCGATGGCGCTGATCGGGCTGTTCCTGATCACGCCCTTTCTGCTGGGGCTTGGGTTTTCCTTCACCAACCAGCGGCTGACATCTCCCAATCCGACCGAGTTTGTCGGCGTTGAAAATTACACCCGGCTGCTGGGTATCGGCGTGTTGAAGCTTGAGCCGGAAAGGGAGGCGGATGGGAGCCTCAAGCAGGATGCGGATGGCGCAACCTCCTATCCGCGAATTCGCACTTTCACCCGCAACAATCCAGACTATCCCCATCTGGACGGGATGCGGGAATATAAGAGCTTCAGCTGGGGTGAGAACCAGATCGTCATTCTGGCGCGCGACGTCGTGTTTTTGACAGCGCTCGTCAACACGCTTTCCTTCGTGGCGGTCGTTGCCCCGGTTCAGGCGGCGCTGGCGTTGTTTCTTGCCCTGTTGGTGAACCAGAAGATTCCCGGCGTCACGATTTTCCGCGCGGTCTACTTCATGCCCGTCGTGCTGTCGGTTGTGGTGGTGGCGTTGCTCTGGCGGTTTATTTATGCGGCGGATAACGGGCTCCTGAACAGCCTTTTGAGTTACATGAGCTTCGGGCTGTTCCAGCCAGTCGACTGGCTGGGCAGAACCGATACCGCCCTGTGGGCCATCCTGGTCATGTCCGTCTGGCAGGGGGTCGGTTTCCACATGGTCATATGGCTTTCCGGCCTGCAAACTATCTCTCCGGATCTTTACGAGGCAGCCGATATCGAAGGCGCGAGCCGCTGGCAAAAGTTCAGCATGATAACCTGGCCGCTGCTGCGCAACACGGCCGTGCTAATTATCATCGTCATCACCATGCAGGCTTTTGCCCTTTTTGCGCAGATCGATGTGATGACCAAGGGCGGCCCCCGCGATTCGACGCAAAGCATCGTCTATCAGGCGGTTGAGCGGGGATATCGACAGCAGGACATCGCGGCAGGTTCGGCAATCTCGGTCGTCCTCTTCCTGCTTGTCCTGTGCATCTCACTGACCCAACGATACCTGACAAGGGAGAAGCAATGATGCAGGCCGGACAACGCAAAAGCCTCGCTTTTCTCATCGGCAACTATGTGCTCATGCTCGCTTTCGCGGCGATCTTCATTTTGCCTCTCTTGTTCATGGGCTTCTCGTCGCTGAAACCGAACGACCAGCTGCTCAGTGATGCGACCTCGATACGCGCTTTCCTGCCGGTTGGAGATCTTTCGCTTGAAAACTACACCGCGGCTTTCGCCCGGGCGCCGATTGCGACCTTCATATTCAACTCGGTTCTGGTAACGGCCGTTACCGTGTTTCTCGCCCTGCTGCTTGGCTCGCTTGCCGCATTCGCTTTCACCTTTTTGAACTGGCGCGGAAAGGATATTCTCTTTTCGGTCATCCTCGCCACGCTCATCATTCCCTTTGAAACCATTGCCGTGCCGCTGCTGCTCGAAGTCAACAATCTGCCATGGATCGACAGCAACGGGTTTACCTGGGGATGGCTCAATTCGTGGCATGTGCAGATCATCCCATGGATCGCAGACGGGCTGACGATTTTCCTCTTCGTGCAATATTTCAAGGATCTGCCAAAGGAGTTGCTGGAGGCGGCGCGCATCGACGGGGCCAGCTGGCTGCGGATTTACGCACAGGTGGTGATGCCGCTTAGCGGCCCGGTCATCGCAACGGCTGCGATCCTGAAGTTTCTCGTCATGTACAGCCAGCAATATCTATGGCCGCTTCTCGTTACCCAGTCCGAGGCCTACAGGCCGGTGATGGTGGGGCTGCAATATTTCTTCCAGCTCAACACACCCTGGGGTGAGGTGATGGCCTATCTCACCATCATCACGCTGCCGGTGCTGATCTTTTATCTCTGCCTGCAGAGGCTGTTCATCTCCAGTA
>CAMLDQ010000119.1 GCA_946478965.1 uncultured Methylobacillus sp. | reverse complement strand
TTTTACCGAATATTGCAGGCAACGGATAAGCGTGCGTTATCCGGATAGTCGTACCGGTCCGTAATCGAGAGAATCCGGTTGTAGAAGTGTTTCTTTGCATGTCAACTTCGCAGACTGCAACGACTGCCGAAGCCCAGCGCACCGTCGGCATAACGCCGGAGGCGGTGCTTACCACCTCCAAGGAAGAAAGCGACCAACTCGACCAACTCGAGGGCCAAGGCAAGAAATAGCATGCGTAAAAATCTGCCCGTAACCGATACGCAGTACCACATGGAGGACTGCAAGCCGATCGTGTCGAAGACCGACCTCAAGGGGAAGATCACCTATGTCAATCCCTATTTCGTTGAAGTCAGCGGATTCAGCAAAGAGGAATTGATCGGTGCGCCGCATAACCTGGTGCGCCACCCGGATATGCCGCCTGAAGCGTTCGAAGACTTGTGGAAGTCTATCCAGGCCGGTCAGCCATGGACGGGCACGGTGAAGAACCGGCGCAAGAATGGCGACTACTACTGGGTCGTGGCCAACGTGACCCCCATCATGGAAAACGGCCGGGCGAGCGGCTACATGTCGGTTCGTACCAAGCCAACCCGCGCGCAGATCGAGGCGGCAAACCGGACTTACCGCAGCATTTTTGCTGGTAATCCCGACCGTATAGCGTTCCGTGGGGGGCAGGTGGTGCGTCGCGGTCTGACTGGCATTTTCCCGGCATTATATGATCTGCCGATCAGCGTGCTCATCACGCTGGGGAGCCTCGCGCTATGTGCCCTGTATCTCGTTCTGGGCGGCCTGGGCTTCGCAACGGCGAGCGGCAGCGCGGCGTGGGGATTTGCCGGCGTGGCCGCCCTCGGCGTGGCCGGTGCGTTGTTGATGGGGCACACGCTCCACAAGTCCGTGGCGATACCCTTGCGCGGCGCGATCCGCGCCGCGCGCACGATTGCCGGCGGCGATCTGACCAGCACGATCGAGACGCGACACGGTGGCGACATGGGCCAATTGCTGCGTGCCTTGCAACAAATGAATGTCAATCTATTGGCCATCATCGGCGACGTACGCACCAATGTCGATGCAGTGAACGTCGCCACCAGGGAAATTGCCGCAGGCAACACAGAGCTTGCTGCGCGCACTGAATCGCAGGCCTCCAGTCTCGAAGAAACCGCGTCCAGCATGGAAGAATTTTCCGCGAGCGCAAGACAGAATGCAGACCATGCGCAGCGAGCCGACGAACTTGTCTTGTCCGCCTCGACGGTTGCGGTCAAGGGGGGCCAGGCCGTTTCCAGCGTGGGAGCGACTATGGGCGATATCAGTGCCTCGGCGAAGAAGATCGCCGACATCATCAGCCTCATCGATAGTATCGCGTTCCAGACCAACATCCTGGCGCTGAATGCCGCTGTCGAGGCGGCACGTGCGGGCGAGCAGGGGCGCGGCTTTGCCGTGGTCGCCTCCGAAGTGCGCAACCTGGCGCAGCGCTCCGCCGCCGCAGCCAAGGAAATCAAAGGACTGATCGATGACTCGGTGGCGAGGGTCGAACTGGGAAACCGCCTGGTCGGCGACGCCGGGCAAACCATGAAGGACATCGTGGAGTCGGTGCGGCGCGTGGCCGGCATCATGCATGAAATCGCCTCTGCCAGCCGTGAGCAAAGCAGTGGCATTGACCAGGTCAACCGGGCGATCGGCAGTATGGGTGAAGTCACTCAGCAAAATGCCGGATTGGTGGAACAGACGGTCGCGGTTTCTTCCTGCCTGGAAGAGCAGGCAATGCAGTTGTCGCAGGCGGTGAGCATGTTCAAACTCGATGACATGCGTTCGTATCATCCCTTGAAAAAGTCATCCCGGCAGCGTGACCATCTGGAGAACTTCGTCCAGAGCCGGCGGCAACCACGAGTCCTTGCAAACTGATATCCCTTCTTCGATCCGTTTGAGCCATCCCGAGATCAGATCGTTGCATAGACCTTCATTTCATAGCAATTGTCGGAAAGAAGCATGAATCTCACGAATTTGAAAATCGGCACGCGCCTTATTGCCAACAATGTTGTGATGGGCCTACTGCTCGTGGTCTGCATAGCCCTGGGCATCACCATGCTGGGCCGTGTCAATGGTGGTACCACGATCATCGTCACGGACTCTGTGCCCAAGGCGGCGCAAGCGACCCAGGCGATGGGAGATATCAATGACATCGAGATTGCGTTGAGCAACATGCTGCTCAACGAGGACAGTGGGGAGCGGAAAGCGCAGCAAGCGACCATCGAGAAATCGCGAATAGGCTTGCAGGAAAAACTTGCTTATCTGAAGCGCACGGTCGATCTTCCGAAAGGCAAGAAACTATTACAGAAATCGCTGGATGCGGATGCGCGTTACGTGATCACCACCAATCAGCTGCTCACGTTACTTGCGACCGACAGGTCGGAAGTGCAGAAGGCTTACCTGAACCAGATGTTTCGTCCGGCATTGGTCGCCTACAAGGCGGCGATAAACGACATGATTGCATTCGAGGTGGAGCGCATGAACGCCTATAGCGGACATGCCGCGACAACCTATGCGAACAGCCGCCTGATGATGCTTGGCCTGGGCGCGACAGCGTTGCTGTTTGCCGCTGGCATGGGGGTCTGGATCACGCTCTCGATCACCCGTCCGCTGAACCGGGCGCTGACGCTGGCCAATACGGTTGCCGCGGGCGACCTGACCAGCCGCATCGAAGCCCGGACCACCGAGGAAACCGGGCAGCTCCTGGCGGCGCTCAAGAATATGAACGATAGCCTGATGAAGATCGTCGCTGAAGTGCGCAACGGCACCGAGGCGATCGCCAGTGCTTCCAGCCAGATCGCGACCGGCAATCTCGATTTGTCCTCGCGCACGGAGCAGCAAGCCAGCTCGCTGGAAGAAACCGCTTCCTCAATGGAACAACTGACCTCTACCGTCCGCCAGAACGCCGACCACGCGCGCGAGGCAGATGCGCTGGCGCTGATTGCCTCCCAGATGGCAGTCAAGGGTGGCGCCGTGGTGTTGGAGGTGGTTGAGACGATGAGTTCGATCAACGAGTCGTCCAGCAAGATCGTGGATATCATCAGCGTGATCGACGGGATCGCGTTCCAGACCAATATCCTGGCGTTGAACGCCGCCGTGGAAGCGGCGCGCGCCG
>CAMLDQ010000118.1 GCA_946478965.1 uncultured Methylobacillus sp. | reverse complement strand
CTCCCTCTCCGCCAATAAAATAGCCGCCTTCGAGGTGGCTTTTTTATTGGCTGCGATGGCTGGTACTCCGAGAGCTTTCCGTGGGTTCGACTAAGCGAGCACTGCTCGCTTGGACAGCCGAAGGCTGGTCCGCATCGCGGATGGCAGAATCGCCTTAAGACGAGGCTGACACAATCCCTCCCTCTCTGCCAGATTCGGTGGCTAGCCAGATTGACAACACTGCAATTCGTCGCAGTGTGAACGACCATGAACTGGGGATTGCCCGAGCGACTTTGAATGGCGCCCGGGCATTATGTCAGCCGCTGATCACTCCTTTTTCCTGGCGTCGGAAGTGTTCGTCGGTGTATCGGTCAGCGGTATGCCCGGCTTGTAGGCGGCCTTGAAAAATTTGTCGCCTTTCTTTGAAATCACGGTGGTCCAGCCTGTCTTCCAGTGGATTACTGCCGCGCCGTTTTCTTCTTTCCACGTGCCATACTTCATCGCATTTCCGTGCGTTCCGCTTGCGGTTCCGTCTGCATTGAGGATCGCTTCGAAAGGCTTGCCGCTGGTGTCGTCCAGTATCCATGAGCCTTCGTAATCACCTGCCAGGACAGAGCCTGAAAAGCCGAGCATGATTGAAAGCAAAGCCGTTAGCGTGAGGGTTTTTCTGTCCAGGATTGCCATGGTTGATGCCTTTAAACAAAGTGAGGTAGAAAAGAGCGATAGCAAAGTGTATCGCACTTTTTTTAATCCTATACTTTATCCGGATGCCGAGGCGCGATACACCGCAATTTCATGATATTGGCCTACGCATTTTCATGGGGAAACCCGGTGTCATCGGACTGTAAGTGCATTGGCATTGCGAATATTGCAGTGAAGGTGGGATGCCGTTTTTGCTGCCAAGTATCATCCCGATTGACAGCGTGCCGGTCCGGGGATAAGTTCCGATAGACATCTGGATGACCCTGAGGAGATTGCAATGCCAAAAAACGATACATGTTGCACGCTGGTTCCCTATTTCGAGGTTGAAGAAGGCAAGCTGGATGCCTTCAAGGTGCTGGTGAACAAATTCGTGGAGCGTACGCAAAACGAACCGGGCTGCATGTTCTATGCATTTTCTTTCAGCGGCAATGCGGCACATTGTCGTGAAGGCTACGACGACGCGGCTTCTCTCTTGGCCCATCTGGAGAACGTTGGGGATGTTTTTCAGGAGGCGCTGAAAATCGCCGCCCTGACCCGCCTGGAGGTACATGCTCCCAAGATGGAACTCGACAAACTGCGCGAACCGCTGGCTGGTTTGAATCCGCAGTGGTTCGTGCTGGAAGAGGGCGGCATCCGCCGCTAAACTTTGCACCAGCGAGGCGGGGGCTCCGCTCTTGTCGGGGCCCGTGATCCCGATCTACAAAAAAATCCTGCGAGCCTGTAACTGCGTGCTTTCCCAGCCGAGGTGCCGGTAGTAGCTCAAGGCCGGTTCATTCTCGGTATCCACCAGTAACTGCGCACGCTTTGCGCCTTTGTTTCTTGCCCAATCCAGCGCACTCTGCAGCAAGGCTTTGCCGATGCCGTGCCCGCGGTGCTCCGCGCTCACGACCATATCCTCCACCCAGGCGGAGGGAGCGCCTGCCGCTGTCGAAATGACCAATTGCACGCTGACCATGCCGACAGACTGCCCGCTAGCGTTGCGTGCCACCTTGATGACCGCGCGATCCGGCTGCCCAATCAGAAGATGCAGACCCCGGCACTGTTTTTCAGTGTCGGGCTGGAAGTCCTTTTCGATGCTGAACAGAGTGTCCAGCAGCTTGCTTAATGCCGGGATATCGCTTTCGACGGCATCGTCGATCGTCACGTGTTTTCCTCGGCCTCGCCGCCCGGTACGTCGTAATGGATGATGGATAGGAAGCGCACCGGCGTGCCCTGCATTCTTTCCGGACGATGCGGGATTTCGCCGCGAAAAGTGAGCGAATCGCCGGGCTCAAGAACAAAGGTTTCCTGCCCGACGCGGTATTCGAGCAGGCCTTCCAGCATGTAAAGGAATTCGGTGCCGGGGTGTTCGAACGGAGGAAACTCTTCGCCGGGCTCTTCCAGCGTGATGAGGAAAGGCTCGAAGCTCTTCTGTGGCCCCTGGTCGTAAGCCAGCAGATGATAGGTGTGGCCGGATTTGGTACCGCGCCGCACGACTTCCATGCCCTGGCCTTTTTTCACCATTTGTACACTGCCGGAAGGAATCTTGTAATTGCGGAACAGGTGGGAGAGCGTTACGCCCAGAGCATTGGCGATCTGTTCCAGCGTTTCCAGACTGGTGGCCGTCAGCGCGTTCTCGATCTTGGAAAGCATGCCGCGGCTGATACCGGCACGTTCGGATACTTCGGCAATAGTCAGCCGATGCTGGAGGCGCAGGTCGCGAATGGTATGCCCAAGGTAGGAGCCGAGGGCGCGCGGATTTTCTGATTTGTCGACGGCCATGTGAGGATTTTTTCACGGAAAGCGAAATAAATATAGAGGCCGACAAAAAAGCGCAATGCCGAGCAGGCATTGCGCCCAAGTTTACTCTACGCCCTGACTGGCGAGGTAGTCTTCATAATTACCGGTGTAATCGACGATGCCATCCGGCTTGATCTCGATGATGCGCGTCGCCAGCGAACTGACGAACTCGCGGTCATGCGAGACGAAGACCAGCGTGCCTTTGTACTTGTCCAGCGCGGTGTTCAGGGCCTCGATGGATTCCATGTCCATATGGTTGGTCGGTTCGTCCATCAGCAGCACGTTGGTGCGGCCAAGCATCAGCTTGCCGTAGAGCATGCGGCCCTTCTCGCCGCCGGAGAGCACCTTGACCGATTTCTTGGTGTCTTCGCCGGAGAACAGCAAGCGTCCCAGCATGCTGCGCACGGATTGGTCGTCGTCCCCCGCCTGGGTGTATTGGGACATCCATTCGAACAGCGGCTCGCCTTTTTCGAATTCGTACTCGTGATCCTGGGCGAAGTAGCCGAGCTTGGCTTTTTCTGCCCACTTCACGGTGCCGTGGTTGGGTTTGAGGTCGCCGGCGATGCAGCGTAGCAGCGTGGTTTTGCCGACGCCATTTTCGCCGATGATGGCCACTTTCTCACCGGCTTCGATGATGATGCTGAAGTCGTTGAACAGCGGCTTGTCGAAGGCGTGGCTCAGCTTCTCGATCTCCACGGCATTGCGGTGCAGCTTTTCCTTCTCGTCGAACTCGAAGCGTATGAAGGGATACTGGCGGCTGGACGGCTTGAATTCCGCGATCTCGATCTTGTCGATCATCTTCAGGCGGCTGGTGGCCTGCTTGGCCTTGGACTTGTTGGCCGAGAAGCGGCG
>CAMLDQ010000117.1 GCA_946478965.1 uncultured Methylobacillus sp. | reverse complement strand
GCTTAATCGGTAGCAGACAGAAAAAGGAGGCTGATGGCCTCCTTTTTTTTCGGCAGGGACATCAAGCGAGAACTATGCAAAACCTAGAACAAATCCTTCCCGATGCCCAGCGCGATTTTGCCGCCTGTGCGAGCATGGTCGACCTGGAACAGGCCAAAGCGAAATACCTTGGCAAGAGCGGTGTGCTCACTGAGTTCCTGAAAGGTCTGGGTAAGCTGTCGGCCGAGGAGCGTCCTGCCGCCGGCGCCGCGATCAATGTCGTCAAGCAAGGCGTAGAGCAGGCGCTGCAAGCGCGTCGCGAGGCAATCCTGGATGCGGAGCAGGCGCAGAAGCTGGCGGGCGAGACCCTGGATGTGACGCTGCCGGGCCGTGGCGGTTCGCAAGGAGGCCTGCATCCGGTGACGCGCACCCTGGCGCGCATTGAACAGCTGTTCCATTCCATCGGCTTCGAAGTGGCCGAAGGACCGGAAATCGAGACCGATTTCTACAATTTCACCGCGCTGAATATTCCGGAAGACCATCCGGCCCGCGCGATGCACGATACTTTTTACGTGGATGAGCAGCACGTGCTGCGCACCCACACCTCCCCGGTGCAAGTGCACTACATGCAGGACAAGGAGCCGCCGCTGAAGATCATCGCGCCGGGCCGTGTCTATCGCGTGGATTCCGACGCGACCCATTCCCCGATGTTCCATCAGGTCGAGGGACTTTGGGTGGATGAAAGCATCAGTTTCGCCAACCTCAAGGGCGTGGTGCAGGATTTCCTGCAGCGCTTTTTCGAACGAGATGACTTGCAGGTGCGTTTCCGTCCTTCGTTTTTCCCGTTCACCGAACCTTCTGCCGAGATGGACATGAGCTGGAACGGTGGCTGGCTC
The DNA here is from genome assembly GCA_946478965.1 of uncultured Methylobacillus sp. The sequence goes on along the minus strand of CAMLDQ010000117.1, from coordinate 2,460 downwards.
GAGATCGGCGGTTGCGGCATGGTGCATCCGGAGGTGTTCCGCCATGTGGGCATCGATAGCGAGAAATACCGCGGCTTCGCCTTCGGCCTGGGTGTGGAGCGCCTGACCATGCTGCGCTACGGGGTGAATGATCTGCGTTTGTTCTTTGATAACGATTTACGCTTTTTGAAGCAGTTTGGATAACAGCGATGCAGTTTTCGGAGAATTGGTTAAGAAGTTTTGTCGATCCGGACCTGGATAGCGCGGCCCTGAGCCACGTCCTGACGATGGCCGGCCTTGAGGTCGAGGCCATGGAGCCGGTTGCCGCAACATTCAGCAAGGTCGTCGTGGCGCAGATTGTCAGCGCTGAAAAGCATCCGGATGCGGATCGCCTGCAGGTGTGCAAGGTGGATGTCGGCAGCGGCGAATTATTGCAGATCGTGTGCGGCGCGCCCAATGCGCGTGCAGGCTTGAAGGCCCCGTGCGCGCTAGTCGGCGCCGAATTGCCCGGTTTCAATATCAAGCAGGCCAAGGTGCGCGGCGTGGAGTCTTTCGGCATGATGTGCTCGGCCAAGGAACTCGGCTTGGCGGAAGAAAGCAGCGGCTTGCTCGAATTGCCCGGAGATGCTCCTGTCGGCCAGAGCATTCGCGATCACCTGCAGCTGGATGACAGGCTGTTTACGCTCAAACTCACCCCGAATCGCGGGGATTGCCTGAGCATTCTGGGCATCGCACGAGATGTCGCCGCATTGACGGGCGCTACGCTCACATTGCCGCAAATGAATGACGCCGCTACGTCGTCTGGCACTGTGAAAAACGTCGAGATCAAGGCGAGCGATGCCTGCCCGCGCTATGTCGGCCGCATGGTGACCGGCGTCAATGTCCAGTCTGCCACGCCGGACTGGATGGTGCGACGCCTGGAACGGAGCGGTTTGCGCAGCATCAGCGCCATCGTCGACATCACCAATTATGTCCTGCTTGAACTTGGCCAGCCCATGCACGCTTTTGACGCGGGCAAGCTGCAAGGCGGTATTCAGGTCCGTATGGCGAAGCCGGCGGAGAAGATCGAGTTGCTGAATCAGCAGGCTGTCGAATTGGATCCCGATATGCTGGTGATCGCCGATGACAGCGGTGCCATCGCCCTGGCCGGGATCATGGGCGGGAGCCGCACGGCGGTTTCCGATGCCACGCAGGATATTTTCCTCGAAAGTGCATTCTTCACACCCGCGGCCATCGTGGGCAAAGCCCGCCGCCTGAATTTTTCTACCGATTCTTCCTATCGTTTCGAGCGCGGCGTGGATTTCGCGAACGCGCGCCAAGCCCTGGAGCGCGCGACTGCATTGGTGCTGGAGATATGCGGCGGCCAAGCCGGACCGGTCACCGAGGTCATGAACGTATTGCCTGAGCGGCAGCCCGTCAGGCTGCGCATGGAGCGCCTGGCGGCTGCGTTGGGAATTACGCTTGATGAGGCCACCGTCACCAGGCTTTTCGATCAGCTTGGTTTTGACTACACGCAAGATGCGGCAGTGCTGACTGTGGTCCCGCCGAGCTATCGCTTCGATATCGCGATTGAGGAAGACCTGATCGAGGAGGTCGCACGCCTGCACGGCTACGACAATATCCCTGCTACGCCGCCGCATGCCGATCTCTTGATGCTGCCGGAATCGGAGACTCGACTGAATCGAGCCATTCTGCGCGACACGCTGGCAGCGCAAGGCTATCAGGAAATCGTCAGCTACAGTTTCGTCGACGCGAGCTGGGAACGGGATTTGCTCGGCAATCCCAGTCCGGTCGCGCTGAAGAACCCGATTGCCAGCAATATGAGCGTGATGCGCTCAGGGCTGTGGGGGGGCTTGCTGGATACCCTGGTCTATAACCTCAACCGCAAGCAGGAGCGTGTGCGCCTGTTCGAGCTTGGGGCTGTTTATGCTGCGGCAGATCATGGCTATACCGAAAGCACGCGCATCGCGGGCCTGGCATATGGGGACGCAAAACCCGAGCAGTGGGCCGAGGCCGCACGCGAGGTCGATTTTTACGACGTCAAGGCGGATGTCGATGCGCTCACCCAGCATGGCGCCCGCTATGTCGCTCTTGCACACCCGGCGCTGCATCCCGGGCAGTCTGCGCAAGTGTTGCTCAACGGCGAGGCCGTCGGCTGGATAGGCAAGCTGCATCCCAAATGGCAGCAGCATTATCAGCTCGCGCGCGGCGCGGTGCTGTTCGAATTGGATATCGGTCCGTTGCTGAAGCGTGCGCTTACCCGGTATGTGGAAGTCGCCAAGTTCCCGCCGGTGCGACGCGATCTGGCTGTCGTGGTGGATGAATCCGTACCGGCGCAGTCGCTGATCGATGCCATGCAGGAGACCGGTGTTGCCGTGGTGAACGAGATCGCCCTGTTTGATCAGTACCGCGGAAAAGGCGTTGGGGAAGGGAAGAAAAGTCTTGCGTTTCTTGTAGTTATGCAAGATACTCAAAAAACTT
>CAMLDQ010000116.1 GCA_946478965.1 uncultured Methylobacillus sp. | reverse complement strand
GCGCGGTAGATCAGGATGTCGGCGCTCTGCAGCAGCGGATAACCAAGGAAGCCGTAGGTGGAGAGATCCTTACTGGCCAGCTTTTCCTGCTGGTCCTTGTAGGTCGGTACGCGTTCCAGCCAGCCCAGCGGGGTGATCATCGACAGCAGGGTATGCAGTTCGGCATGTTCCGGCACGCGCGACTGGATAAAGATCGTCGCATTGGCCGGGTCGACGCCTGCAGCCAGCCAGTCGATCACCATTTCCCAGACGCTTTCCTCGATGATGCCGGGCGTGTCGTAGTGGGTGGTCAGCGCATGCCAGTCGGCGACGAAGAACAGGCATTCGTGCTCATGCTGTAACTTGAGCCAGTTCTTGAGGACACCGTGGTAGTGTCCCAGATGCAGGCTTCCGGTGGGCCGCATGCCCGATAAAACGCGCTCAACTGCCATGATTCAAGTGAGTCCCAAGTGTCGATAAGTTAAGAAAACAGCCAGCCGATCAATGCCATTGCGGCATTCACGAACGGCCACAGGATTTTACCGAGGATACCGGTAAATAACAGCACTATCAGTATGAGAAAGCCGTAGCGCTCCAACTGGGCAAAGCGCCATGCATACGGATGCGGCAGCAGGCTGACGGCAATGCGGCCGCCGTCCAGCGGCGGCAACGGCAGCAGGTTGAGCACCATCAGCACCACATTGATCGCGATGCCCGCCTGCGCCATCAACGTCAATGGCAAGATGAACGAGGCCGGTGCGGCGGCGGCAAACTTGAAGACGAAAGCCCAGAACAAGGCCATGACGAGATTGGAGCCGGGTCCGGCGGCGGCCACCCACAGCATGTCGCGCTTGGGGTGACGTAGGCGGCTGAAATCGACCGGCACCGGTTTCGCCCAGCCGAACAGGATGCCGCCCAGCATCAGCGACAGCAGCGGCACCAGTATCGTCCCAATCGGATCGATATGCTTGAGCGGGTTCAGGGTGATGCGCCCCGCCGCTGCCGCCGTCATGTCGCCAAAATGGCGCGCGGCAAATCCGTGCGCCGCCTCATGCACGGTAATGGCAAAGATCACCGGCAAGGCGTAAACCGAAATTTTCTGTATCAGGCTCAGTTCCATATCACTCCAATCCAAATCTTCCAGGGTCGCCCTTACCGCGCCGCACCAGCACCGGCTCGTCACCGGTGAGGTCGATCACGGTCGTCGGCTGTACATCACAGGCACCCGCGTCGATCACCAGATCGACCCGTCTTTCCAGTCGTTCGCGGATTTCCCACGCCTCGCTGAGCGGCGCTTCGTCTTCCGGCAATTGCAGCGTCATGCTCAGCAAGGGGGCATCCAGTTCTTCCAGCAAGGCCAGCGTCACCACATGATCCGGTACGCGCAGGCCGATGGTACTGCGCTTGGGATGCTGCAAGCGTCGCGGCACTTCGCGGCTGGCTTGCAGGATGAAGGTGTAGTTGCCCGGCGTGTTCGCCTTCAGTAACCGGAACTGGCTGTTGTCCACCTTCGCGTAGACCGCGATTTCAGCCAGATTGCGGCAAACCAGCGTGAAATGATGATTTTCGTCCACGCCACGAATCGCGCGAATGCGCTCCTGCGCATCCTTGTCACCCAGCATGCAGCCAAGCGCATAGCTGGAATCGGTAGGATATGCCACCACGCCGCCATTGCGAAAAATTTCCGCCGCCTGGTGAATCAGACGCGCCTGCGGGGTTTCCGGATGTACGGTGAAATATTGAGCCATGGGTCAGTGCAGCGCCGCCGCTTCCGGCCAGCCACTCCAGATCGGGTCGCAATTCGCCGGCAGGTCCGGCAAGCGCCCCATATCGATATAGTTGTGGCCCGGGCCGTGATAATCCGAGCCCAGAGAAGCGAGCAAGCCGAACTGGTGCGCCAGACGGGCAAAATGGTGGTACTGCTCGGGCGTATGGCTGCCGGTGACCACCTCGATTGCCCGGCCGCCCAATTCCCGGAATTCCGCCAGCAAGGTCAGCAGGTTGGTGCGGCCGAGATCGTAGCGGCCCGGATGAGCCAGCACCGCGACCCCGCCGCTGCCGACTATCCACTCCAGTGCGTCTTCCAGACTCGCCCAGCTATGCTCGAAATAGCCGGGCTTGCCTTTCACCAGATACTTGCGGAACACGGCGGAGACGTCCTTGGCATGCCCTTGCTCCACCAGGAAGCGGGCGAAGTGCGAGCGGCTGATGATGCCTCGCTGCGCATGCCGGTAAGCACCCTCCAGGCTGCCATGGATGCCGATTGCATCGAGCCCGGCCGCCATGCCTTCCGCCCGCAGATGGCGACCGTCGCGCAGAGCAGCCAATCCTGCCTTGAGCGGGGCATGCTCAGGGGAAATCTTGAGTCCCACGACATGGATGGTGCGCTTGCGCCAGGTAACGGAGATTTCGACACCATTGATAAACGCCAGTCCCAAGCGGACAGCGTTCTCGGCCGCTTCCTGCAGCCCGCCGAGGTCGTCATGATCGGTCAGTGCAAGCACGCGCACACCTTGTGCAGCAGCGTGTTCCACCAATTCAGTGGGGGTCAGCGTGCCATCGGAGACAACGGAATGGCTGTGGAGATCGAAAGGGGACGGCATGGAAAATCGTCTTGTGGGTCAAGCAGAATCATAGCAAAATAGCCGTCTTACCGATACTTTCCCGCTTGATGGGGCCCACGTGAAATTCCTGTTCGACCTCTTTCCCGTCATTCTGTTTTTCATTGCGTTCAAGCTGTTCGGCATTTTCGCCGCGACGGCTGTCGCAATAGCCGCCACCGTGGCACAAATCGCCTGGGTCAAGTTTCGCCATGGCAAAGTGGACGGCATGCTGATTGCGAGCGGTGCCATTGTCATCGTATTCGGCGGGGCGACCCTGCTACTGCACGACGAAACCTTCATCAAGTGGAAACCCACCGTCCTCTACTGGCTGTTCACCCTCGTACTGAGCTTGTCCGAGTTCATCTGGAAAAAGAATCTCATCCGCAGCGTGATGGGCGAACAGATCTCGCTGCCCGATGCCATATGGAAAAGGCTCAATCATGCCTGGGCGGCCTTTTTTGCAGCGCTGGGCGGCATCAATCTCTATGTGGCATTTCGCTTCAGCACCGACATCTGGGTTGATTTCAAGCTGTTCGGCACGACGGCCCTGATGCTGGTATTCGTGGTTCTGCAAAGCCTGATGCTGGGCAAGTATCTGAAGGAGCAGGAATAATGCTATACGCGATTATCGGCGAAGAAGTTCCGGACAGCCTGGAAAAACGCACGGCCAATCGCCCGGCCCATCTGGAGCGGCTGCACAAACTGCAAGCCGAAGGGCGTTTGGTGCTGGCAGGACCATTTCCGGCCATTGACAGTCCGGATCCTGGCCCGGCCGGATTTAGCGGCAG
>CAMLDQ010000115.1 GCA_946478965.1 uncultured Methylobacillus sp. | reverse complement strand
GTTCCATGTTGTTGACGTTGAACGCCGGCAGGCCGTATCCGTGCTCGGCGGCGTGATCCAGCAGTTGTCTCAGTGATACTAGGGCCATGTTTTCCTCCTTGGAACTTGGGAGGCTTGCCATGCCAACCAATCGGGGCAAGCGCCCCTTGCTATCCGAAAAAATTTATTTAATCAGTTTTTTCTGTGCTCGCCAACCTTGACGATCTTGAGGGTATTGGTACCGCCGGACACACCCACCGGCTCGCCTATGGTGAGCAGGATGAGGTCGCCTTCCTGCACCAGGCCACGCCGCATCAGCTCGTTTTCTGCATCTTCGAGAATCTGGTCGCGGTCGGCCGTATTCTGGTCGAACCGGAAAGGATAAACGCCGCGAAACAGCGTCAATTTGCGGCGTGTCTCCTTTTCCGGCGTGAGCGCATAAATAGGCACATTGGTCTCGGATCGGGAAAGCCACATTACGCAGGAGCCGGACTGCGTCATCGACGCAATCGCTTTCACCTTGAGATGTTGTGCAGTATAGACCGTCGCCATCGCAATCGATTCGTCGATACGCTGAAAATCCCCATGCACGCGCTGCCGCAGTAATTGACTATCAAAATCGCGCTCAGCCTCCAGGCACACCCGGTGCATGGCCTCGATCGCCTCGACCGGGTAATTGCCGGCTGCCGATTCCGCCGACAGCATCACCGCATCGGTACCGTCGAGCACAGCATTGGCGACATCGGATACTTCCGCACGGGTGGGAATCGGGTTGGAGATCATCGACTCCATCATCTGCGTCGCGGTGATGATGAGCTTGTTCCTGGCACGAGCCAGGCGGATCATGCGCTTCTGCAGCCCGGGAACCGCGGCATCACCGACTTCAACGCCGAGATCACCGCGCGCCACCATAATGACATCGGAGGCATCAATGATTTCCTCCAGCGCATGAATGGCTTCCGATCGCTCGATCTTGGCAACGATGCTGGCTCGGCCGCCGGCAGCACGCACCAATTCCCGTGCGTATTGAATATCCGCTCCGCTGCGCGGGAACGACACGGCGACATAATCCGCCTCCAGCGCCGCCGCGGTCTTGATGTCTTCCTTGTCCTTCTCGGTCAACGCCTCGGCCGCCAAGCCACCGCCTTTGCGGTTGATGCCCTTGTTATTGGATAGCGTGCCGCCGATCTCGACCGTGCAATGCACTTCGGTTCCGCGCACTGCATCCACATGCATCACGATGCGGCCGTCATCCAGCAACAGTACGGCACCGGATTCAACCTCGTGCGGCAGGCTCTTGTAGTCGAGACCGACGCGCTCCTGACTGCCGAGCTTGCACTCGGCATCCAGAATGAATTTGTCGCCTACGCCAAGCGTAATCTTGTCGTTCTCGAAACGTCCGATACGGATCTTGGGTCCTTGCAGGTCGCAAAGCACTCCCACCGGACGGCGGCGACGGCGCGCGAGTTCACGCACCAGTGCTGCCCGGGCAATATGATCTTCCGCGGAGCCGTGCGAGAAGTTGAGCCGGACCACATCCACACCCGCCGCAATCATGCGGTCCAGCACTTCCTCGCTACTGGACGAAGGGCCCAGGGTCGCGACAATTTTGGTCTTACGCAACGTCATTGCAATTATCTCCTTCGAGCACCGGCAGGCACTGCCTGCCGGCATTGCGAATCACCGGCGGTAATGAAAGCAGGTTATTCGCTCGCGCGCTGCTCGAGCATCTCCACAGCCGGCAGTTTCTTTCCTTCCAGGAATTCCAGGAAAGCTCCGCCGCCAGTGGAAATATAGGAAATGCGATCGCAAATATTGTATTTGGCAATGGCTGCCAGCGTATCGCCGCCACCGGCAATCGAGAATGCCGGGCTTTCAGCGATCGCCAGACCCAGCGCCTTGGTCCCTTCACCGAACTGATCGAACTCGAATACGCCAACCGGACCGTTCCAGACGATGGTGCCAGCCTTCTTGAGGTATTCGGCGTAAGTCCTGGCCGTCTCCGGACCGATGTCGAAAATCATGTCGTCGTCGGCAATTTCGCTGACCTTCTTGATCACGGCTGGCTCGTTGGCGTCGAATTTCTTGCCGACCACAACATCGCTCGGCACCGGAATCTCGCTGCCCTTGGCCTTGGCCGCCTCCATCAGGCGCCTGGCTTCATCGACGAGGTCAGCCTCGAACAGCGATTTGCCGACATTGAAACCCGCCGCCTTGATAAAGGTATTGGCGATGCCACCGCCGACGATCAGCTGGTCAACAATATTGGAGAGGGAGTCCAGCACGGTCAGCTTGGTAGAGACCTTGGAGCCGCCGACAATGGCAACCAGCGGGCGGGCGGGCTCCTTCAGTGCCTTGCCCAGAGCATCCAGTTCAGCAGCCAGCAACGGGCCGGCGCAGGCAACCGGCGCGTATTTGGCCACACCATGCGTGGAGGCCTGGGCACGGTGCGCGGTACCGAAGGCATCCATGACGAAAATATCGCAGATCTGCGACATTTCCCATGCCAGCCGGCATTCATTGCCGCCTTCGCCGATGTTGAAGCGCACGTTCTCCAGCACGGCAACCTCGCCATCGCGCATCTGCTGGACATAAATCTTGCCGTTGCCCAGCCAGTCCTGATACAGCCTGACTTCCTTGCCGAGCAACTTACCCAGGTGCTCCGCCACCGGACGCAGGCTGTCCTTGTCGGTATAGCGCCCCTCGGTCGGCCCCTCCTTGGGGCGTCCAAGGTGGGACATCAGCATTACTTTTGCACCGGCGTTCATCGCATACTGGATCGTCGGCAGCGAAGCCCTGATCCGCGTATCGTCACTCACACTACCGTCTTCGGCCTGAGGCACGTTAAGGTCTTCCCGGATCAGGACACGTTTGCCCTTCAGATCCAAGTCTGTCATCTTGATAACGGACATGATCGATTCCTTTGAGCTAGGTAGCGGCGCGGGCAGGCTCCAAGCCCGCGCCATCAAGGATTATTATGCAACGTGACGCACAAGGCGCATCAGGTTACAAGTATAGCCATATTCGTTGTCATACCAAGCAACAACCTTAACGAAAGTCGGGTCCAGCATGATCCCGGCTTCGGCATCGAACACCGACGGGCAGGTTTCGCCGCGGAAGTCGGTGGAAACGACCTTGTCTTCGGTATAACCGAGCACATCCTTCAGCGCGCCTTCGGAGGCGGCCTTCATCGCCTTGCAGATGTCCTCGTAAGAGGCTTCCTTGAGCAGCTCACAGGTCAGATCGACCACGGAAACGTCGGAAGTCGGCACGCGGAACGCCATGCCGGTCAGTTTCTTGTTGAGGGAGGGAATCACCTTGCCGACAGCCTTGGCGGCGCCGGTGGAGGATGGAATGATGTTTTCGAGGATGCCGCGGCCACCGCGCCAATCCTTGTTGGATGGGCCGTCAACGGTCTTTTGCGTTGCG
>CAMLDQ010000114.1 GCA_946478965.1 uncultured Methylobacillus sp. | reverse complement strand
ACATCCCATTCCCAGCAGAAGTTCTCCATGAACTGGCTGGGCAGTTCCACGGCATCCCACTCCACACCCTTGATGCCGGAAACGCCGTATTCCTCGACCTTGGTAAGCAGGTGATGCAAGCCGTGACCAAATTCATGGAACAGCGTGATCACTTCGTCGTGCGTGAATAGCGCAGGCTTACCGCCCACCGGGGCCGAGAAGTTGCAGGTGAGGTAGGCCACCGGCGTTTCGATACCATGAGCTTTCCGACGCCGGGTAATGGCCTCATCCATCCAGGCTCCGCCGCGTTTCTTGTCGCGGGCATAGAGATCGATGTAGAACTGACCGATGAGCTGGCCTGCGCGGTCGACGATTTCATAAAAGCCGACATCCGAATGCCATACCGGCGCTTGCGACTTGCGCACCTCTACGCCGTATAGCGTGCTAATGACGCGGAACAAGCCTTGCAGCGCCATGTGCTCGGGGAAATACTGCTTCACTTCCTGATCCGAAAAAGCATAGCGCTCCTCGCGCAGTTTTTCGGAGACGTAGGCCACGTCCCAGGCGTCCATCTCGTCCAGGCCGAGTCTTTGGGCATATTCGCGCAGCTCCGCCATGTCGCGCTCGGCGAAGGGGCGCGCCCGCTGGGCCAGGCTGAGGAGAAAATCCATGACCTGAGCCGGCGATTGCGCCATCTTCGTCACCAGCGATTCTTCGGCGTAGTTGGCATAGCCCAGCAGCTGGGCGGCTTCCTGGCGCAACTTGAGGATTTGCGCGATAAGGCCTGTGTTGTCCAGTTCCGGCTTGCCGAATTCGGAAGCCCGTGTGGCATAGGCGAAATATAATTGCTCGCGCAGCTTGCGGTCGTCGGCGTATTGCAGTACCGGCATGTAGGATGGAAAGTGCAGGGTGAACTTCCAGCCGGTTTTACCGTCCTTTTCAGCGGCATCGCGTGCCGCGTGCTTGGCATCCTCCGGAATGCCGGAAAGACGGGATGCATCCTCGACATACAAGGCGAACGCATCGGTGGAATCCATGACGTTTTCTTCGAACTTGGAAGACAGTGCGGAAAGCTCTTCCTGGATTTCCTTGAATCGCGCCTTCTTATCTGTCGGCAATTCGGCGCCGCCCAGGCGGAAATCGCGCAGTTCGTTTTCGATGATCTTCTTGCGGGTCGCGCTATAGCCCTCGAAAGCTGCGCTGGCGCGGATTTGCTTGAACTTGGCGTAAAGCGCTTCGTTTTGCGACAAATCGGCGTAGAAGGCTGTGAGCTTGGTCAGGTTGGTGTTGTAGGCTTCCCGCAGTTCCGGGGTGTTAACCACGGCATTGGTGTGCGAAACCTGTGACCAGGCGCGAGACAACTTTTCCTCGGCGTCATCCAGCGGATGCACGAAATTCTCCCAGGTAGGCTCGGCGCTGTCGGCCAGCAGGCGATCCAGCAACGCCTGGCTTTCGGTCAGGAGCTGTTCGATAGCCGGCGTGACATGCTCGGGCTTGATTTGGTCGAATTGCGGCAGGCCGCTGAAGTGAAGCAGAGGGTTGTTCATCAATAAAATCCTAATTACAAATCTTAATTAATCAGTCTCAACGCGAAGGGATAGCGGTAATCCTCGCCCTTGCTGACAGCAACCGCCGCCATGATGCAAAGGATGATGTTCGTAATCCACAACAGCGCGAACACGAGCAGACCGATCAGAATGAAAGTCAGCACCCAAGCCACCATGTAGCCGATCAGCAGGGTAATCTGGAAATTCAGCGCTTCGCGCGCCTGTTCGCCCAAATACGGGCTGTCGTCCTTCTTCAACAGCCACACAATCAGAGACGGGATGAACCCGAAAAAAATTCCCCCGATATGAGTCAGTACGGCAATATTCTTATCATTTGCGTTTGCTTCAGACATTTTGATTCTCCCCTTAATGTTTGAATTAATCCTGCGCATCGAATCGATACTTGCCCAGCCAGGGAAGATTAACGAGAACCCCCGGATAGCGCAACGCTTGCTTTGTCAAAATCTACAGTCCGAGCTTGGCAGGAGGTAAGATGCGCCATTCTCAAGAATCCGATTTACATGACTCCCACGGTTGTTCAACTACTGAGCCAGGCCCGGCAATGTCTCGCCGAACGTCTGCAACTGCCCGAAACCGAAGCACGCATCGAAGCGCAGTTGCTGCTAAGTCGGGCCCTGGGCGGTGTGTCTCGTGCCTGGCTGATTACGCACGAACAGGACACCCCGGCTCTCGATCAGCATCAGACATTTGAATCGTTGCTGGAACGCCGCCTGAACGGCGAGCCGGTCGCTTACTTGCTGGGGCAGCGGGAATTCTTCGGTTTACCGTTCAATGTGACGCCTGCGGTACTGATTCCGCGCCCGGATACGGAAATCCTGGTGGAAACCGCGCTCGCGCTGATTCCTAATCAGCAGGCTATGCGTGTATTGGACATGGGAGTCGGAAGCGGCGCGATTGCTATTGCCATTGCCAAAAACCGTCCGCAAACCCAGGTTGTAGGCATCGATCGTTCCGAGGCTGCACTGGAAGTGGCAAAAGCCAATGCAGAAGCGCTCGACGCCCCCAATGCCGATTTTCTGTTGAGTCATTGGTTTTCGTCCCTGGGTGGCGAGGAGTTCGACGTCATCGTGAGCAATCCGCCTTACATTGCCGCAGGCGACCCGCATCTCGCCCAAGGCGATTTGCGCTTCGAGCCTTCTTCAGCATTGGCTTCCGGTACAGACGGACTGAACGACATTCGGGAAATCGTTGCGCAGGCGCCCCGGCATTTAAAATCGCAAGGCTGGCTGCTGCTGGAGCACGGCTACGACCAAGCCGAGAAAGTGGCAGATTTGATGCGCGCAAATAGTTTCATAGATGTCCGATCTGTCGCCGATCTTTCCGGGATTTTGCGCGTCACCCTGGGGCAAAGGCCTTAAAGGCTGTCCCGTAAATGCAAAAAGCCGAGGATATCCTCGGCTTTTTATTGATTCAAACCAGTTTAATGCAGCCTGTGACGCTCGTTGGCGGGCGGCTGCATGTTGGCGAATTCGTCGTTTTCTTCTTGCGCGGCGGCAGGGCGGTTGCGTTCGCGACGGAACAACTCATTCACCAGGGCAATCACTTCATTGGTGGACGCATCGTTGAACTGGCGGCGCAGCAAAGCGCTAACATCTTCCACCATGCGACGACGCTGGGCGTCGTAGATGGCATCGGGCGTGGGGCCGATGAAGATCAGCTGGGTTTCATCGCGACCATCCTCGTGGTAGAGGATGACTTCGATCGCAGTGCCCTGCTCAGCCAACTGGCCCAGGGTCGTCATTGAGCGCTCCAACGCCCCGAAGAAGCTGTTGCCGACATCCAGCGTGCAGCAGATTTCAACGCTGAAATCGCGCTGATGGTAGGCAATGCCGGGCTGATGCTCTTCCAGGCTGCGCACCTCGCTCATGTTCTCGACATCGAGGTAATCGAACAGCGGCCGCAGCGCATTCTCGACCTGACGCCGCGATACGCCTTCGCACAATTCGACGTAGCCGTGGAGGTGAACTTCGAGACGCATGATGTTCCTTAGAGCAAAGCTTGGGTGAGGGGCTGAATGATAGCAGATTCAGC
>CAMLDQ010000113.1 GCA_946478965.1 uncultured Methylobacillus sp. | reverse complement strand
TTTCGAATTGCAGGGCCAGTGAGCGAAAGAATTGCAGGTCGACTGTGGCGTTCTTATGTTCTGGCTTGGGTGTCGAGACCCGCGGGGCACGAGTGGAAATATCCGGGATAACCGGCGGGAAGCCGGTGACCGATTCGATCAGCTCGGCGCAACTGGCCTCAAGGTTATCCACCCCGGTTTCCGCTACAGCTTCCAGTCCCTGAACGAGCGCGAGCAACTCAAGATTATCCGTTGATTTGCCGGTTAGAAGAGCCTCGGTCGCCAGTTCCAGGCGGTCGACGGCGAGCAGAATCATTTCGGCCAGTAATCCGGAGAATGGAATTTCCCCGTCTCGGAAGCGCGACATCAAGGATTCGATTGGGTGGGCGACGGCGATGCCAAGTTCAAACTTGCATAGTGCAGCATCGCCCTTGATGTTGTGCACCCCACGGAAAAGGCTGGCGGTAATTTCGCGATCCGTCGGTGCTTTTGCCAGGCGGGCAATATCGCGTTCAATCTCGTGTGCCCGCTCGTTCAGTGCATCGGCGAACTCCTCGAGTGCTTCACGATCCTGAATAACCGGTGCGACGATTGCACGAATGTCCATGCCCTCTCCCCTTATTGTTTCAATCTTTGGAGTTTAACAAACTGGCACGCGGGACAGCGCGTATCCTTGTACTTTCGGCCTTGACTGCCCTTCTTTCGCCACCTAAGATTCCGCGCTTCCTCAAGGAATTGCCTGCCGTGACTCTGGAACAGCTCTATGCCCTGATCGGGCCCGATATGAAGGCCGTCGATGCGGTCATCCGTGATCGCCTGTATTCCGACGTTGTTCTGGTCCGACAGGTCGCCGAATACATCATTGGCAGCGGCGGCAAGCGGATGCGCCCAGCTCTGGTGTTGCTGGCTGCTGGCGCCTTGAACTACCAAGGTGAGCGCCATCAGGAAATGGCCGCAGTCATCGAGTTCATCCATACCGCCACGCTACTCCATGATGATGTGGTGGATGAATCGTCGCTGCGTCGTGGCCGTGATACGGCCAATGCGATGTTTGGCAATGCGGCCAGCGTATTGGTGGGCGATTTTCTCTATTCGCGGGCTTTTCAGATGATGGTCGCGGTCGACAACATGCGGGTGATGCAGGTGCTCTCAGATGCGACCAACGTGATTGCCGAGGGCGAGGTCCTGCAGTTGATGAACTGTCACGATGCAGACGTCGACGAAGCGCGCTACATGCAGGTTATCCACTACAAGACAGCCAAGCTGTTCGAGGCGGCTGCCCAGCTCGGCGCCATCCTGGGCCAGGCGTCACCAGAGGTTGAAAAAGCGCTGGCCGCTTACGGCATGCATCTGGGCACAGCGTTTCAGCTTATTGATGATGTGCTGGATTACTCAGGTCAGGAGGCCGATACCGGCAAGCATCTGGGTGATGATCTGGCTGAGGGAAAACCGACCTTGCCGTTGATCTATGTAATCCAGCATGGCAACCCCGAGCAGGCGGCCTGCGTGCGCAAGGCAATCGAAGAAGGTGGCCGCGACGACTTCCCGCTGGTGCTCGATGCAATTCGCCAAAGTGGTGCGCTTGACCATGCGCGCGCGCGCGCGGTGCAAGAGGCGGAATTGGCAAGAACTGCAATTCAGTGCCTGGGGGATTCAAATTTTAAAAAAGCTCTGCTACAATTGACGCTCTTTGCAGTTGAGCGAAATCATTAGTTCTCTCAACAGCCATCGGAGTGTAGCTCAGCCTGGTAGAGCACTGCGTTCGGGACGCAGGGGTCGCATGTTCGAATCATGTCACTCCGACCAAAAATCAACAGAAGCTTACGGAACCTCCGTAGGCTTTTTTTGTTTCTGGGGTGGCCGATGAAATACCTGCTTTTGTTTGCGTTTTTGGGTGCGCTTTGGTGGGTGTGGTCCAAGCGCCGGATTTCCAGTGACGATGCGCCGGTTAGACGCTCCGCTTCTGCCACAGAAAAAATGGTGATCTGCGCTCATTGTGGTGTTTATTTTCCCGAAAGCGACGGTCTTCTCGACGACGGCTTGGCCTATTGTTGCGAGGCGCATCGGGTGGCCGGGCCTACAACGGGGCATTGATGTCGGACTGGTTGTCGACGACCTGGGAGGCCAACTGGCGCTCTTTCCAGTATTTCAATCTTTACCGGTTGGTGCTGGCAGCGCTTTTTTGCCTGGCCATCATCTTCCCTCACGATTGGACATCCCGCCTGAATTTGGTGCCATCACCAATGCTCTTCGGGCTGACCGGGGCGTACATGGTGGCGACAATTTCTGGCTTGTTGCTGGCGACCCACTGGCAGCATCGCTTCAACCGCCAGTTGTCTACCCAGGTCATGGTCGATATCGCCGTGGTTGGCGCCTTGATATTCCTGAGCGGCGGCGTGGGCAGCGGATTGAGCGTCCTGTTGCTGGTTTCACTGGCTGCTGCCAGTCTGGTGGGGCGTGGCAGGCTGGTGTTGTTCTATGCTGCGGTGGCTACGGTGGCCATACTGCTGATCCAGTTTTACGGCATCATGGCGCAAGGTTTCGACCCGGCATCGATCGTCCAGGCTGGATTGATTTCGGCGGGATTCTTTGCGACGGCGATTCTTGCCCGCCTGCTAGGTCAAAGGGCGATGATCAACGAGGATTTGGCAAGGCGCCGCGGCGAGGCGCTGGACAACCAGATCCACATCAGTCAGCGCATCGAGGAGAGGATGCTGGACGGCGTGTTGATCGTTTCTGGCGCTGCTTCCGTCCGCCGCTTCAATCCGGTTGCGAAGACCATGTTGGGCTTGCCGGATGGCGACGAGACCCTTGCGTTGGCGGCACAGGCTCCTGCATTGGCCGAAGCATTGGCCATATGGCTTGCAGGCGCAGGTGATGACCATCTGCTTTTTAGCGGGCCGGACGGTCGAGAGTTGCGCGCCCGATTCGAGCGGACCAATAGCACTACTGGCGAGATGCTGGTTTTTCTCGAAGACTTCGGGCGCATCAAGGAGCATGCCCAGCAGTTGAAACTGGCCTCCTTGGGGCGACTGACCGCCAGCATTGCCCACGAGATACGCAATCCGCTCTCGGCGATCGGTCATGCCGGGGAGTTGTTGCGCGAAGAGCGTCGCTCGGAGATGCAGGAGCGCCTGCTGCGTATCCTGAACGACAATGTTTTACGTCTTGATCGCATCGTCAAGGACATTCTGGAACTGGGCAGGCAGAAGCGGGCCGAGCCGGAGTTGCTGCAGGTGGATGAGTTCTGCGCTGGCTTCGTCGAGCATTTCATTTCTGCCGAGGGCTTGTCACCCGACGTCGTGGCCCTCGGGGCGCCGAAGCACTTGGCTCTTTGCTTCGACCGTTCGCATCTGCATCAGGTTTTGTGGAATCTGGTCAGTAATGCCCTGCGCCATTCCTCCAAGGCGCCGGGAGCCGTGCGTGTCGAGGTGAGGGGCGGGGTCAGCGAGGGGCGAGTAGAATTGCACGTCATTGATGACGGCCCGGGAATTCCGGAGGCGGTACGCGAGCAGATTTTCGAGCCCTTTTTCACGACCCATACGCAGGGAACGGGACTCGGACTATTCATCGCTCGAGAATTGTGCGCGACCAACGGGGCGAGCCTGGAGTTGGTGGCGTCGGCATCCGGGGCGCATTTCATTGTTGCAGGGAGAAACGACACGTGTCAGTTG
>CAMLDQ010000112.1 GCA_946478965.1 uncultured Methylobacillus sp. | reverse complement strand
GCCTGGCGCTGCACCGCAAGGCACTATGGTTCCTTCGTCTCCCCATCCGGCACCACCGCCAAGTGGCCAGTGCTGAAGGCCTTGCCGGAACATTTGCGCAACAAGAGGTCAATGCTGCTCAATACATCGGGCGCCTATGCCGGCGGCAAAGCGCATGTCATGTACGTTGATACAAAATCCGGCAACGCCTACATCGAGCAATCCGCCGGCACCGTCGATTCCGTGGTGTTCTTCGGCCCTTTGCCCAAGATCGCCTGTGCGGATCCCGCAGCAACCGACATCCTCGATCTCGCGCACTTCTTCATGGACACCTACGCAGATGACGTCACGGCTGGCGACCGCAAGGCGCTCGTCAACCGCTATTCCCGACGCGGCACCATTTTCATCGGCGGAGAGTGGAAAGAAGAGCTTACGTTCGACAAGCTGTCGAGCGAATACGCAAAAAGCTGGAAGCCGCCGGTCACGTTCCGCTGGCAAGGCCTGGCATACGAAAAACTTGGCGAGCAGTCGGTCATGGTTACTGGCGGTGTCGCACGTAGCGACCAGGCAGGCGCCGAGACCACATCCCATTCGTATGCAGCCCTGCTGGTCAAGGAAGACGGGGAGCTGCGCATCCGCATGGAAAGCGGCGCCCCGCCAGCCAGGCCGCAGCTCAGCCGACGGTAACAATTAAAGTCAATTGAACAACTGATTTTTGATCTATCATCCCGATATGGCGATCTCATTACTGCTTGCAGCAGCGCTGGGCGCTGCACCTCCTGAGCCGGAACCAATCTGGCGTTGCACGGCTGCGCACTACGCCAGCTTCGTGTCACCATCCGGCACCCGCGAAAAATGGCCGACAGTGCCGCAGCTTCCCGAGAAGTTGCGCGATACGCGACACATGACGCTGAATTCCCCGGGCATGATGCCTGGCGGCCGCGCGCACATGATGTACGTCGACAGTGCAGCCAAAGTCGTCTACATCCTGCAGACTTCGGGTCCGGCTGATTCCGAGGTCGTATTCGGCCCGTTGCCTCCGGTCGACTGTCCCAAAGAGTAATGGAGACGAATGCCTCCTTCTATTTGGCAGTCAGAGAACGTTTCCCCACCCTGGCCCGGAAGACTGATCGCAAGTACCTCAAGGACTGGGGCGAGCAGCCTTCGGAGCAAGATGCCTACGGCTGGTTCCAATTCGTCGCCAATGCATTGAACGATGAGATGAGGCGGCAGGCCTATCTCCCCGAAAGTGCGGAGGCCTTCCTGTTCATCGCGCACGTATTCGCGTCAGCCAGCGAAGAAGTCAGGCGCTGCATCGACGTTTCGTTTGTGGAGAACCTGTTCTGGCAGGTGCCGCCGGCGAAAGCCGCCGCATATTGGAAAAAGCTGCCATTGCAACTGCAGGCCCTGTACGTCGATTTCCACAGCAAGCCTCCCATTTAAGTTCCCCTGCACCATGCCCACTATCCTTACCCATCCAGCGATTCCGCTGGCAATCGGCGTCGTACTTGGCCCAAAACGCATTTCACGCCGGCTGCTGTTAGCCGGCATGGTTGCCGCGATCGTGCCGGACATGGACGTCATCGCGTTCAAGCTCGGGATCGAATACGCAAACCAGCTCGGCCATCGCGGTGCTTCGCATTCGATTGCATTTGCGCTCGCAATGGGAATGTTGGCGGCACTCGCCGCGCCTTGGCTACGCGCGAAACGCTGGGCCGCCATGGCTTTCGTGTCGGTCGCCTGCGTTTCGCATCCCTTGCTCGATATGCTGACAACCGGTGGCCTGGGCGCCGCAATCTGGTGGCCCTTCTCTGACCAGCGGCATTTCTTCCCGGTCCAGTTCATCCGGGTATCTCCGCTGACCATCGACCGTTTCCTGGGCCCCGCCGGCATAACGGTCATCAAGTCCGAAATCCTGTGGGTCTGGCTGCCCTGCATTGCCTTGATGCTGGCGGCCCACGACATGCGGACGCGCCCACCCGCCTTCCATGTTACTCCAAGCGGCGTCTTCAAGCCGGTCGCCAAGGCCCGCGAGATGGGCTTTTATGGCATTGCAATTGCCCTGGCAATGGCCTGGCATTTTGCCGGCAACGGAAGGCTGATGGGAGCGATCGGAGTCTTCTCTGCCATGGCGCTCATTCGATATTTCCAATTACGCTCGATTGGGCCGGATGGCGAACCAATCGTGGCGATCAAGGATGGGAAGCTACTGTTCCGGAATCCCGGATTCAGGCGTGTGGTGGAACCAATCCCGCTTCGCGATATTGAGCAAATCAAGATCTACGGCCAGCAAGGCAATCGTCATTACCGCTTCCTGCTTTCGCGGCAGGGGGCGAAAGACCTCACCCTTTTGCAGAACAACGACGCGGAACAAGCCGTCATCACATTCCTGCGGGATGCTCTACAGGAGAAGGTAATCGTTGCCAAAGCGCCGGAAACCTTTTTCGAGAAGGTACGCGGCGAGCGGGCGTAACCCGACGCGCTATTGCATGGTCAACCAATAAAGGAAATTCAAGGAATGGCAACTGAACCTGTGACGCTCTTCGCCCAAACAAGGAACCCCGGGCTCGTCATCGAAGTACTGCGAAAAATGAATGCAAAGTTCAAAGTCGTTGGCACCGACGACGCGTGGAGCGAAATCGAAATTACGACCGGTGGATGGTTAAAGAAGAAGCGCCTGAGAATCACGCACAATCCCGACTATTACAACGGGCAAGGGTGGAAGCAGCAAATGGACGGAATGCGCGGGTATTTCTCGCGCTTCCCGGAGGCACCTGCACAGAAAAAAGTGCTGGCCCTGACCGAACAGTTCGGCTTTGCGCTGGGTACGGCCTGCGAACCCGATGCCGAATCCAATGACGAACGGTACGAGGTCCTGTCAGCAGTCGCTGAAGCACTTGATGCAGTATGGTTCACCCCCTCGTCCATGCGCGATTCAAACGGAAGGATTTTGTATGGCGCACACGCGCCAGTGCCAGACCCGCAGGCCATGTGGCCGAAATATACGCCAACGCTGGCAGACCAGGGCCCAGCTTACGGCAACGCGCTGGAACTGAAGCAACGTGTATTCAGCGAACTTGCCACCCTCGGCTTTGAACCGGCCAATTCCTTACCCCTACCCGACCTGGACGCCACTTTGCGCGATGCGCACACGCTATGCAGGCGCTTGATGGCATTGCAGGCCGTTTTTGCCTGGGCGGCCGCGCCTGTACGCCTGGCGTCAACCGCACAACTGCAAGGCTATATCGAACGAAACGACTTGCGCGCCGCGATGACGGACAGTGAACTGGCATTGATCGACCTGCCGCGCGAAGAGTCCCAAGCGCTACATGGCCAAACGGTCGGCTGGCGGCTGGAGAATATGTGGGCGCTGGCCTGGATCGCAGGATTTGCAAGGGTGCCGACATTGGAGGCCGGCCAAATCTCCGATGAAGTCATCGAGGCGATGTTGTTTGATTTCCTGCCTGCCTGGGATGGCAACATCGCCGACTTCGCGGCGCGTGCTTCAATGCGCGCGACCGGCGAAGTCATCTTCATGGAATACAAGTTCTACTGCGCTCATAACGCCGTCAGGAGCGCGCAAATGGGCCACGCGACCGTACCTGAAGGCTTCGACCCGATAGCGCACGGCGGGGCCGTTCATGAGCGCCGCCACTCCTTTACATGGGCATTGGCGCAAGACGATGACTGGGACGATACTGACCTGAGCACCTAACAGTGACGCAGGATCTTTAAAG
>CAMLDQ010000111.1 GCA_946478965.1 uncultured Methylobacillus sp. | reverse complement strand
ATTCGCTGGGCCGCCCATGGCAGGTCGGCACCATGCAGGTCGACTTCTTCATGCCGGGCCGCCTGGGTGCTGAATATGTCGCGGATGACAACACCCGCAAGACCCCGGTCATGCTGCACCGTGCAATCGTGGGTTCGCTGGAGCGCTTCATCGGCATCCTGATCGAGAACTACGCCGGCGCGCTGCCGATGTGGCTTGCTCCGCAGCAAGTATCGATTCTGAACATCAGCGACGCCCAGGCGGATTACTGCAAAGCGCTTGAATCCAGGCTGCGCAAGCTGGGCTTCCGCGTTGCTGCTGATTTGCGCAACGAGAAGATTACGTATAAAATCCGCGAACATTCCGTCCAAAAAGTGCCTTTCATTCTCGTGGTGGGCGACAAAGAACGGGATGCCAACACCGTGGCCGTGCGTGCGCGGGGCAATGTCGATCTGGGCGTTATGTCGATCGAAGCCCTGGTGGAGCGACTTCAGAACGACGTCGATACCAAAGCCTAATGCGGGGAGCCCCGCAACCGGCCCACTAAATTAACATTGAAGGAAACTACAATAGCTACTGACAAGTCCCATCGCATCAATGGCGAGATCACCCATCCCGAAATGCGTCTGTCGGGCGTGGACAACGAACCGCTGGGCATCGTAAGCCTGGCCGAAGCCTTCCGCCTGGCGGAAGAGGCCGATGTCGACCTGGTCGAGATCGCGCCGAACGCGAATCCTCCGGTCTGCCGACTGATGGATTACGGTAAGTTCAAGTATTCGGAACAGAAGAAGGCGCACGAAGCCAAGTTGAAGCAGAAGGTGATCTCGGTGAAGGAAGTCAAATTCCGTCCGGGCACCGATGATGGCGACTACAACATCAAGCTGCGCAACCTGATCAAGTTCCTGGAAGACGGTGACAAGACCAAGATCACCCTGCGTTTCCGTGGCCGCGAAATGGCCCACCAGGACATCGGCATGCGCATGCTGGAGCGTCTGAAAGCTGACCTGGAGCCGCATGGCCAGGTTGAGCAGTTCCCTAAGATGGAAGGCCGCCAGATGATCATGGTGCTGGCGCCTAAGAAGAAGAAGTAATTCTTCAGCCAGCCGCACTGGAAAAGCCAGCCCTCGGGCTGGCTTTTTTTATGAATGTAGCGGCAGGGTCGACCTGGCCCGTTTCTGTGCCTTGGTGCAGGAGGCGGACAGGGAGTGAGCAACGTACAGTTTGGAAAGGAAGGATCGTTCCGGGAATGGCCGGCCGATAGCGACGCCATACCAGTGGTCGATTTTTATTTTGGGATTCTTGTCGTTGAATTCGTCAATCGCTAAAAGCTCACCGGCGAAGCGATGATTAAATACGAATTCAATATCGTCAAAATATACCGGCGCATGCCACAGCATTTTGTCTTGCGCAAAAGTGAATATTTCCAGCGCATCACGTGCCGACGAATACAGGTCGACATCGATTGAGACAAAGCCGATTGGCGGGGGATTGTATTCCTTAAAGAATGACGGCACCGTCTCGTGCACGTTTCCAATAATCAGCGTGGTGCGTTCCGTCAGTCGCGAGCGTAACAGCGCTTCGTCCATCGGGTAGTCACCCGGCTGCCAGACGTCGGGGTGATCCCGATAGTCCCCGATGAAGTCGGGGAGGCCGTTGGCGCCCATGTCAAAGCCATAGACCTTGATCCTGATGCCGGTCTCCTGCTCGACAGCCTGCGCCTCGGACTGCAGGGCCAGCAAGCCATCGCCGCCGGCGACGCCGAACTCAATGGCTGAAATCTCGGGTATTCCCTGGCGTTTTGCCTGTTGTGCGGCAGTCAGCAAGCCCAATAAATACGCCGGACGCGAAGAGAGTTCCCAAAGCGCTCGCGTATATATCGAAGGATTAAAAGATTTCAATATGGCCCGAACGAAGATTCTGAATGGGGGCTCCATTGCCAAACGGTGGACGAAATCCGGGATAGCTGGACGCATGGGGTTACCTCTTTAATTAACAAGTGGTAATACTTATTGTGCGCTTGTTAGTATTGTCGTCCACAAGTAATAAATATGGAACCCAGAAAACATTTTTTTCGAGTTGCCTGTTGCTTTTTGTGAGAATTGAGGACGGCCGTTACCCGGAAGTGAAGGGAGAGGCACGGACCTGGGGCTCAAGCTCGCTTGGAGCTTTCCTTTACAACCAACTGTGCTATAATCCGAGGTTCCCGTGAGAGTAGGCACCAAAAGTGCAGCGAAGGGCTGCCACCTACAATCCGGTCATTATTGGAGCATTCACATGCCAAAAATGAAAACCAAGAGCTCCGCGAAAAAGCGTTTTCGCGTGCGCCCAGGTGGCACCGTTAAGTCGGGCATGGCTTTCAAACGCCACATCCTGACCAAGAAGACCACCAAAAACAAGCGTCAACTGCGTGGCACCCGTAACATCAATGCGTCCGACGTTCAAAGCGTCTACCGCATGATGCCATCCGCTTAATCTCACTCATTATTTAAGGAGCTACTATGCCTCGAGTAAAACGTGGGGTTACCGCGCGTGCCCGTCATAAAAAAGTACTGAACCTGGCCAAGGGTTACCGCGGTCGTCGCAGCAAAGTATTCCGTATTGCCAAGCAAGCAGTGATGCGCGCTGGCCAGTACGCATACCGCGACCGTCGTAACAAGAAGCGCGTCTTCCGCGCCCTGTGGATCACCCGTATCAACGCGGCTGCCCGCGAACACGGCGTTACCTACAGCGTGTTCATGAACGGTCTGAAGAAGGCCGCTATTGAACTGGACCGTAAGGTCCTGGCTGATATGGCTGTGATGGACAAGCCTGCATTTGCAGCGATTGTCAACGTCGTCAAAGCCAAGATCGCTGCTTAATTGCCAGTGATGCGCGCTGTCTTCGGGCAGCGCTCATAAGAAGCGGGACATGGCTTAGCTATGTCCCGTTTTTAATTTCCAAAACAGGAAAAACGTCGGATGAACTCGCTCGAACAACTCGTCGTCTCCGCGCAGGCTGACTTCCTCGCCGCCGTAGATGCTGCCGCACTTGAAAACGCCAAAGCCAAGTACCTTGGCAAGACTGGCCAGATCACCGAAATGATGAAGGGCCTGGGCAAGCTGGCCCCCGAAGAGAAGAAGGCGCAGGGCGCCCTGATCAACGTTGCCAAGGGCCAGATCGAGACCGCGCTGACTGCGCGCCGTGATGCGCTGGCGGAAGCGCAATTGCAGCTGCGCCTGAATGCTGAAGCGATCGATGTCTCGCTGCCGGGCCGTGGCCGCGGCAAAGGCGGCATCCATCCTGTGATGCGCACCTGGGAACGCGTGGAAGAGATCTTCCGCTCGATCGGCTTCGACGTCGCGGCCGGCCCTGAAATCGAAACCGACTGGACCAACTTCACTGCACTGAATTCGCCTGAAAACCATCCAGCGCGTTCGATGCAGGATACCTTCTACGTTGAAGGCAACGACAGCACCGGCAAGCCGCTGCTGCTGCGTACCCACACCTCGCCGATGCAGGTGCGCTATGCCCGCAACAACAAGCCGCCGATCAAGGTGATCGCGCCGGGCCGCACCTACCGCGTGGACTCCGATGCGACCCACTCGCCGATGTTCCACCAGGTTGAAGGCCTGTGGATTGCGGAAGACATTTCTTTCGCCGACCTGAAGGGCGTGTACTTGAATTTTGTGAAGGCTTTCTTTGAGACGGATGACCTGCAAGTGCGCTTCCGTCCTTCGTATTTCCCGTTCACCGAACCGTCGGCGGAGATCGATATCGCTTTCGGCAGCGG
>CAMLDQ010000110.1 GCA_946478965.1 uncultured Methylobacillus sp. | reverse complement strand
CAGAAATCGTCCCAGTTGATCGAAATACCCGCAGCACGCGCAACGGCGACCCAGTGGATCAGATGATTGGTGGAGCCGCCGGTTGCCAGCAGCGCAACCATGGCATTGACGATGCAACGCTCGTCGACCAGGCGGCCGATCGGCGTGAATGCCCGACCCTTGGTGATGCCCAGCACGGTGCGTAACGCTTCGCGGGTAAGCTCTTCGCGGAAAGTGTCGCCCGGATTGATGAAGGCGGAACCCGGAACGTGCAGGCCCATCGCTTCCAGCAACATCTGGTTGCTGTTGGCGGTGCCGTAGAAAGTGCAGGTGCCTTGGCCGTGATAGGCCTTGGATTCGGTTTCCAGCAATTCCTTGCGGCCGACCTTGCCTTCTGCGGCCAGCACGCGCATGTGCGACTTCTCGCTATTGGACAATCCGGTGGTCATCGGGCCTGCCGGCACGAACACTGTCGGCAGGTGGCCGAAGTGCAGCGCACCGATCAGCAGGCCGGGGACGATCTTGTCGCACACGCCCAGCATCAGGGCGGCATCGAACACGTCGTGGCTCAACGACACGGCGGTGGACATCGCGATCACATCGCGGCTGAACAGCGAAAGTTCCATGCCCGGCATACCCTGGGTAATGCCGTCGCACATAGCGGGCACGCCGCCGGCCACCTGTGCAGTGGCGCCGTGCTTGCGCGCTTCGGATTTGATAATGTCGGGGAAATGCTGGTAAGGCGCATGGGCAGATAGCATGTCGTTGTAGGCGGTCACGATGCCGACATTGATGGCACGTTCCGTGACTACCTTGAATTTGTCGTCTGCCGGCATGGCTGCGAACGAGTGTGCCACGTTGGCACAGCCCATGCGTTCGACGCCGGGCTTGCGTTGCGCCATGGCATCCAACTGCTGCAAATAGGCCTTACGCGTTTCAGCACTACGCTCTTGGATGCGCTCGGTAACTGCTGCAATCGTGGAGTTCAGTTTCATCTGGTTTAGACAATGATCAAAAAGGTAAACACGTAATCCTACCTTAAATCGGCCCAAAATCCCAATTTTTGCCTTTACCCATGGCAAGCCGAAAGCCCCCAAACCGGCTATCGGAATTCACCCGATCCCACCCTACGGCTTAGGGAAAATTAGCCTTTCCCTGCAGTGGGTTTGCATATAAAATAGGCAACTTTTATGTCTCGGCCCATTCCTAAAACAGCGTCATGCAAATCGGCCCTTACACACTCAAGAACAATCTGATCGTTGCCCCGATGGCGGGGGTCACTGATCGGCCTTTCCGCCAGCTGTGCAAACGGCTCGGAGCCGGCATGGCTGTGTCCGAGATGGTCACCTCCAACTCCCTGTTGTACGGCAGCGAAAAAACCCGCCGCCGTGCCAACCACGAGGGCGAGGTGGAGCCGATTTCCGTGCAGATCGCCGGCGCCGATCCCAAGATGATGGCCGAAGCCGCCCGCTACAACGTGGACAATGGCGCGCAGATCATCGACATCAACATGGGCTGCCCGGCCAAGAAAATCTGTAACGTGCTGGCGGGTTCCGCACTCTTGCGCGACGAACCGCTGGTCGCCCAGATACTGAAAGCCGTCGTCGAGGCCGTACCGGAAGTGCCGGTTACGCTGAAAACCCGCCTCGGCTGGGACAAGGCAAATCGCAACGTCCCCCTGGTCGCGCGCATCGCCGAAGACAGCGGCATCCAGGCGCTGGCGATCCACGGCCGCACGCGTGCCTGCATGTACAACGGCCAGGCGCAGTACGACCTGATTGCGGAAGTGAAATCGCGTGCCGGTATCCCTATCATCGCCAACGGCGACATCACGACTCCGGAAAAAGCCAAGCAAGTGCTGGAGCAGACCCAGGCCGACGGCGTAATGATCGGCCGTGCCGCGCAGGGGCGCCCCTGGATATTCCGCGAAATCGCCCATTACCTGAGAACCGGCACCCACTTGCCGCAACCGGAAGT
Source organism: uncultured Methylobacillus sp. (assembly GCA_946478965.1). Next base: position 1,809 of record CAMLDQ010000110.1, on the reverse strand, counting down.
GAAAGAAATCCATGAGGTGCTGCTGGAGCACCTGCACGATCTGTATGCATTCTATGGCGAGGAAACCGGCGTGCGCGTCGCACGCAAGCATATTTCCTGGTATACCAAGGGCCTAGTGGGCTCCGCCAATTTCCGTCATATGATGAACCAGTTGCCCACCGTCGACGACCAGATGGATGCGGTCAATGCCTTTTTCGGTGCATTGCGCCAGCAGGACGAGCGCTTGCAATACGAAGACGAGGAAGAGGAGGTATTGGCAGCATGATCATCGTTGACAATAACATCGCAAACTGCGTGCGCAGTGCGCTTGAGGCTTATTTCCAGGATCTGGACGGCCAACCCCCGCATGCCGTCTACGACATGCTGCTCAATTGCGTCGAGAAGCCGATGCTGGAATATGTGCTCAAGCGCGCCGGCGGCAACCAGAGCAAGGCTGCCGAGATTCTCGGTCTCAACCGCAACACTCTGCGCAAAAAACTCAAGCAGCACGACATTCAGTAGTTACCTTTCAACTTTCGATTCAACATCATGACCACGATCAAACGCGCGCTTATCAGCGTTTCCGACAAACAGGGCATTGTCGATTTTGCCCGATCCCTTTCCAGCTTCGGCGTCGAAATCCTATCTACCGGCGGTACCGCAAAACTGTTCCGCGAACAAGGCATCCCTGTCGTCGAAGTCAGCGACTACACCGGTTTCCCCGAAATGCTGGACGGCCGCGTCAAGACCCTGCACCCCAAGGTGCACGGCGGCATCCTCGGTCGGCGCGACCTGCCCGAACATGTGGCCGCGATGCAGCAGGCGGATATTCCGCCCATCGACATGGTCATCGTCAACCTCTATCCGTTCCGCGAAACCATCGCAAAGCCCGATTGTTCGCTGGAGGATGCGATCGAGAACATCGATATCGGCGGACCGACCATGGTGCGTGCCGCCGCAAAGAACTACAACCATGTCGCCATCGTGACCGACCCGGCCGACTATGCCCCCCTCATGCGGGAATTGGAATCCAGTGGCGGTGCCGTCGGTGCCGACACCCGCCTGGCCTTGGCGAAAAAGGCGTTTTCGCACACCGCCGAATACGACGGCGCGATCAGCAACTATCTGACCGCACTCGGCCCCAAGGGCGAAAAGAACGCGTTCCCCGAACGTTTCAACGCCCAGTTCTCCAAAGTGCTGGACCTGCGCTATGGCGAGAATCCGCATCAGGAAGCCGCGTTCTACCGTGACGCGGTCGTCCCGGCGGGCGCGCTGGCAGGATTCACCCAACTGCAGGGCAAGGAGCTTTCCTACAACAATATCGGCGACGCCGACGCCGCCTGGGAATGCGTGAAGACGTTCGACGTTCCGGCCTGCGTCATCGTCAAGCACGCCAACCCGTGCGGCGTTGCTATCGATGGCTCGCTGCTCGGCGCCTATGAGAAAGCCTTCAAGACCGACTCGACCTCCGCTTTCGGCGGCATTATCGCCTTCAACGGCGAAGTCGATGTCGATGTGGTCAACGCGATGAACGAGCGCAAGCACTTCGTCGAAGTGCTGATTGCCCCCGCCTTCACTGCGGAAGCCAAGGCCGCACTGGCCGCGAAGAGCAACCTGCGCGTGCTGGTGGTGCCGCTCGGCAACGGCAACAACACACTCGAATACAAGCGCGTTGGCGGCGGCCTGCTCCTGCAGACGCCGGACGCGCTCAATGTAAGCGCCGACCAACTCAAGGTCGTCACCAAGAAACAGCCCACACAAGAACAGTTGCAAGACCTGCTGTTCGCCTGGCGCGTCGCCAAGTTCGTCAAGTCCAACGCCATCGTGTTC
>CAMLDQ010000109.1 GCA_946478965.1 uncultured Methylobacillus sp. | reverse complement strand
CTGGTGACCTTCGCATTACGAATGCGCTGCTCTACCGACTGAGCTACAGCGGCGAAGGCGCGATTATAGATTGTCTCGGCTACATGTGCAATTTTGGTTTTTCTATCAAGCCTTATCGGGGAATCCAACCAGGCCCATCACGAAGCGGATGAAGTTGTAGGTCATCCATGTCATACCGCGCCTTATCCAGCCGATATGGTTCCAATCATCTAGACGCAACAAGCGTGCGCCGCTCTGGATGGAGAATTCGAGGTCAGCGCGCAATTGCCGGGCGAAGCCTTCATCGTCCACCACGATGTTGGCTTCGCGGGCGAGCCACAGGCTCATCGGGTCGATATTGGACGAACCCACCGTCGCCCAACGGTTGTCGATGACGGCCACTTTGGAGTGCATAAAGCTCTTTTGGTACTCGTGGATTTCGATGCCCGCGGCGAGAAAACTGCGATAGAGGGCACGAGTTGCGTGGTGTAACAACCAGTATTCCACGCGGCCTTGCAGTAGCAGGACGACCCTGACGCCGCGTCTGGAAGCGCTGATCAAAGCGCGGCGAAAATCCATACCGGGAAGAAAATAGGCGTTTGCGATGACAATTTCGTGCTGGGCGGACTCGATCGCTGCGAGATAGGCTTGTTCGATGTCATGGCGATGCAAGGCATTGTCGCGCATGACGTATGCCGCCCACATGTTACCAATCTGGTGAGGCGCTGCCAGGGTACGATGCGGTCGAACACTACGGAGCCTGGCCCAGGCTATACGACGCCATAAGCGCCTGACGCTAGCCTCGATACTCGGTAGCAGCGGACCTTCTACCTGAACTGCGTAATCCACTCGCGGTGGCGTATGGCCCGGCGTATTCATGTCGTCGATGATGTTGATGCCCCCCACGAAGGCAACCTTGCCGTCCATGACCGCCACTTTTCGATGCAAGCGACGCAGGCGGTTGCGCTTGAGGGTCCAGGGCGAAATCTTGGGGCGATAGATCAATACTTCGACGCCGGAGTCTTGCAGTTCTGCAATGAACTTGCGAGGCAGCCGATTGCAGCCGAAACCGTCCACCAGCAGGCACACATGAACACCGCGCTGCGCGGCGTGCATCAAGGCGCCGCCAATACGCCGGCCGATGATGTCGTCTTCGAAAATGTAGGTTTGCAGGTGAATTTCGAAGCTGGCTTGCTCGATGGCGCGCTCCAACGCCGGAAAATACTCGGTGCCGTTGCGTAGCAGGGTGATCTGGTTATGCGGGAGAAAATCGGTCATAGCCTCGTCAGCACGGCAGACAAGGCAGCATGATCGGAGATTTTGGCGTAGGCGGTGCCACCATGGACTTGCGCCTGTTGAACATGAAACCCGCGAATGTAGATACGGTCGAGCCGCAGCATGGGGAATACCGATGGAAAGCTACGCGCAGGCTTTCCGCGCTGGTTTTCGAAGACTTCCTTGAGTTGGAGCTTTTCGCAAAGAATCCGACTGGCATGCATGCGCCAGTCGTTGAAATCGCCGGCAATGATGAGCGGCGCATGGGGCGGCACCAGGGTTTCGATGCGTTCGCGTAGCGCCAGGATCTGCTGCTCGCGCCAACGGCCAAACAGTCCGAGATGCGTGCATACGCAATGCAGGGGCTGATCCCAGCCGGGCACGGCAATCTCGCAGTGCAACATGCCGCGTTTCTCTGTAGCGTGGGCGGAAATATCCTCGTTTTCCCATTTGGAGATTGGATGTTTGGAAAGCAGCGCGTTGCCATGGTGGCCAGCAGGATAAACGGCGTTCTTGCCGTAGGCATGACTAGACCAGATGCTGTCGGCCAGGAATTCATGCTGAAGCCCGCGGAACAAGGGTTCGTGCCGCGCATGCTCACCCTGGACTTCCTGCAAGAACACGATATCGGCTTGCAGCTTGCGGATCATCTCGCGCTGCTCGTGCAAGACCATGCGGGCATTGAAACTGGTCATGCCCTTGTGGATGTTGAACGTTGCGATGCGCAGCGTGTTCGACATCTCGAATTATGAAACGGCTAGCATCCTATCCAGTGTCAGCTTCGCCAGTTCTGCCTCATCGGGAGCGACGTGGATACGGTTGACAACATTGCCGGAGGCGAGATTTTCCAGCGTCCAGGCCAGATGCTGCGGATCGATGCGAGCCATGGTCGAGCACTCGCAGACTAGCGGCGACATGAACTGCACTACCTTGCCCTCTGGCTTCATCCGCTCGGCTAGGCGATTGACCAGGTTGAGCTCGGTGCCTACCAACCAGCGCGTACCGGGTGCAGACTCGGACACGGTCTTAAGGATGAATTCTGTCGAGCCGACGTAATCGGACTGGCGGCAAACCTCGAACGTACATTCGGGGTGCGCGATGACCTTGCCTTCCGGATATTGCTCGCGGAACTTGGCGATGTGCTGCGGCTGGAACATCTGGTGGACCGAGCAATGGCCCTTCCACAGCAGGATTTTGGCTTTGTCGATCTCTTCCTTGGTCAAGCCGCCCAGCGGCAGATCCGGATCCCACACCATCATCTCGTCGAGCGGAATACCCATCTTGTAGCCGGTCCAGCGGCCCAGGTGCTGGTCGGGGAAGAACAGGATTTTTTCGCGCTGGTTGAATGCCCATTCGGCAATCTTGGTCGCATTGCTGGAAGTGCACACGATGCCGCCATGCTCTCCGCAAAATGCCTTGAGATCAGCTGCGGAGTTAATGTAGGTAACCGGGGTAAAGGTCTGATCGAAATCGTAGTGTTCGGACAGTTCGCGGCGGCAGCGCTCGACCTTGGCGAGATTGGCCATGTCGGCCATGGAACAGCCGGCGGCCATGTCCGGGAGAATGGCGACCTGATCGGGACGGGACAGGATATCCGCCACTTCCGCCATGAAATGCACGCCGAGGAAGACGATATATTCAGCATCCGACTCAGCCGCGTAGCGCGAAAGCTTAAGCGAATCGCCCGTGAAATCGGCATGGCGGTAAACGCCCTCGTGCTGGTAATGATGGCCTAAGATCACCAGCCGGTCGCCGAGCTTGTCGATGGCCGACAGGATGCGTTCCTGGCAAGCATCGTCGTTCTCGGACTGGAAGCGTTCGAATTTGATGGGAGCTGATTGCATAGTCTGCCTTGGTACTCAACCGGATTACTTATAAGTGTTGGCCATGCCGTTCGCCCAGCAACCGCAAAGCCTCGACATTGGTCCATGAAAAAACACGGACGGCGGCTTCCCGCCAATCCACCCATTCATACCGCAAGTGCTCGTCCGGTGCTAATGTGACCGGCAGCGGGGCCGGCAGTTCCAGCCCGAACTGGTGCTCGGTATTGTGCGTCACGCCCGGCGCATACCGATAGCGCCAGTGCGGATAGATCTCGTATATGTGTTGCGTCTGCCAATCTTCAAGACCGTAGTGTTCGGCGTCGAGCCCGGTTTCTTCCGCGACCTCGCGCACCGCCGCATCTATCGGCAATTCGCCATCCTCGAGACTCCCCGTGACGGATTGCCAAAAACCGGGCTTATCGGCCCGCTCCAGCAGCAGTACTTGCAAATCCGGGGTATGAATCAGGACGAGAACGGAAACAGGCGTCTTGTAGGGCATCGGGGCGATACTTTACCAGAGCCTGATACAATTACCACCATACTCAGTTTATGTAATTGATTGATCTATCTGAATTCCAAGAGGCTGACATTGGAAAAGAACTTCCGCACGTCAAGCCTCTCGGCTTGACGTGCGGAAATACCCAGCGGTTCCCTTATTTTGTAAAGGCGAGAAAAATTAGGGCCGTTCGGAGCATTCTCTTCGAACACCTATCGACACTGCGCTGGCCCAGTAGCGTCAGCGCATATTTATTTCTTAGTCCTCGATCCCTAGTTCCTGCACCTTGCGCGTCAGGGTAT
>CAMLDQ010000108.1 GCA_946478965.1 uncultured Methylobacillus sp. | reverse complement strand
GCGTTCATGAAGCGAATACGAATGGGGGAGGTTTCCCAGCCTTCTGCTGGAACCGAGAGCTTGGCGAGTGGGGTCGCGATTTTGACGGCTTTGGCAACCCAGGCTGACGAGTTATCCGAATCGATGGGGGTTTCTGTTTCGGAAATCTTGTCCAGGCGCGCTTTGACGCGGTTGGGTGCCATCTGTAGCGAAATGGTCAGGGCAACGCCAAAAACCGCCACAAAAATGATGCCCAGATAAATCCACTGCGAGGTGTTCATGTCGTTTCCCTCTCAATGCGTTGTGTGGCCGACGATCAAACCTGAATCTTGATGATCTTGCGCATCCAGACAATGCCGGCCAGCATCATGCCGCCGATACCTACCACCATCATCAATCCCGTTTGGTCTTCCCAGAGCACCTTCATGAAGTCTGGGTTGAGCAGGTGGATGATGAGCGCGACAGCAAAGGGCAGGATGGTCAGAATCCAGGCCGAAAGCTTGCCTTCGGCGGAGAGAACCCTGATCGTGCCGTAGAGCTTGAGCCGTGCACGAATCAGCGCGCTGATATTGCCCAGCAGCTCAGCCAGGTTGCCGCCGGTTTCGCGCTGAATCAGCACGGCGATCACCATGTAGCGAAGATCTGTACTCGGGATGCGGGTAGCCAGGTTCATCATGGCCTCTTGTAGTGAGAAACCATAATTCACTTCATCGAACGTGGTGCGAAACTCGCCGGCGATCGGGTCGGACATTTCGTCGCCTATCATTTTTAGCGATTGCGGAAGAGCATGACCGGCACGCAGGGCGCGGCACATCAGGTCGATGGCATCGGGTAACTGCTCTTCGAACTTTACCAGGCGCTTATGGCGGAAACGCATTACCACCATCCAGGGGATGGTGGCACCAGCCAAACCGACGAGAACCGGAACGAGAAGGGGAAGTGGCAAGAGCTGCAACAGGAAAAAGGTAGCCAGGCCACATGCCAGTGTCAGCCCAAGGAAACTCCCCACCTTCAGCTTGAGGCCAGACTGCAAGAGTATCCGATCCAGTTGGTGCGCGCGCGGGATGCCCAGCAGAAATCGCTGAACGACCTTGGTGTCGCTGAGCAGCCGTTCTTTCATCAGGCTCATCGACTCGCTGTGGTGAGCTCCAGCGGACATGGCCTGCAGGCGTCGCTCGATGCGCGTCGCTTCCGGTCCTTTGTAGGTGTTCCAAGTGAGATAAGCGCCTTCCAGCAGGAAGACCACGGCGATGAAAATCAGGACGATGAGTATCGCGAAGGTGGTGTCCATGTCTGCACCTATTCGAAGCGTTTATTGGGGTCGAACAGCGCGTCGGAGATGTCTACACCGTGCGTTTTGAGGCGGTCGATGAATTTGGGTCGAACGCCTGTGGCGCAGAAGTACCCTTGCACTGCGCCATCCATGCCGATGCCGGTCTGAACATAATGGAACAGTTCCTGCATGGTGATGACGTCGCCCTCGGTGCCGGTGATTTCCTGAATGCTGACCACTTTGCGTTTGCCGTCCGTCAGGCGGGCGATCTGGATGATGACGCTGATGGCGGAGCTGATCTGTTGGCGGATGACCTTGGGCGGCAGATTCATCCCGGCCATGCCGACCATGTTCTCCAGGCGGGTAATGGCATCGCGAGGCGTGTTGGCGTGAATGGTCGCCATGGAGCCTTCGTGCCCGGTATTCATGGCCTGGAGCATATCCAGTGCTTCCGCGCCGCGCACTTCGCCGAGGATGATGCGGTCCGGCCGCATGCGCAGACTGTTGCGTACCAGGGCACGCTGGGGTACTTCGCCTCGCCCTTCGATATTGGGTGGGCGAGTTTCCAGCCGGATTATGTGCGGCTGCTGCAGTTGAAGTTCGGCGGCGTCTTCAATCGTGATGATGCGCTCAACTTCAGGAATGAAGCCGGAAAGAATATTGAGCATGGTGGTCTTGCCGCTGCCCGTTCCACCCGAAATCAGCATGTTCATCTTGGCCTTGGCCAACCCCTTCAGCACCGTGGCCATGTCCGGGGTCAAACTCTTGTATTCGATGATGTCGTCCATGCGCAGGGGCACGGCGGCAAAGCGGCGGATCGACATGATCGGGCCATCGATGGCCAGAGGCGGGATGATGGCGTTGACCCGCGAGCCATCCGGGAGGCGAGCGTCGACCATCGGGCTGGATTCGTCGACACGTCGGCCGACGCGCGACACGATCTTGTCGATGATCTTCATGAGGTGGGCGTCGTCATTGAAGCGGATGTCGGTCAGCTCCAGCTTGCCGCGCCGTTCGATATAGATTTGCTGGTAGGTGTTGACCAGAATATCGGAAATGGTGGGGTCGGCGAGCAAGGGCTCCAGAGGACCCAAGCCCAGCATTTCATGCTGGATGTCCCGGACCAGATTGCGCCGCTCCGTCTCGTTGAGTGCGGTGTTTTCTTCACTCAACAAACGCTCTACCAGGATTTTGAGCTCGTCCTTCAACCGGTCTGGGGTCAGGCTTTCCATGACGGTCAGGTCCACCCGGTCCAGCAGCTTTTGGTGGATGCGTGCTTTCAGGTCATGGTAAGTCTCGAAACCCAGGCCTGATGCCGATTTGACGATGTGTTGCAGCGCTTCGGGTGGGGTGTGCAGCGATTCGAGCCGGTCTCGCAAGGACATGATGATTACCCCTCTACATGTGATCAGGCGACAGGGAGCAAAACAAGAATCCAGTCAGCTGATGCGGTGGTTACAGTGAAAATGCCATGCTCGTTAGCAGATCTCGGCCCGTGCCGGGCCTATCATTCCCGAGTGGAAGAAACGGGCCCGGTCATACTAGGGCCGGCTATTACCTTTTTTGAGGCTTCGCCTCCCTTGAAGTGATTCAATAAATTGCCCCACCACGATTCTCCGGAGCTTGCTTCGGAGACCAGCGATTTGCTGAGCTCCTGAATGGTTCGTGTTACCGGGTTATTGGGAGATAGTTTGGCGATGGGAATGCCCTGGTTAACCGAGGCGGCAACTGCCCGAAAACTATTGGGTATGGTTTTGAATACGGGCAGGCCCAGCGTTTTTTCAACATCCTCGAGATTGATCTCCCCCCCTTTTTCGTAGCGGTTGACCAGTAACTTGATCTTGTCGCGCGAGTACCCCAGGGAGCGCAGTACGTCGAGCAGGCGACGCGCATCGCGCACGAAGGGCAGGGTGATTTGCAGGACGGGGAAAACGATGTCGGCGTGATCCAGTGCCTTGATACTGACCGGGTCCAAAGCTCGACCGATATCGAGAATGATCACGTCGTAGTGGTTTCGTGCCAGGTTGACCAAGGTGTCGATATGGGCCGGAGTCACTTCCATGGCCTGCACCGGGTCGTCAGGTGCGGCCAGAATACCCAGATTGGGCAACACCGTTATCAGGCTCGATGCCAGAAACGAGGCATCCATGCGATGTATTTGACGAGCCACTTCGGCCAAGTTTACGGAAGGCTTGTGGTCGGTGACGAAAAGCGCGGCATCGCCAAACTGCAGGTTGAGATCGATCAGGATGACATTCTTGTCTTCTTGGGTGGCCAGGTTATAAGCCAGATTGGTTGAAAGAAACGTGGAACCGCTGCCGCCTTTGCACGGGATGAAGGCGAATACCTTGCCTTTGGGGCGTGCCGAGTTTTGCAGCATGCGTTTTTCCTCGACACGGGAAATGGCGAGGTTCAAGGCTTCACGGTTTGCCGGAGAGGGGAGTACTTCCCGCACGCCCGCCCGCATCGCGCTCAGCAGGGTTTCGGATGCCTGGATGTTGGATAGCAGAATGACGGTAATATCCGGGTGGCGCAGGTTCAAGCGTGACAAAGCCGAAAAATCCGTCAAATCTTGCTCATCGCATTCGAAGATCAAAATGTCGGGATGGAACTGATCGGCAACCGGCGCCAGCATTTCCATTCCACCAGGAAATACCTTGACGTCACGGTTGATGTCTGCCTCGGTAAAACGGCGCATTTCATCGAGATGCTTGGTATTCAGGGAGACAATCGATATTTTCATGGCAACCCCCATGTAGTTATTGCTATCGTGACGTACGATTTGTTGCGTTATGTAATCGAGCAATCGGGATTTTGATCGGCTCCAGTACCGTTGCTCAGGCTTTCCCTTGTCAG
>CAMLDQ010000107.1 GCA_946478965.1 uncultured Methylobacillus sp. | reverse complement strand
GATCATGACCTGGTTCGACGTCGAGAGGGGTCGCAAGGCTACTACAACTTTGCGACGCGGTCAGCGGTCTCTGCGGGTCTTTTCCGGGCGTGGATCCTGAGGAACGGTGTCATTGGTGATCTGGTCTGCCTTTGGCGGGTTTTCAGCCTAGTGCCTAATCGATTGGCAAAGCGTTTTGGTCAGCAATACCTTTGTGACCTGCCAAAACGCTTCCGGAATAATTTTTCGCCCGCCTTGAAACGCGACTCCTCATTGCTGCATCCAATGAGTCAAGAGTAGGCAATGCAGAGGCGAAAATGAAAACAATCAGCGCACTGGAAACACGCCGGCAAGATACGGAGCTGGAACTCGCACAACACGTTGCGGCGGGCGACACCGATGCCTTCCGGAGCTTGATGCGCAAGCACAATCAGGCCCTCTACCGCACCGCCCGCGCCGTCCTGCGTAACGATGCCGATGCGGAAGAGATCGTCCAGGAGGCCTGGCTACTCGCCTACCGCTCGCTGCACGGCTTTCGCGGCGAGGCCAAGCTATCCACCTGGTTGATCCGGATCGTCGTCAATCTCGCCCTGCGCCGCCGGCAAGGTCAGGCGCGTGACACGACAATGCGCGTCGACACCCAAGACGATGAGGTCGCCGATATGCACCCGAGTCCAACCGCAAGCCCTGAATCGATGACCGCGAACAGCGAACTACGGCGCCTGCTTGAAGCGCATATCGACCGCCTGCCTGACCTGTACCGCGAAGTCTTCATCCTGCGCGCCGTCGAGGAGCTGGATGTCGAAGAAACGGCCAGCGCGCTTGATCTCCCCGAGGCGACTGTCCGCACGCGTTTCTTCCGGGCGCGGCATCAGTTGCGCGAGGCGCTGGCCCAGGACATCGATATTGCTGTTGGCGACGCATTTTCCTTCGCCGGCCACCGATGCGACCGCATCGTGGCTGGTGTCTTCAGGCGCCTTCAAGAAGAGACTTCCTGAGCGCCGCAAACCCACCGGAGATTTACCATGACCACCCTCAAAATGCTTGGCGAAAACGCCAAGGCTATCCCCCGTCGCGCCTTCATTTCGCAATCCGGCTTGCTCCTTTCCGGCGCTGCTGTCGCCCTGCTCACCGGCCAGGATGCCCTCGCGGCCAAATCCGCCGACGGTGTCGAATCTGATCTGCGCATCCTCAACACGGCGCTCGGCGCCGAACTCGAAGCCATCGCAGCCTATCAGGTGGGCGCCGAAAGCGGCCTGTTGCAAAAGCCGGTGCTTGATCTGGCGCTGACATTCCAGGGGCACCACAAGGAGCACGCTGATCTGCTTGGCACGACCATCATGAAGCTAGGCGGAAAGCCCGTAGCCGCCAGAAGCAAATACAGTTTCCCGGTCGACACCCTGAAAACCCAACTCGATGTGCTGCGTTTCGCCGCTGGTTTGGAAAAAGGGGCGGTCAGCGCCTATCTCGGTGCGATCCCGGTGTTCGGCAACCGCGATCTGGCCAAGGCCGCTGGCAGCATCCTTGGCGACGAAGCCATGCACTGGGCCATCCTGCGTAATGCCGTGGGCGACGTACCGGTGCCCGGTGCCTTCGTCTCCTGATTGCCGGTAGCGCACCATGAAACGCCGGACACCCTGGCTGGGCATACTCGCCATCCTGCTGTCACTTGCCCTTTCACCGGCGCATGCCGGTGAAAAGGCGGCTGATGCCCAGGCGCGTGGTGCCGTCATTTATGAACGCTGCGCTGCCTGTCATGCGCTGCAGTCCGACCGTACCGGTCCGCATCACTGCGGCCTGATCGGACGGCGCGCTGGCAGCGTACCGGGATTCATCTATTCGCCGGCCATGCGGAAGTCTCGCATCATATGGACTGAAGCCAATCTCGATCGTTTCATCAAGGCGCCGATGGCCTTTATCCCGGGAACCGCCATGGGCTACGACGGCATCAAGAATGATGCCGAGAGGCACGATTTGCTGGTTTTTTTACGTCAGGAAGGCATGAGCGAGAAGTGCCGGAACCTTGGGGCGGAGCGTCAATGATGTGGGTTCGAAGCAGTGATTGGACAGAGTGCACTTGAACGGGAGCGTACCGGGCCAGTCAACAAAGCAGATTGTCATTGATTTCAACCTGTCGGCAGGCTTCGGCTCTCGGTGTTTCATTCCTTGGGGCACATCATGTTCAATTACGAAAGCGCCACCGTAGCTTCAATCCTGGGAACCAGCCTGGATGCCGTATTCACAATCGATGAGAAGGGGCGCATCGTCGATCTGAATAGCGCGGCGGTAAGGATGTTCGGTCGAACCCGCGAGGAATTCCTGGGAAGCAATATTTCCTGCATCGTACCCAGCCCGCTCAAGGAAAAGCATGACGGCTTCCTTGCAGCGTTCAGCCCTGACCGGGGGATCAAACATGTGCTCGGCAGGGGTATTCGTCTGAATGGTGAGCACAAGGACGGCACTCTCTTTCCCGTCGAAGTCGGAATCTCTGCCTTTGTCCAGAACGGCAAGCGTTATTTCACTGGTTTCGTCCGCGACATGAGCGAGCGGCAAAAAAATGAAGACCGCATGCACTTTTTGGCAGTTCACGACACCGATACAGGGCTGCTCAACTACCGGGGATTTTGCGGCAGCCTCCTTCCCTCGGACGGCGATGCTCGTGCTGTCTTCATTCGCCTGGAGGAATTCCGGCGCCTGGCAGCCGCCTACAATCAGCACTGGAGCAAGGCCACGCTGCACGAGTTCGCACAGCGCCTGCAGGAATTCCTGAATCCCGGCGAGATTGCGGCACGGGTGCGCGAGGATGCCTTTGCTATCCTGTTTCCGGGTGATGTCAGCAGCCGGATGGAGAGCTTGCGACAACAGCTCAGGAAACCGGTTACGCAGGGCAGCATGGCCTTTCCGATGACCTGTACGATCGGCGTCTCCCGCCCACAGGGCAGCATCGAGCAACGCCTGCACGATGCCCAACTGGCTTGCGACCGGGCTGGCCCGCAGGGCAGAGGCCGGATCAATGCGTTCGACGAAGAAATGTCCCGGCGGACGCAGCGCGAATTGCAAATCGAAGCCCAATTGCGCGAAACGCTGCGTAACGGGGGACTGACCCTCGCTCTGCAACCGAAAATTCGCTTGGCTGATCGCCAGATTACCGGGGCCGAAGCACTGGTTCGCTGGATCGATGCCGAGTTGGGTCTGATAGAGCCGAGCGAATTCATTCCGATTGCTGAGCGCCTTGGGCTGATCGGATGCATTTCAGACTGGGTGCTGCGCCAGTCGATGCGCGAGATAGCCTGTTGCGCCGAGCAGTCCATCACCGTTGCCGTCAATTTATCGGCACTCGACTTTCTCCAGCCAAATCTCGTCGACAAAATCAGCAAGCTCCTCGCCGAGAACCAGGTCGATCCGGCCAGGCTTGTCATCGAACTCACCGAATCGGTGGTGGCCAACGATGCCAAACTCGTCACGGCGCGCATGCATGAAGTCAAGTTACTGGGGGCCAGCATCTCGCTCGATGATTTCGGTACCGGTTATTCGTCCTTGTCCTATCTCCGTCAGTTTCCTATCGATTCGCTCAAGATCGATATTTCATTCGTGCGTGACATGCCGGACAAGGCCGATGCCGTCGCCATCACAACGGCCATTGTCGCAATGGCCAAGGCTCTCGGCCTCGATACCATCGCCGAAGGTGTCGAGACCGGAGAGCAAGCGGATTTGCTCCGTGTGCTGAAAGTCGATCTTTGCCAGGGCTATCTGTTCGGCAAACCGGTGTCACCTGCCGAGTTCCACGAAATGGTGCGGCAGCAACGATTCTCAAAGGACTCCTGAGGTTGAGCAACAAGAAGTAGCAGCCTGGGGCGCTGGACGGTGCCTGGGGCAAGCACTGCACCGACCTGCCGGTAAGTGAAGTCCTTGCGTTCAGGGTGATGGCGGTCAATTGGGATCAGATGCGCTTGCGCCGCGAGTCAGGCAAGGGGCGCAAGGATCATCTGCTACGGGCGGATTCAGCTTTTACAGCTCAGTCGCCGTGATTCCTTCGGGTCCCGGAAAATCATCGGCTGGCATCCGGTTCGCTCGGCGTCTGGCACTTGCGCCTTCTTTACCGCTTCTTCCACCAGATGGTGGTGCTCCGACTTGCTGCACACCGGGTCGGCGGCTTCTGCGTCGCCGGTGAGCATGTAGGCCT
>CAMLDQ010000106.1 GCA_946478965.1 uncultured Methylobacillus sp. | reverse complement strand
GCATCCAGCTGGCTGCGCACCTTGTTGACCAGAATTCTGAAATTCTTGCGCGAGAAAGCGTGGCTGACTTTCTTGATCAGCGCATAGGCCTCGGTGATCGATGCACTGCTTCCGGAGAGAACCACAACCGCTTCCTGCGAGGCCAGGCCGAACGGGGAAAAACCGTTCGGATGGGCCATGCTGGCGTCTACCAGTATGACGTCAACCGGACGCTCGAGCCCCGACATGGCGTCGAGCAGTGTCTGTTGTTGCGGAAGCGATAGGCGACCGAGTTTCTTGACAGCTTTCGCTGCTGGCAGAACCCGAAGTCCGTGCAAGGGCTGTAACAGCACCTGAGACAATGGCAGTTCGCGCTGAACCACGTTCAACAGATCACTCCGGGCGATCAATCCAAACGCCGAAGCAATATCGTCACCGGGCGCATGCTCGTCAATGATCAGGACTTCCTTACCCAGACGCGCCAATGCCACGCCGATGTTGGCAACCGCGACACTCCGCCCGACACCTTCGCAACCGGCAACGAAGGTTACCACCTGCAACTTCTGTCCGCCGCCGAGCAAGCGACGCAGACCGGCAGCCTGATCGACGCGAAAGTCAGCCACGACGTCCTCCGGTCGCAACCATACCCGCATTGGCCATCATCAACGCCGGCTCCACGCCGTCGAACTTGTGCGGTGACGACTCCGGCACATCCTTGAAAGCACGGTGCAGCAGATAACTACGATTGGGCAGGTGCAGGTCTTCCGGCACGCGCTGACCATTCGACACGTAAAGCATGCGCAGGCCATGGCGCATGATCACATCGAGCGCTGTTGCAAGGCTTGCCGCTTCGTCAATCTTGGTCAGAATGCAGCCGGCAAGAGTTTCGCCGGCATAGGCGCGGACCACGTCGTCGAGCGTATCGCCGCGCGAAGTGGAATTCAGCAGCAACACGCGCTGGACGTCGCAACCAGCCAACATGTCGGTCAGTTCCGGCACCAGTTTGTCCTTCTGGCTCATCCCCATGGTGTCGATCAGGACCATGTGCTTGTGCTGAAGCTCAATCAAGGTCTGGCGCAACTCGGTGGCATCCTTGACCAGGTGCACCGAGACACCGAGGATGCGACCGTAAATGCGCAACTGTTCATGGGCGCCAATCCGGTAACCGTCGGTCGTCACCAGCGCCACCTTGCTCGGGCCATGGCGCAATACACAGCGCGCGGCCAGCTTGGCAGTCGTTGTGGTCTTGCCGACGCCCGTTGGCCCAACCAGCGCGTAAACGCCACCACGGTCCACAATGTCGTTTTCATTGCCGATCGTCATCAACGAACGGTCAGCCGCCCCCTTTACCCAGGCCATGGCCTCAATGCTGTTCATCTCTCGAGGCAGGTCGGTCAGGATGTCACGTGCAAATTGCGGCGAGAACCCGGCATCAAGCATCTGGCGAAGAATGTCCGTCTTAACCGGCTCCGAACGGGCAACCTCCCCCCAGGCAAAACCTGCCAGATGCTGCTCAACAATCTTGCGCAACGAACGAATCTCGTCCATGACCTCCAACGGCACCACTTCGGCCTCTTGACGCCGTTGAGATGCTGCCGGAGCGAATGCCGAAGCAGCCGAAGGAGGGTGTGGGGCATCGGGACGCTGCAATGCTACGGTCGGCGCCCCAGAACGCCCAATTTCCAAATTTCGCAATGCCGCATTTTTTGGTATACCCGCATTAACCGGGGCAGCTGTTCGTTGTCCTTGGGCAGACGCAACGCCAGGGCGCTGAATCTGCGGAACTGTTTGCGCCAACGGCCGTATTGCTGGCTGTGGCGCCGGTTGCGAAACCCTGGCCCGCGCCGAATTCAGGACGACACGGTAATCGTCTTCCGCCTCAGGGGGAGGCGGCCGTTTTTCAACGGCAGGGCGCTCGGCTGCGACTGAGGTCGGCACAATCATCGCCATGTCGCGCGCCGCAACGGCCATGATCTCGACACCGCCGGGGATGCCTCGATTGGAGAGGATGATCGCGTCGTTACCCAGCGTCTCCTTAACTTTTCTCAAGGCATCCCTTGCGTTGGCGGCGATGAATTTTCTGACGTTCATGTTCTACCTCCGATGATCGAGGTCACCTTGATAATTCGATTTTCTGGAACTTCGTTGTGCGATAGCACCTTCAATTGCGAAACCGTACGGCGCAGGAATCTTGACAACAGCAGGCGCAGGCTGGCCGGGACAAGCAGGACGGCAGGCAGGCCAAGATTCACCTGACGCTCTGCCGCAGCGGCCGTCTCACGCACCAGCGTGTCGGCGAGCCCCGGTTCGAAACTGGTGTTTTCGGATCCACCGGCCACAGCCTGGGAAAGCAGGCGCTCAAGCGTCGGATCGAGCGACATGACCTGCATTTCGCTGTTACCGGGGAAGAGCTGCTGGACAATGGCGCGACCAAGAGCTATCCGCACCTGTATCGCCAGTTCGTCGGCGTTCTGGGTACGCGTTGCATGATCGGCCACCGTCTCGATGATGGTCCGCATGTCGCGGATATGCACGCCTTCTTCGAGCATGCTCTGCAGAACTTTTTGCAATGTACCGAGCGGCAGGAGCTTCGGAACGAGATCTTCGACCAATTTCGGCATGTCCTTGGCCAGATGATCCAGCAATTGCTGCACTTCCTGACGGCCAAGCAATTCTGCGGCATGAGTCAGGATCAGATGATTCAGGTGAGTGGCCACCACGGTAGACGCATCGACCACAGTGTATCCATAGGCCTGTGCCTGCTCACGCTGCCCGGCATCGATCCAGATCGCCGGCAGGCCAAACGCGGGGTCCTTGGTAGCGGTGCCATTCAGCGTCCCTGCCACTCGTCCCGGATTGATTGCCAAGTGTTGCCCGGTGTAGGCCTCTCCCTGACCAATCTCAACCCCCTTGAGCAGAATGCGATAGGTATTGGGTTTCAGTTCAAGGTTGTCCCGGATATGGACGGGCGAAACCAGGAAGCCGACCTCCTGAGCAAATTTCTTGCGAAGTCCACGAATGCGGCGCAACAGTTCGCCATCCTGGGATTTATCGACCAGCGGGATCAGGCGATACCCCACCTCCAGACCCAGCACATCCAGCGCAGCCACATCGTTCCAGCTTGCCTCCAGAGCCTCTTGAACCGGAGCAGGAGCGACCGTAACCGGCGTTTCGACAATCCGCTGCTCACGCTTCATGATCGTCCAGGCAAACCAGCCCAGAGCGGAAGCCAGCAGCAAAAACACCAGATTCGGCATCCCCGGAATCAGTCCCAGGAAACCCAGGATGGCAGCGGTGATGCCTATCACCTTGCCGCTACGGAACATTTGCCCCATCACCTGCTGACCGATATCACGGTCATCCGACACCCGAGTCACGACCATACCGGCAGCGATGGAGATAATCAGGCCAGGTATCTGAGCAACCAGACCATCGCCGATGGTCAGCAGCGTGTAATTCTTGGCCGCCTGCGCCAACTCCATGTTGTGCTGGAGCACGCCGACGATCAGCCCCCCAACGACATTGAGCAGCATGATGATGATGCCGGCAACCGCATCGCCCCGCACGAATTTCGACGCACCGTCCATCGAGCCAAAGAACTCGGATTCGCGGGAGATTTCGGTTCGCCGCTTTCGCGCCTCATCCTCCCCTATCAGACCGGCATTGAGGTCAGCGTCGATCGCCATCTGTTTTCCTGGCATCGCATCGAGCGTAAAACGAGCCGACACTTCCGCAACCCGCCCGGCACCCTTGGTGATCACAACGAAGTTGATGACCACCAGGATCAAGAAGACCATGATCCCGACGGCGAAATTTCCTCCGACCAGGAAATGCCCGAATGCTTCAATTACCTTGCCTGCAGCATCCGGCCCGGTATGCCCTTCGAGCATCACCACCCGGGTTGATGCCACGTTCAAAGATAGCCGCAGTAGCGTGGTGACCAGCAAAACCGTCGGAAAGACCGAGAATTCCAGGGTTTTCTGGGTGTTGACGGCAACCAGCAGGACGAGAACCGAGATGGCGATATTAAAGGTAAAGAAGACATCCAGCACAAAAGCCGGAAGCGGCAACACCATCATCGCCAGAATCATCAGGATCAAGATGGGCGCCGCCATCTGACCGACGTTCATTCGCCCCAGAAAACTCTGCATACCGAGCGAAGAGGCTGCCATTTACACAACCTCCGGAACGAGTTCAGGCGGAACAGGCAAATCACGAGGGGGAACAGGATACACACCCCCCGATTGTCGCCAGTTCGCAAGCTGATAGATATAAGCGAGAACCTCCGCGACTGCGTTATACAGGGCGGAGGGAATTTCGGCATCGATCTCGGTATGTTTGTACAGTGCCCGCGCCAAAGGCGGTGCCTCCATAATCGGCACTGCGCTTTCGCTGGCGACCTCCCGAATTTTCAGCGCTACCGCCCCTACACCTTTCGCCACCACCTTGGGAGCTCCCATACCGGCCTGATAGGAGAGTGCCACTGCATAGTGCGTCGGGTTCGTCACGACCACATTCGCCGTCGGGACGGCAGCCATCATTCGCTTACGCGCCGCCTGCATCTGCAGACTGCGAATGCGCCCCTTGACGTGTGGGTCGCCCATCATTTCCTTCATTTCCTGCTTGACCTCTTCCTTGGTCATTTTCAGCTTATCGAAATACTGCCAAAGCTGGAAAGGAACATCTGCAGCAACAACCAACACGAGCGTCGCCACCAGGATCAGAAATGAAAAGGAAACGAGATTCCCCGCATGGGCAATACCAGCTTCCAACGGCTCCCCAAGCAAACCCAAGATCTCCTCGCGCTCCTTCCAGA
>CAMLDQ010000105.1 GCA_946478965.1 uncultured Methylobacillus sp. | reverse complement strand
TCCGAGCACAGCCAGTGGGGTGCCTGCGGCCTGATTCGGACCAGCCAGCAATTCCGCCTGCAATGGGCTTACCGCATGCTCGAACGCGAGGTCCGCGTCGCCGACTCGGCGCTGATCGGCAACCTGATGACCAGCGTGTCGTTCTACGCCAACACCACCATCTACATCATCGCCGGCCTGGTCGCCGCACTTGGCGCCTCCGACAAGCTGTTCAACTTCACCGCCGAACTCCCCTTCGGCAACACCGGCAACCGCGAACTGCTCGAAATCAAGCTGATGCTGGTGCTGGCCAGCTTCGTCTTCGCCTATTTCAAATTCACCTGGTCGCTGCGCCAGTTCAACCTGCTCTCCATCCTGGTCGGTGCTGCGCCCCAGGGCAAGACCGGTGAGCCGGGCGTCGACGTCTACGCCCACCGCGTGGCCGGTGCCAACAGCCTGGCCGGCGACGACTTCAACCGCGGCATCCGCGCCTACTATTTCGGCCTGGCCGCCTCCGGCTGGCTGCTCAACACCTGGGCACTCGGCCTGCTCTCAGTGATCGTGCTGGTCGTGCTTTATCGCCGCGACTACCGTTCGGCGGCGCTACACGTCCTGCGCGACTGACATAAAAGCGCAAGTTTCGGCTTTACGTTTTCACCCCGTTCGCATATAACAAAAGCCAAGCGCGATGAACGCATGGCCGGTTTTCGTATTGGCGATGCGCCTTGTAGGAAAGTGCTGAAGCGACGAGTAAGCTTGAGCAAGGCCCCAACATAAACTCACCGACAAGCTTCCTCTGAATAAATAAAAAATGTACCATTAATTTTAATTTTAACAACTCACTTATCCGGATATGTCGAGCACCATCATGATCGTCGATGACAACCGGGATAACCTGACGGTCATCGGCGGCCTGCTTAAAGGCGAATACCACGTTCGCGTCGCCAACTCCGGCGAGCGCGCATTGCAGGTGGCGACCACCCAGCCGATACCGGACCTGATCCTGCTGGACATCATGATGCCCGGCATGGATGGCTACGAAACCTTGCGACATCTGCGCGCAATGCCGGAAACACGGGACATACCGGTCATTTTCGTCACCGCGATGACTGCCGACGAAGATGAAGAGGCTGGCCTCAGCCTGGGTGCAGTCGATTACGTGACCAAGCCGATTCGCCCTGCCATCCTCAGCGCCCGCATCCGTACCCACCTCGCCCTGCAGCAAGCCCGCCAGCAACTTGCCAACCAAAACCTCCGACTCGAATCCCAAGTCAGGCAGCGTACGCTCGAACTCGAGTTGATCAAGGAAGTAACCATGCAGGCGCTGGCTACGCTGGCCGAAAAGCGCGACAACGAAACAGGCAATCACCTGGTTCGGACGCGCAGCTACATCGAAGTATTAATGCAGGGCTTGTGCACGCAGCCGCAATTTGCCGACCAACTTGATCCAACAACACAGGAACTGATCGCCAAGGCCGCACCGCTGCACGATATCGGCAAAGTCGGAATCCCCGACGCCATCTTGCTCAAGCCGGGGCGCCTGACCGCCGAAGAGTTTGTCATCATGCGCACGCATGCCCAGATCGGGGCCGATGCACTGACCGAAGCGATCGAGCGCGTCCTGAGTAGCCATGCCGACAGCGAGCACGAGCAGGACAACCGCTACGCCCTGAGTTTTCTTGAAATCGCCCGCGAAATTGCCGGCGGCCACCATGAAAAGTGGGATGGGAGCGGCTATCCGCGTGGTCTGTCCGGAAATGCCATTCCATTGTCCGCACGCCTGATGGCGCTGGCCGATGTCTTCGATGCCCTGGTCTGCAAGCGGCATTACAAAGAAGCATTTCCCATCGAGCAGAGCGTCGAAATTATCCGGCAGGGTCGGGGTTTGCATTTCGACCCGGCTATTACCGACGTATTTCTGGCCAATGTCGATACCTTCGTCGCCATTGCCGAGCGCCATGCCGATAGCCATCCCCAAGCGGATGCCTGAGATGAAGCAACGAAGCCTGCTCCCTCTCCTTCTCGCCGCCCTGCTCACAGGCTGGCACCTGCCGCTATCCGCGCAACCAGTGGCGCCGGCCAAGCCGGCATTCAAAGAAATCTTTGCCGATCGCAACCTGCTGGCCAAGTTGCGGAAGGGCGGCTACGTCCTCTACCTTCGTCACGGCTACACTGACAACTCTCGTCCTGACCAATTTCCGAACGTCGACCTGGCCGACTGCAATACCCAACGGCTACTCAACGATCAGGGACGTGCGCTGATGCGCGATGTCGGCAAGTCGCTGCTTAAGGCAAAAATCCCCCTTGGCGAAATCATTGTGAGCCCAATGTGCCGGACACTCGAATCCGCCAAACTAGCCATTGGCGATAAATACGAAACCGATGAAGCGCTGATGTACTCGGCCAACATGACCCACGAGGAAAAGCTGCCGCGCCTTCAATCCCTGAAGAAGCTTTTAGCGGCGCCCATTGCGCCAGGCAGCAATCGCCTGCTGCTGGCACACGCCCCAAACCTGGCTGACTTGATCGGCTTTTTTGTCAAACCGGAAGGCACCGTGGTCGTTTTCTCGCAGAGCGGCCCGGAAGGCTACGAATACGTGGCAAGCATTCCACCCATGCTGTGGGAAAAACTGCTGACACCCTGACGTGAAAAATCGCATCCGGAGTTTTCTCGTTTTTTTCCTGCCCCTGGTCATTGGCATCGGGGTCGCCGCATTCCTCGGCTGGCGCGCCTTTTCGTTGTATGACGGCTATCTGGATGCGAGAACCAGTGCGCAAGCGACCGACCTCCACTTTGAAGGCCTGGGCAACCGTCTGAGCAACACGATGCTCAAGACGCAGCAAATGCTGATCACCCTATTGCGCGAGGCAAAGGCCGGCAAAATCGATGAAGCCGGCGCCTATCAGGTGCATTCCGCCGTGGTCGACACCATGTCGGACATGGATGAAGACCTCAAGCGCATGCTGGCAGAGAACCCTCACCCGGAACTGAAAGAAGCCATCGAAGAAGCTGTTCGTGACTTCAGGGCTTACTGGCAACTGGCTGTTTCCGCCACCGACATCGTCGCCATCGATCCCTCGGTTGCTGGCCGCTACATCGAAGATGCACAGGCGCTACACGCCGATTTCGCCGAACACATCCTGAACATCAACGCAACGCTCTCAGGCTTCACGCTGCAGCGTATCGAATCCGGCGAAGCGCAGTTGCGCGAAGAACAAAGCGCACTGATCCAGTCCACGTTGCAGGCTTGCCTGGTTACCGTCTTGATCTGGGCAATCGTCGTCTTCCTGACCACGCGCAACCTGGCTTACATTTCCTCGGCCCTTGAAACACTTGGCCGTAACGAAGGGCTTCGCGAAGACGACAAGGCCCTGCTTAAGACCATCAAGGGCTTCCTGCTGCGCGAAACGGCTCAGGCGACCCTGCAGTTCGCAGAAACCCAGAAGGCGCGCACTTTCGCCGAAACGCAGCTGCAGAACGAACAGGAACAATTGATCCAACTCCTGCGCAGCATGCCCGACCTGGTATGGTTCAAAGCTGCCGATGGGCGCTACCTGCGCTGCAACCCGCGCTTCGAGACCTATACGGGCATGTCCCAGGCCGAATTGATTGGCAAAACCGACCACGATATCTTTCCGGCAGAGATAGCCGACCGCTTCGTGGCCCGAGACGCTCTCGCCAGCACGCGACAGGAGATCATCTCCGAGCAGGAATGGCGCACTTTTGCCGACGGCCACCGCGAACTGATAGAGGTGCTCAAGGTGGCCATTCGCAATCCGGATGGCAGTCTGCTCGGCATTCTCGGCGTCGGTCGCGATATCACGGCGCAATTCATGGCCCACAACGAATTGCTGGATAGTCAGGCAGCCCTGAAGCGAACGCAGAACGTCGCCAAAATCGGCAGCTGGGTCTACGACTTCCGCTTCAATTCGCTGATTGGTTCGGAAGAGGCCTATCGACTGCTCGACATCCCGATTGGCACGACATTCACGCCACGCCAGTTCCTCCAGTTTATTTTCCCGGCCGATCGCCGCACGGTCTGGCAGGCCTGGCACAGTGCCCGGCAAACCGGCGTTTTTCAGGTTGAACATCGGGCGACCATCGGCGGCACCCTGAAATGGCTGACCCAGCGCGCCGAAATCGAATGGAACGAAAATGGCACGCCCAACCGTGCCATCGGCATGGTGCAGGACATCACCTCCCTGAAGCAGGCCACCGAAGCCCTGCGCCAGCGGGAGGAGGTTTTTTCCAGCATTGTCAGCCAGGCGGATAGCGGCATTCTGCTCCTCGATATCGATACGTTGGCCATCATCGAATTCAACGATGCCGCCTGTCTGCACCTCGGCTACCCACGCGACGAATTCGCCCGGCTGACGGTGTATGACATGCAGGTCAACGACGACCGGACTGCTACCAAGGCGCGGATTGACGCCATGGTGGCCATCGGCGGCAGCGGTTACGAAAGGCAGTTGCGCTGCAAGAACGGGGAAACGCGGCATTTCTGGATCTCAATAAAGCCAATCCAGGTCGGTGAGGTTCGGCGCCTGTCCGCAGTGTGGACCGATATCACCGAACGCAAACTGGTTGAGGAAAGCCTTGCCGCCAGCCAGGAACGCCTTGAAATCGCACAGTCTGCTGCCGGGGTCGGTTTTTGGGGGGTCGATCTCGATACCGGAAAAACCTGGTGGTCTACGGAAGCGGAAAAACTCTACGGCCTCCCCGCCAACAGTTTTGGCGGCACCCAGAAAGCCTGGTTCGACTGCATCCATCCGGACGATGTCGGCCGAGTCGAGCAGGATGTATTGCGCCACATGGAGAACAACGACGCTTTCGAGATCGAGTACCGCATCATCCGCCCCGACGGCGCG
>CAMLDQ010000104.1 GCA_946478965.1 uncultured Methylobacillus sp. | reverse complement strand
GCAGGTAGGAGTGCGCGCCGTAGACGTAGACGATGTCCATGCCGGCATCGCGCGCGCGCTTGGCGGCGTCGACGTAGTACTGTTGGACCATGTTGATGTCGCTCTGGTCCATTTCCTTGCAATAGGTCAGCGTTTCGAATTCGGATGCGATCTGGCTGGCGCCGCGCGGGGTGGCGCGGGACTCCATGCAGGGGGCGTGCGCGCCGCCGTACCACAGTTCCACGCCGGCCAGCGCGCCGTACTTGTGAATCTCGTCGGTCATCGCACGCAGGTTGCGTACGTCGCCTTCGTCCCACAGGCGGGCGGAAAGGCGGTGGGTGTCGTCGGACTCGGGGTGGATTGAGCAGTATTCGGTGTTCATCGCTGCCCAGCCGCCTTCCGCCTTCATCGAGCGGTGCGCGGCCTGGAAACCGGGCCGGTCGGAACCGGCGCCGATGCAGTGCGGCACCTGATAGAAACGGTTGCGCAGGGTCTTCGGGCCGATCTGGATCGGTTCGAACAGAATGTCATGCTTGGGATCGCGTGCCATTTCATTTCCTCCATCGTTTAGGGTGAGTTGTGATGTGGGTATATTGTCGGCAGGGACTCCACACCGAACAATTCCTCTTACGGCTTACCTCCAAGGTGGTAGGCAGCCGCTGACACGACGACGCAGCATAAAAAAAGGAGTGCAGCGCGCCGCCCTGTCGAAACGCTCTGGAGAAGGGCTCTGGCGAATGGATGCGACGTATACTGAGGAGTCTGCCTATGCGATGCCGCAACTCGCAGCCATCGGCCAGCGTGCTGTGCACGATGACGGGCAATGGCGCTCCACCACGGGCATGCCTGCCGTGCCTTGCCTGTCCGGGATCCATACCCGGGGCGCGGCACATGCAAGCCATGCGCCATCATGGAAACGGGCGGCCTGAGCCGCCCGTCGCTTACAATTGCAGGCTGGCCAACCGCATGCCGGCCTGCAAGTTCCGATCAGGACACCAGCCTGTGGGAGAAATACACTACCGCCACGCCGAGCAGCAGCGCGAGGTAAGGTAGGATACCGGCCTTGTTGCCATTGCCTTCCTCATGACCAGAGATGTACATATCCTCCAGCATGGCCTTGGGGAACACACCCTTGTCCTGCACGAAATGGCGGTACATGAACACCGGGATGATCAGGGCGGCGAATACCAGACCGGTCATCAGCGTGCCGGCACCCCAGACATTGGCGCCCATGCCCATCATGGTCAGGTTGACGTAGCCGAGGATGCCACCCAATACCAGCAGGATGGTGGGAGCTTTATAAGGACGCTCCCACTTCGGACGGTCGATGCGGTGAATCCAGCCGGAATTGAGGTTGAGGAAGTTGAAAATGATATATCCCACGTTGGACGCAGCCAGGATGAACACATAGTCGGACATCATCAGCAGGATCAGATTGAAGCAGAGATCCGTCCACATCGCGCGCGTCGGCGCGCCATGCTCGTTGACGTGCGACAGGTACTTGGGCAGCCAGCCGTCGACCGAAGCCTGGTAAAGCGTGCGCGAGGAACCTGCCATCGAGGTCATGATCGACAGCAGCAGCGCCAGCACCAGCATGATCACCAGGATGTTGGCGATGAAAGCGCCCCCGCCCAGCATGCCGGACAGCGCGCCGGCCACACCCATGCCGCTGTAGATTTCCGGTGCCAGCATGCCGCTATAGGTCGCCGCGGTAGTGACATTGCCGGCGGCATCCGTGACGGCAGGCGTGATCATCTGACCGAGGCCAAGATGGCCCTGGAAAGCGATCGGCACCAGCGTGAAGACCGCGATGCACAGCAGGCCGGAATAGAAAATGGCCTTGAAGGTATCGGTCTTGGGGTTCTTGAATTCACGCGTGTAGCAGACTGCCGTCTCGAAGCCGTAGGTCGACCAGGCTGCGATGAACAGGCCGCCCGCCATCAGCGTCCATCCGTTCATGTCCCATGATCCGTCGATCACGTTGCCGACCGCATCATAAGCCAGCGGGGACAGCGGGAAGAAGTTGGAGGAAGGAGCGTCGCCGGTGATCAGCGGCACCAGGCCAATCAGCATCAGCGGAATCAGCGCGGTGACGCCGAGGATCGTCGTCGTCTTGGCCGACCGCAGAATACCGCCGTGCTGGATCGCGAACACCCCGAGCAGAACCGCCGCACCGAGGATGAAGGTGGCATTGATGCGCAGCACCAGGCCATCCTTGACCGCACCGAGGTCCAGCAGGGTAATCTGCCAGGTATTGATCACCGCATCCGGGGCAAACAGCGCGCTTAATATATAGCCCGCCGCCAGACCGGAACCGATGGCCAGCACCGGCGACCAGGCGAACCAGTTACACCACACCGAGACCGGCGCGATGAACTTGCTGTAGCGCACCCAGGCCACGGCGCCGTATACCGAAGCACCTCCGGATTTGTGCGGAAACAGACCAGCGATTTCCGCGTAGGTAAAAGCCTGAATAAAGCCGAAGGCAATGGAAACCATCCATACCAGCCAGGCAGGTTTGCCGACAGTGGCGGAAATCGCCCCCATCGAAAACAGCACCAGCGCCGGAACCCCACTTGCCACCCAGAATGCGCCCTTCCAACTAATCTTACGATGGAGGCTTGCATTCTGCGACACCACATCCTCGTACAAATCTGCGGTGATCGCGTCTACACCTGCCGATGTCTCTTTCACTTTAGAACCCCCTTGTTTGAGAGAAGCGTTGGCGCCGGCCAAGGGTACTTCAGTAAAGCAAGGCCGTGTAACTTATGCCAACTGCTTGTTAAAATAAAAAACATGATCTATGCCCATACCTCTTCCATGCCAACTGCGCCATCGAAACCCAGAGACCCCAATAACCGCATTGGGGGTCATCATGTTTTCATCACCGCTTTGTCACAATTCTCTTTAGGGATTACTCCCTTTGGGGTAACAGGACAAATAAATCCTTCTATAGGGCAAGCAGTTAGGAAACGCGCTGAATAGGCGCTAGGCGGCGAGCACGGACAGGGCGGCGGCGTTCGGCAGCTGGTCGGAGAGTATCGCTTCCGGCGGCACCCCGGCGCGCAGGGCGCGCTTCCAGCCGTTCTCGACCATGTCCGGATGGCCACTGAGATGGACGCGCCAGGCGTGCGTCAACGGGGTTTCGCGCATCGCCGCATTCAGCGCGCGGCCGGCGAAGCAGCCTTCCAGCTTCTCCCCGCCGGAAATGCAGGGCGTGTAATGGAAATTCGGATACAGCCGCGACAGGGCGCGCAGCTGCTCGACCAGGTACAGATCCGGGCTATAGCGGACGCCATGATAGAGGCGGATCGGCGCGCGATGGCCATGCTGCAGGGCCGCGCGCGCAATGCCGTAGAACGGGGCCAGCCCGGAACCGGTAGCCACCATCAGGACCGGCTGGTCCGGCCATTCCGGCCGGTAGCCGCAATATCCTTGCGGGGCGCTGACCTGGATCGCGTGGCCGGTCGTCAGCACTTCATGGAACCATCGACTGGCCGAACCCGCTGCGCCGCGCCGGACATGCAACTGCAGGTGCGCATCGATGCCCGGCGCGCTGGCCAGCGAATAGCTGCGCACCGTGTTCTCGTCGATAAACACCTTGAGGTATTGCCCGGCCCGGTAATGCGTGATTTCGGGGCACGACAGCCGGACAGCTACGGTGTCGGGATTCAGTTGGTCGATGTGCTCGACGATCGCCTTGAAACGGTCATGCCGCGGATGGGACGGTTCCATGTGAGAGCCTATTCCAGTAATAAACGAAGGTGCGCTATGTGAAGAAAAGGTACGCCTAAATCCGGCCGGAAATAACTGTTTTGAAGGAGTACTACCATGGTGGTACGCCGGCCCGGGCCGGCCATCGCGATGACCGTCATGCCTGCCGTCCGGGTCCGCCTTCTTGCCGCCAGATACCCCGTAAGTAGTAACCACTACGTGTAATGGACAGCCCTGCCGGGGCGGATACCATGCGATATCAGGATATATCAATCCTTGAATACATCTTCTATACGTTTTTTACTCGGAGGGCACAGCAATGGCAAGAGACCCGCGGTACGACATCCTTTTCACTCCCGTCAAGATTGGCTCCAAAACCATACGCAATCGCTTCTATCAGGTGCCGCACTGCAATGGCGCCGGCACCAACCACCCCGGCATGAACATGGCCCACCGCGGCATCAAGGCGGAAGGCGGCTGGGGCGCGGTCAACACCGAGCAATGCTCCATCCATCCGGAATGCGACGATACGCTGCGCATCACGGCGCGCATCTGGGACCAAGGCGACATGCGCAACCTGCGTGCGATGGTCGATCACGTGCACAGCCACGGCTCTCTGGCTGGCTGCGAACTGTTTTACGGCGGCCCGCACGCCCCCGGGCTGGAATCGCGCACGATCTCGCGCGGCCCCAGCCAATATAACTCGGAGTTCGGCACCGTGCCGGGCTGCCCCGGCTTCACCTACAATCACGCGGCGGACATCGACGAGCTGCACCGTCTGCAGCAGCAGTACGTCGACGCCGCACTGCGAGCCCGTGACGCCGGATTCGACCTGGTCAACGTCTATGGTGCCCACGCCTACGGCCCGATGCAGTGGCTCAATCCGTATTACAACCGCCGCACCGACCAGTACGGCGGCAGCTTCGAGAACCGCTCCCGCTTCTGGATCGAAACACTGGAGAAGATCCGCCGCGCCGTCGGCGACGATGTCGCACTGGTGACCCGCTGTGCGGTCGACACGCTATACGGCCCGACCGGCGTGGAACTGCAGGAGGATGGCCTGCGCTTCATCGAGGCCGCTTCCCCCTATCTCGACCTGTGGGATGTCAACATCGGCGACATCGCCGAATGGGGTGAGGACGCCGGTCCTTCACGCTTCTACCAGATCGGCCACGAGAACGAGTGGATCAAGTACATCAAGAAGCATACCAACAAACCGGTGGTGGGCGTGGGGCGCTACTACGACCCGGAAAAGATGCTGCAGGTGGTGAACGCCGGTATCGTCGACATCATTGGCGCAGCCCGCCCCTCCATTGCCGACCCGTGGCTGCCGCGCAAGATCGACGAAGGCCGCGTGGACGATATCCGTACCTGTATCGGCTGCAACGTCTGCATCTCGCGCTGGGAAATGGGTGGCGTGCCGTTCATCTGCACCCAGAACGCCACCGCCGGCGAAGAATACCGTCGCGGCTGGCACCCGGAAAAATTCGAGCC
>CAMLDQ010000103.1 GCA_946478965.1 uncultured Methylobacillus sp. | reverse complement strand
CGCACCCATATCCCTTCAGTTGATCAGCCATTTCCCTGGTTTCAACCCCTTCGGCGATCGTCTTCAGGTTAAGGCTGCGGGCCATCTGGATGATGGCCATTACGATCGCGGTATCGTTGGCATCAGCGCCCAGATCGCGCACGAAGGACTGGTCGATTTTCAGCTTGTCGATATCGAAATGCTTCAAATAGGCGAGGCTCGAATACCCTGTTCCGAAATCATCAATCGAGAGCTGCACGCCCAGCTTCTTGAGTTTGCTGATGCCGCCCAGCGCACCGTCGACATTCTGAATCAGGATGGATTCCGTCAGTTCCAGCTCCAGCCGTTCCGCCGGCAAGCCGGACTCCTGCAGGGCGGCAAGCACGGTTTGCTCCAGACCGCCCCTTTTGAATTGCGCACCGGAAAGATTCACCGCAATCGTGAAATCCAGGAGCCCCAGACGCTGCCAGGCCATCGCCTGGCGGCATGAAGTTTTGAGTACCCACTCGCCGATATCGATGATCAGCCCGCTTTCTTCTGCGACGTGAATGAATCGTCCGGGCGGCAGCAATCCCATTTCCGGATGCATCCAGCGAACCAGCGCCTCGACTCCCGTCATCTTGCGTGAGAGTAGATCAAACTGGGGTTGGTAGTGCAAAACGAACTCCTCGCGTTCTATCGCCCGACGCAATCCGTTGTAGATGGTGAGATGCTCCGAGGATTCCGTATTCATCGTGGCATCGAAGAATCGAAAGGCATTGCGCCCGGCGCTCTTGGCCCGGTACATCGCCATATCGGCCTTTCTCCGCAATTCCTCGAACGAAACCCCATCATCGGGGAAAACGGCCACCCCAATCGATGCCGTACTGGAGATCTCGTGGCTGCCTGCCCGAAAGGGCTGCTGCACCGAACCCAGAATGCCGGTGAGAAAAGGCAGGGTATCGTCAACATCGTGCAGACCCGAGAGCAGGATAAGAAATTCATCACCACCCGGCCTTCCTACGGTATCCAGTTCCCGCACCCCGGCCAGCAGCCGCCGCGAGACTTCTACCAGAAACCTGTCTCCGGTATCGTGTCCCAGACTATCGTTGATACTTTTGAACCCGTCCAGATCCAGGAACAGCAGTGCCAGCCTGCCGTTGGACTGCGTGGCGAAGGCTTTCGCCTGGAGAAACCGGTCCTCTATCAGCAACCGGTTGGGCAGGCCGGTCAGAGGATCATGATAGGCAAGCTCCTCTATCCTTGCCTCCGCAGCCTTACGGTCCGAGATGTCAGTCATCACGCCGCGATACCCCTGGAACTCGCCTCGCTCGTCGAACACCGGACTGCCGCTGGAAGAAAACCACCGCGATACTCCCGGCGAGATTTCAAGCTGGAATTGGAATTCCTTGAATTTTCGATGGCTGCGGAGCAGTTCCTGATGGTGCGTCCAATCCGCCTCGATCTTGCTCACGATGGGCAGATCCCAGGGAGAATGCCCAAACATGCGAAGCGCGAGCAGTGTCGGCAAGCCAGGGGAGATACTGGAAAAGCAAAGGCTTTTATCCAGTTCCCAGAACCCGTCCGCCGACAACTCCGTCAGATCCTTGAATCTCGATTCGCTTTGACGTGCCTGCTGGTATGGCAGTCGCACCGCAGAAACGAAAACACTCTGGTAGAGCAAGGCATAGGAGAGGATTTTGAACACATGCCCGAAACTATTGAGGAAGTCCGACGGCGCCTTGTAATTGGAAAAGATAATCTCCCCCAGCGCCATCACCAAACAGGATGCCGCCAGAGAGAAGTATTGCCTTTGTGTATCGGCGTTGGCCTTATAAATGAATGCCGTAGCAAGTATCAAATCAGCAAAGAAGAGGCCATACTCGTAGTAGCGCTTGAATGTCGTCACTCCCTCGCCCGGAATGAACAGCTCGGGCAGCCGATCCAGCCGGAATGTGCCTAGCCAGAAAATGGCCGTGACGATCGACAAAGAGGCAGCCAGCCAAAACCAGCGAGATAGCGCACGTAGGTTGCCGAAAAGATACATCAGCAAAGTGGCAACCATCAGTGTGCGCCCCGCCAGCCAGAAAAGTATTGCCTTGGAAGTCGAGGATTCCGTGATAAGTTTGGGCATGCCGTCATAGGTGAGCGCATGCACAAGATCCATGCAGGCGATCGCGAGGAATCCCGCCATCATGATGCCGGACTTGGGGTTTTTGCTGTTTTCCAGATCGTGCCAGGAAACCACGGCGATCAACAGGGCCACGAGCGTCGCGAAAAGTTCCAGCAGCAGGTGGGATTGCAGCATCCCGGCCGCCTGGTTTTCAAAGAGCTGAAAAGGTGGCAGTGAAATTGCCACGAGGAAGGCAATGAGCGCGGAAACCAATATCCGGGACTCGTTTTTAAGAAAATCCATGGTCTTGCTTTGCATGGGGATCAGCTTTCTAATTTCCGAATCATCGCTTTCGTAGCAGACTTGGTTCGCTGGCAACGGGTCCGGCCAAGGAGGACGGGTGCAGCGCCAGCAATCTCATTTTATCTGGAAGAGGTCTCTCCCACCCTCACCTCGTGGTCTCGTACGCGGTTAATTGGCTTGTTCCGGCATCCAGGGATGGTTCTTGGCAAATGACTGGCCGACTGCATCGCTGCACTCATTTCCTCCTCTCCAAATTCCCATTACCGAGTCTCACCTGCGCCTGCAGCCAGGCTGACCAATCCGATCGCTACGACAAATGCGGCATCAGGAATCTCCCTCCCCAAGCGCAAATCAGGCATTGATATGATTCGCGTCAGGAACACCCGGCCAGCATCGCCGGCGGGGCCGATATGAACATGTTCAAACACACCTTGGAATATAGTGCACCCATACCCATAAAAAGTGAATGGTCTAGTACTCACACGCAACCACATGCCTGACGACCCGCCGTGACCAGATCGATTCAACGAAATTGGAAGCCCCGTATGCCGGGAGAAGACCGCATATACTCTAGTCCAGCGACAAGGCCCGCATACGACGATACAGGGTATTACGGCTGATACCGAGTTGGCGGGCCGCGGCCGAGACATTGCCTTCATGCGCGCGCAGCGCGGCACGAATGGCTTCCACGGCAAGATCATCCAGTGTGGCGGATTCCGCTACCTCATCCCCAGCTCGCGCAATATCGTCCAGAAAATCCTGCGTCAAGTGCAATTCGGAGATGGGTTCTCCATTGGCAAGGGCCAAGGCCGTCCGCAGCACGTTATGCAACTGACGGATATTGCCCGGCCAAGGGTGGCGGCGGAACAATTCCATCACTTCGGGCGTGAATTCGGCCTGCTCCGCATGCTCGATCTGCAGCAGCATGTCCAATAATGCCTGCAGATCGGTACGCTGCCGCAACGGCGGCAGGCTCACGGTGAGGCCGTTGAGCCGGTAATAAAGATCGCTGCGGAACTCCCCGCTTTCGACCTTCTCGCGCAACTTCTGGTTGGTCGCGCTGACCAGCGAAAACTCCACCGGCTTGGCCTTGGCGCCCCCCAAGGGCGTGATGCTGCGTTCCTGCAGAACGCGCAGCAGCCGCGCTTGCAGTGCCAATGGCATATCGCCGATTTCATCCAGGAACAGCGTACCGCCGTGCGCCTGCTCGATCTTGCCCTGGCTGCCGCGCCGGCGCGCACCGGTGAAAGCCCCCTCCTCGTAGCCGAACAGCTCCGACTCGATCAAGCCCTCCGGCAGCGCCGCGCAGTTGACCGCTACCCAAGGGCCGCTACTGCGCGCAGATGCATCATGGATCGCGCGCGCGAACAATTCCTTGCCAACCCCGGTTTCGCCTTCGATAAGAATGGGAATATCCTGACGCAGCACCATTTTCACCTGGGCAATCGCGCGCGCCACACGCGGATCGCCGCTGTTCAGCATGTCGAAATTGGCCGCCGAGGTACGCTTCTGGCGCGCGACCGGCTCGGTACGTGCCGGAGCGCGTTCCTGGGCAATTTCCAGGCGTGCAAACAGGCGCGCACCGTTGGCAAGTCGTAGCGGGAAGATCAACTGTTCGGCAGAGGTGCCGCGCGCCAGTAGCGTGCCAAGCTGAACGTCGAACAACTTGTCGAAATGGATACCGCGTGCGGAGCCTGCCAACTCAAGCTGGAACTGGCCGCTGCGGTTGAGCGCAGCCAGATGGCCGTCCCCATTGAACACGGCGATGCCTTCCCACAAGGTGCCGATGAATTCCGGCCGGGCGTGGAAATGCAAGGCGAATTCATACGGATAGCTGGCGCGGAAAAGCCGGTTCTCGATCATCTGCGCCGCCATCTTGACCAGCGCCAGGGTGTGCTGCTGCGGCAGCAGATAATCGTTGGACACGTCCAGCGTGCCCGCCAATTCGTTGCTGGCGCCATAGATGGGGACCGCCGAGCAACTCAACAAATGGTGGTGCTCGATGAAATGCTCGGCCCCCTGCACGGTGATCGGCGCATTCTCCAACAGCGCGGTACCGATCGCGTTGGTGCCACGATGTTCTTCATGCCAGGAGGAACCCTGGCTGAGCGCAACTTTCTGCGCGGTGTCGAGAAAATTATCGTCGCCCAGGCTGTGCAGGATGATGCCGTCGGCATCGGTCAGGATGACCATGCTGCGCGTATGCGCAATCTGCTCATTAAGCGTTGCCATTTCCGGGCGTGCATGCTGCAACAGGAGATCATTGCGCTCACAGCGATAGGCAAGTTCCTGCGCCGTCAGCACTTCGTTGGCCACGGGCGCAGCCGCATCCATGCCGTTATCCAGACAACGCCGCCAGGAGCGCTCGATTGCTTCGGCGACCGCGCCCTGCTGCACCCTTCCTACCGAAAGGAATTCCTTTCGGGCGCGCAGCAATGCCTCACGATCATCTTGTTTCATAGCGGGCCCGTTTCATCGTCATTCGTTGTGTCATGCGGCATGACACATGTTCCATCTCGATACAGCAGGAAAAAGCATTTCCGATGCAATCGCGGCAGAAGATAACACCACGCTCGACCTGCAGCCCATTGTCCGATATGAACTTTTTCGCTCCTCGTGCTTACGGCAGCAATACTGGCACACAGGTTGCGTAAGGGAATATGTCGATCATACGCAAGGCGGCATATCGCGACAAGATATCGGCGACGCCGTGAATATGTTCAGTTTTAATCTCCTGAAAGTTGTGCCGTTCGCCCCGCCCGATGGGTGGGGCTCTTTTTTTGATCGTGCGCCTTGTCTCATTCGTTGTGCCGCTATTCCCTATTGAAC
>CAMLDQ010000102.1 GCA_946478965.1 uncultured Methylobacillus sp. | reverse complement strand
AACTTGTCGCCCTGATAGCGCAGGTAGGATTCCATCTCGAACTCGACGTCGAAGCTGTACCTGATCTCGCCCGAGCGCAGCTTGCGGCCGAATTTGGCGCCCATCGCGTCATCCGACAGGTAGGTGATGTGGCCCAGCATGCGCGCGATGCGCAGGCCGCGGCGCGGCACCACGCCGTGTTCGTAGTAGTCCCCGCCATGAAATTCCGGGTCGGTGATGATGGCCTGGCGCGCCACTTCGTTGAATGCCATGTTCTGTGCGGTGAGGTTGGGCGCGGCGGCGATTACCAGTGCATTCCTCACGCGGTCGGGATAAGTCAGTGTCCACTGTAGCGCCTGCATGCCGCCCAGGCTGCCGCCGACAATGGCGGCGAATGACTGAATGCCGAGGCGGTCGGCCAACCGCGCCTGCGAAGCGACCCAGTCGTCTACCGTGACCACGGGGAAGGCCGAGCCCCAAGGCTTGCCGGTGGATGGATTGACCGACACCGGCCCGGTTGAGCCGTGGCACCCCCCCAGATTGTTGACGCCGATGACAAAGTAGCGGTCGGTATCCAGTGGCTTGCCCGGGCCGATCATGTTGTCCCACCACCCAGGATACTTGTCGTCTTCGCTGTATTTGCCGGCAACGTGATGCGTGCCGGAAAGCGCGTGGCAGATCAGTACCGCGTTCGACTTGTCGGCATTCAGCGTGCCGTAGGTTTCGTAGACAAGATCGTAGGCAGGCAGGACAGCACCGGATTTCAGGGCCAGCGGCTCGGAAAAATGCGCGGTTTGCGGGATGACAATACCAACGGATGACGAATCGGACATGGCCGCGATTATACTATGCCTTATGCAGCCTGCTTACCCTTCCGCGCTAGCCCCCTACCTCGGGATTTCCCCGCAACTGGGCGAACGTGTCTATGTACATCCCGGCGCACACGTTATTGGCGATGTGTCATTGGGTGATGACGTCTCCGTGTGGCCGGGTACGGTCATCCGTGGTGACGTCAACCAGATCCGCATCGGTGCCGGCAGCAATATCCAGGATGGCAGCGTGCTGCATGTCAGCCACAAGTCGAGCTGGGATCCGGGTGGTGCGCCGCTGATCATTGGAAATAAAGTGACGGTTGGGCATAAAGTCATCCTGCACGGCTGCGAAATCGGCGACGAATGCCTGGTCGGCATGGGTGCTATTGTCATGGACAAAGTGGTTGTCGAGCCGCGCGTGCTGATCGGTGCGGGTAGCCTGGTACCGGAGGGCAAGATACTGCAATCCGGCTATCTGTATCTGGGCAGTCCGGTGCGTCGCGTTCGGCCACTGACAGACCAGGAACTGGCGCATTTCGCCTACTCGGCCGCGCATTATATTCGCCTGAAAAACAACTACTTGGGACACGGGGCGGGTTAGTCGGCTATAATTGCCAATTACCCGAAATTGCAAAGGAAATCCCCATGCGCATGGAAGTCCACGTGCACGGTTACATCGAATTGGTCGAAGGCGTTAGCAAGCGCCAGTTGGAGGGCGCATTGCGCCCGTTATTGGATTATCTCGATGTCGAGCATCTGAGCGAGGTGCAGAGCCTTGAACCGGACCAGCCGGGCTTTGCCTTCAGCGACCGCAATTACGCGTTGGAAATGTGCTGTACGCTGGAAGTCGGCAAGAATTTCTTCTCTTCGCTGGAATCCGCAATGCTGGCCATGGGGCGGCTGGTGGAGACGGCGACGGCTATTGAGGTCATTCTCTATCACGAGGATGGGCGCGACGAAACGCAACTGATGTTCGTCGGGCCGACCCCGGCGGCAATTCTGGATGCCCAGCGCCGCCGCATGGTGGAGGATGTCTCCACGCTGTTGCTGCGCCATTTTAAGCAGGATGCCGTTGACGAAGTGGCTGCACTGATCGGCGAACTGTTCCGCCGCGAACAGGGCAAGGGCGGGTCGATTTCGCTGACCGGCGATGCGGAAGAAGATGCTTCCTCCGTGCAGATCCCCGGCGAGCCGGGGCGCCATCGCCTGCATTGATCCAAGGCCTTGGCGAGCAAGCGCATGTCTAAGGCTTGCGGCCGAAAGTAACGCGGGTGATGCCGGCCAGATCGCTGGCGTGCCCGATCTCTCCGAAACCCTGAGTCCTTAGCAAGTCGGCCACCCCCGCCGCCTGGTCATACCCATGTTCCAATAACAGCCAGCCGCCGGCCATCAGATGGCCGGGTGCGGAGCCGGCTATACGCCGGATATCGTCCAGGCCCTCGTCGCCGGACGCCAGCGCCGAGGCCGGCTCGAAGCGCAGGTCGCCCTGCGACAGGTGCGGGTCGGCAGCGGCGATGTAAGGCGGGTTGCTGACGATAAGGTCGAAACACTCTTCGCCCAGTGCGTCGAACCAGTCACTCTGCAGTAGCCGGACATTTTTCATACCCAGCTGTTCCATGTTAAAGCGAGCGATCGCCAGTGCGGCATCGGATTGGTCAACGGCGGTTACGGCGGCATGTGGGCGATGGGCGGCGATCGCCAGTGCGATGGCGCCGCTGCCGGTGCCGAGGTCGAGAATGCGCAAGTTTGCGTCGGAAGGAATCTGCCGGAGTGCTGCCTCGACCAGAGTTTCGGTGTCGGGGCGGGGAATCAGCACGCCCGGTGCAACGCGTAATTCCAGCCCGAAAAATTCACGCTTGCCGAGGATGTAGGCGACCGGCTCCCCGCGCAGTCGCCGTTGCAGCAAGGTCTGGAACTGTGCGGCCTTATCGGATGTGAGTGTTTGCTCTGCATTGGCAATCATCCATGCCCGGGTCACGCCCAGCGCCGCGCCAAGCAGAATGTGCGCTTCGCCGCGGGCTTCTTCAGGAGGCAGCGCGAGCGTTTCGGTCAGCTGCTGCCGCGCGTCGCGGAGTAGTGCTTGTAGGTTCACCTCAAAGTGCTTCGTCGGACAGTGCCGCCAGCTGTTCGGCCTGATGCTCGGCCAGCAGGGCGCCGATCAACTCGTCCAGATCGCCCTGCATGATTGCGTCGATCTTGTACAGCGTCAGGTTGATGCGGTGGTCGGTGACCCGGCCTTGCGGGAAGTTGTAGGTGCGGATGCGCTCCGAGCGGTCGCCGCTGCCGACCAGGCTCTTGCGCGTCGCTGCTTCCTTGGCTTGCTGTTCGCGCACCTGGATGTCCTTGATGCGGGCCGCCAGCACGCGCATCGCCGAGGCCTTGTTGGAATGCTGCGAGCGCCCGTCCTGGCATTCGGCGACGATGCCGGTAGGCAGGTGCGTGATGCGCACTGCCGAGTCGGTCTTGTTGATGTGCTGGCCGCCGGCACCGGAAGCGCGGAACGTGTCGATGCGCAGGTCGGCCGGGTTCAGTTCTACATCGGCAATCTCATCCGCTTCCGGCATGATGGCGACAGTGCAGGCCGAGGTGTGGATGCGGCCCTGCGTCTCGGTTTCCGGCACGCGCTGCACGCGATGGCCGCCGGACTCGAATTTGAGCCTGGAATAGGCGCCGAAGCCCTCGATACGGGCGATGATTTCCTTGTAGCCGCCCAGCTCCGATTCATTCGCGGAAACGATTTCCACTTTCCAGCGCTGGCGTTCGGCATAGCGCGAATACATGCGGAACAGGTCGCCGGCGAACAGGGCGGACTCGTCACCGCCGGTGCCGGCGCGGACTTCCAGGAAAATGTTGCGCTCGTCGTTGGGATCCTTGGGCAGCAACAGCTTTTGCAGCTCGATATCGGTGGCTTCCAGCTTGTGCTTGCCGGCCTCGATTTCTTCCTGGGCAAACTCCTTCATGTCCGGATCGGCGGCCATCTCTTGCGCGGCGGCGATGTCGGCGACGATCTGCTTGTAGGCCTGGTATTGCTCGACGATGGGCCCCAGTTCGGCATGTTCGCGCGAGAGCTTGCGGTAGTTGTCCATGTCCGCCGTCGCTTGCTCGCTCGACAGCAGCAGGTTGAGTTCTTCCAGGCGCTCGCTCAGGTGGGCGAGTTTCTTTTCTATCGATGGTTTCATAGGGTCTGGTAAAGCTGGCGGATCAGCGCTTCGAGCGTCTCGCGCTCGGCGCCGGCGGTATTGTTGAGCGCATGGCTGGGTGCATGCATGAATTTGTTGGTCAGGGTGTTGCTCAGGGTTTCGAGCACGCGCTGGGGGTCTTCCCCCTTGGCGAGTTGTTTCAGCGCTTTTTCGAATTCGTGGCGGCGCACCCGGTCGGCATGGTCGCGCAGGGCGCGGATGGTGGGGACGGCATCGCGCGTCTGCAGCCAGTGCATGAAGTTCTCGACGCGGATGTCGATGATGGTTTCGGCCTCGGTAGCGGCCTGCTGGCGGTTGCCTATGCCTTCCTGCACGAGTTGCGCGAGATCGTCCACGCTGTACAGGAATACGTCGTCGAGGTCGGCAACTTCGGCTTCGATGTCGCGCGGCACGGCGAGATCGGCCATGAACATCGGGCGGTGCTTGCGAATCTTGATGGCGCGCTCGACCATGCCCAGCCCGACAATGGGTAATTGGCTGGCGGTGCTGGTGACGACGATATCGAAATCGGACAATTGATCGGGCAAGTCCGCAAGCAGCATGGCCTGCCCGCCAAAACGGGAAGCCAGAGCCGCGCCGCGTTCCAGCGTGCGGTTGGCGACCGTGATGGAGGCGGGCTTCTGCGCCGCGAAGTGCTCGGCGCATAGCTCGATCATCTCGCCGGCACCGATGAACAGAACCTTGAGCGGTTTCAGGTCACCGAAGATGCGCTGCGCCAGCTTGACCGATGCCGCCGCCATGGAGACCGAGCTGGCGCCGATGTCGGTGGTACTGCGCACTTCCTTGGCAACGGCGAAGGTTTTCTGGAAGAGCTTGTGCAGCAGCGTGCCGAGCGTGCCGGCGCTTTCGGCGATTTTTACTGCCTGCTTCATCTGCCCCAGGATCTGCGGCTCGCCCAGAACCATAGAATCGAGCCCGGCGGCGACGCGGAAGGCATGCTTGACAGCCTCCTGGCTGTTCAGGGTGTAAAGATAAGGTTCGATCGTATCCGCTTGCAGCCGGTGATATTGCGCCAGCCAGTCCAGTGCGGCACGCGGGTCGTCGGTGTTGCAGTAGAGTTCGGTGCGGTTGCAGGTGGAAAGGATGGCGGCTTCCTTGACGGGGTGGTGCGCAGTCAGGTCGTGCAGCGCCTGCCCCAAGCTCTCGCTGTGAAAAGCGACGTGCTCGCGGATGGAAACGGGGGCGGTGGTGTGGTTAACACCAAGGGCAAACAGATGCATCCTGCAATTTTCCGTTATCCGGGG
>CAMLDQ010000101.1 GCA_946478965.1 uncultured Methylobacillus sp. | reverse complement strand
GAGTTCCGCGACAAGCGCGCCGCCGAGCTGGGCGAGCGCCTGATCGTGCGCTCGGTGGAAGATTCCATGAAGCGTGGTACCGTGGTGCTCAAGCATGAAGGCGAATCACGCAATAAACACCAGTCGGTGACGCTGCTGGAAGCCATCGCCGAATTCGAATTCGACTGCTGTATCGGCGGCGCCCGCCGCGACGAGGAAAAGGCGCGCGCCAAGGAACGCATCATGAGCTTCCGCGACGAGTTCGGCCAATGGGACCCGAAGAACCAGCGCCCCGAGTTGTGGAACCTCTACAACGCACGCACCCATCGCGGCGAAAACATCCGCGCTTTCCCGATTTCCAACTGGACAGAAATGGACGTCTGGCAGTACATCGAGCGCGAAGGGCTCGAGCTACCGTCGATCTACTTTGCGCATACGCGTCCCGTGGTCATGCGCCAGGGCGCCATCGTGCCGGTCAATGTGCCGCTGGTCAACGGCGAACTAGTCAACCTGCCGAAGGCGAGTGAAAACATCATCGATCTCCAGGTGCGCTTCCGTACCGTTGGCGACATTTCCTGCACCGCCCCGGTCGAGTCAGGCGCCGACACAGTCGAGAAGATCGTGCTGGAAACCGCGACCACCACCATTACCGAGCGCGGCGCGACGCGTCTGGACGATCAGACCTCCGACGCCTCCATGGAACAACGCAAGAAGGAAGGTTACTTCTGATGAACGCCCCTCTCAATCACCAGGATAACGGCCTGCTGCGCTTCATGACCTGCGGCAGCGTGGACGACGGCAAGAGTACGCTGATC
Organism: uncultured Methylobacillus sp.; assembly: GCA_946478965.1. The sequence goes on along the minus strand of CAMLDQ010000101.1, from coordinate 4,685 downwards.
GGCCGCCTGCTGTTCGACACCAAGACGATTCTTGAAGACACCCTGACCCAGATCGAGCGCACCTCGAAAAAGCGCGGCATGGAAGCCGTGGATCTTTCCCTGCTTACCGACGGGCTGCAGGCCGAGCGCGAACAAGGCATCACCATCGACGTGGCCTACCGCTATTTCAGCACCGGTACGCGCAAGTACATCATCGCCGACGCCCCCGGCCATGAGCAGTACACCCGCAACATGGTGACCGCCGCCTCGACCGCCAACCTCGCCATCATCCTGATCGACGCGCGCAAGGGCGTGCTGACGCAGACCCGCCGCCATTCCTTCCTGGCGCACCTGGTCGGCATCCCGCACATTCTGGTCGCGGTGAACAAGATGGACCTGGTAGACTACGACCAAGCCGTATTTGACAAGATCCGCGCCGACTACCTGGCTTTCGCTACCGAAATCGGCCTGCAGCGCGAAGACCACGACATCCGATTCATTCCAATGTCCGCCCTCAATGGCGACATGATCGTGGATCGTGGCGAATCGATGAACTGGTATGACGGCCCGACCTTGCTGGAAATCCTGGAAGAAGCACCGGCGGCGCATACCGAAAGGGCTGAATACTTCCGTTTCCCGGTGCAGTACGTCTGCCGGCCGCAGGACTCCGCCAATCCGGAATTGCACGACTTTCGCGGCTTCATGGGACGTGTCGAATCGGGCGAAATCACGGTCGGCGATGCGGTCACCGTATTGCCGTCCGGACGTTCCAGCAAGATCAAGGCCATCCAGATCGGCAACGAGAAGCTGGACCGCGCTATCCATGAACAGTCCGTAGCCCTGCTGCTGGAAGACGAGATCGACATCTCGCGCGGCGACATGATCGTAAAAAGCAGCGAAGCCAAGGAGCCGGTCAAGCAGCTCGATGCGATGCTGTGCTGGCTGTCGGAGACACCGCTCTCCCCGGCCCGCACCTACATCATTCGCCATACGACGCGCGAATCCAAGGCCAAAGTTGGCGCCATCGACTATCGCGTCGACGTCAATACGCTGGAACAGCAGCCAGCGCAGGGCCTCGGCATGAACGATATCGCCAGAATCAGCTTCCGTCTGGCCCAGCCCTTATGCGTAGATCGCTATACGGAAAACCGCGCATCGGGCGCGTTCATCGTGATTGATGAAAGCACCAATAACACCGTCGCTGCCGGCATGGTGGCCTGAGCTCGGACAACATTATCCTGTTCTGATAAACTATTAGACTAAATTTCTGGAGTAAAACCATGACTTACGTCGTTACCGAAAACTGTATCCAGTGCAAGTACACCGATTGCGTGGACGTGTGCCCGGTGGATTGCTTCGTGGAAGGCCCGAACTTCCTCGCCATCGATCCGGACGAATGCATCGACTGCACCCTGTGCGTGGCCGAATGCCCGGCAGAAGCGATTTTTGCCGAAGATGACGTCCCGGCAGACCAGCAGGAATATATCGAACTGAATGCACGCCTGGCCAAGGTATGGCCGACCATCACGGCCAAGAAGGATGCGCTTCCGGATGCCGACGCAAACAACGGTAAAGCCGACAAACGCGGCCTGCTGGTCGAATAATCAGACCGGTTACACCAACAAAAAAGGAGGCTGCGGCCTCCTTTTTTGTTGCCTTCCGCCCAGCTATGCGGCCACCGGTTTTCGCCACAACGCGGACATACCGATACTCGCAAACCCGATTATCAGATACCCCGTCATAGCAAGCGCAAGCCCAATCGGATGATGCCAGAGCAAGGGGACAATCAAGCCGGCCGATACCGTCGACAACAACATTTGCATAAACGCCTGGCCGGAAGCCGCCGTACCGCGCAAGCGCGGATGCCGGTCCAGCGATGCGATAGAAAGCACCGGCATCGCGAAGGCCATGCCGATGTTGTACAGGGCGATCGGGAGGATATTGAACCACGGACTCGGCGGCAGCCACAGGCAGACTGCGATATTCAGTATCGCCGCCATGGCCATCCATGCGTAGGCCAGACGAAGCAGCACAACATTTGAATGCCGCCCTGCACAGTGTCGGGCGAGCCAGGAACCTATAACCATGCCCAGCACGGTAGGGACAAACATCGCGCCGAACTGATGCTCGGTAAGCCCCAGATGCTGGATCAGGAATACCGGTGCAGCAAGCACGTAGACAAAAAATCCGGCGAAATTCGCCCCCACGGCAATCACCAGCCGCACGAATTCAGCATCGGAAAAAATCTTGCGATAGCCGGAAAGCACCTGCCTGGGCGACAAGGGCACACGCTTCTCCTGCGGCATCGTCTCCGGCAGGAAACGGTAGGCTGCAACCAAGGTTGCTAGCGAATACAGGAACAGAAACACGAAAATCGCCTGCCAGTGGATGCCCAGCAGGAAGCCGCCAATAATCGGCGCCACCGCGGGGGCCAGGCCGAAAATCATCTGCACTTGCGCCATCACGCGCTGTGCGGCCACCCCCTCGAACAGGTCGCGCACCATCGCGCGCGCAACCACATTCCCCGCTCCGCCAGAGAGCCCTTGCAACGCGCGAAAAAACCACAGGGTTTCCACGTTCGGTGCAAATGCACAGCCTACAGAAGCCAACGCGAATACCAGCAAGCCCCAGCGCATTGCCGGCAGGCGCCCGATAGCATCGGAAATGGCGCCATGCCACAACGTCATCAAGGCGTACGGCAGCAGGTAGAAAGTCAGGCTTTGCTGCAATGCGAGCGTGCTCGATCCCAGATCGCGGGCGAGCGCCGGAAACGCCGGGAGATAGGTGTCGATGGCAAACGGTGCGAGCGCTGCCAGGCTGGCAAGCACCAGCGCCGTGATGCCGTGGGATCGTTGAGTCAAGTTAAGTTCCTGATAATAAAAAAGCGCGCCGCTCGCGCAGCGCGCTGGCTTCCATTATAGGGGAAACGTGGCGTTGTTTTAAAACCCTGGAATTCAGGGCAAGGCGTGGAATGCCTCGACGCGCTCCGCCATCTCGCCCTCAATCAACTGCTTGGAGTTCTTGTCGTTGCGGAACACGATGGGCTGCGCCTGCAACACCGGGTTCTGCGCATCCTTGATCGCCTGTTCGATCAGGTGGTGGTTGGGCGACAAGCTGCACACCGGGTCGGCGCTTTCCGCATCGCCGGACAGCAGGAAGGCCTGGCAGCGGCAGCCGCCGAGGTCTTTTTCCTTTTCCGGGCAGGTGCGGCACGGCTCCTTCATCCAGCTATCGCCGCGGTAGCGGTTGAATGCCGGCGAATCCTTCCAGGCCCATTCCAGGCCCTTTTCGCGCACGTTGGGAAACTCGATATTGGGCAGCACACGCGCCGAGTGGCACGGCAGCACGTCACCGTTGGCGGTGACGATCATGAACACTTCGCCCCAGCCGTTCATGCATTTCTTCGGGCGGTCGGCGAAATAATCCGGCACAACGAAGAAGATTTTCATCTTGTTGCCAACCTTGGCGCGAAACTCGTTAGTCACTTTTTCCGCGTGGTCGATCTGCTCCTTGGTCGGCATCAACTGGCTCCGATTGATCAGCGACCAGCCGTAGTATTGCGTGTTTGCCAGCTCGACAAAGTCGGCACCCAGCGCCTCGGCCATTTCCAGGATCTCCTTGATATGGCCGATGTTGTAGCGATGGATCACCACGTTGAGCACCATCGGGTAGCCGTGGCCCTTGATCATCGCTGCGACCTTCTTCTTCAATTCGAAGGTTTTGGTATTGGTGATGAAGTTGTTGATCTCTTCCGTGATATCGTGCATCGATAGCTGGATGTGATCGAGCCCACCTTCCTTGAACGCCTGGATACGCTTTTCCGTCAGCCCGACGCCGGAGGTGATGAGATTGCTGTAGTAGCCGAGCTTACGCGCCTCGACCACGATATCCTCGATATCGTCGCGCAACAGCGGCTCGCCGCCGGAGATGCCGAGCTGCAGCGCGCCCATCTTGCGCGCGTCGCGCAGCACCTGCAACCACTGCTCGGTGGAAAGCTCATTCTGCGTATGTTTGTCGTAATCGGTCGGGTTGTAGCAGAACGCGCAATGCAGCGGGCAGCGATAGGTCACCTCAGCCAGCAGCCACAACGGCTGGGTATGCGTCACGGATGCAGCTACGCCATTATTCTGTTGTGCCATATGCTTATCTCCTCAGCGGCTTCAACTGGCCTTGGCCAGCCAAGCCTTGTTTACTGCCAGTTCCACCATGGCAAGAACATCGGCTTCGAGGTCCGGCACATCGGGAAAAGCCTGCTGTAGCTCGGCCACGATGTCGGCCACGGTTTTCTTGCCGTCTACCCGTTTGATGACTTCACCGGCCCCGCCGTTCAACTTGATCATGCCTTCGGGAAACAGCAGCACATAGCACTGCTGCGCCTCTTCCCACTGGAAGCGGTAATGCGGGGCGAGCTTGTAGATATCGTTCTGGTCCATGAATAACCCTTAATAGCGTGGTTGACGCAGATAATCGCGGTCTTCCACCTTGATGTCGGTACAAGCCAGCATGATGGAATCGGCGATCACCCACAGCACGTCCAGCTTGAACTGCAGGATATCCAGCGCCTTTTCCTGCATCTCGCGGCTCTGGCTAAAATAATTGAGTGTGACTTCCAGCCCCTGCTCCACGTCGCGACGCGCTTCGGTCAAACGCTTCTTGAAGTAGGTCAGGCCTTCTTCCTTGATCCAGGGGTACATGGTCGGCCAGGA
>CAMLDQ010000100.1 GCA_946478965.1 uncultured Methylobacillus sp. | reverse complement strand
GCGCGGCGACCTGCTTAAATTCTGGCGCCGTGCGCCGTCGTGGGAGTCCTGCCTTGGCTAGCATCGTCACGCGATCGTTCCCGGAAAATGCCGCGGCCGCGCTACGCCAGTCCGGTCGTCATCCGGTGCTGGCGCGTATCCTGGCCGCACGCGGCATTGTTTCCCCAGTACAACTGGAATGTTCCCTGGCCGGGCTGATCCCGCCGGCACAAATGAAGAATATCGGGCGGATGGCCGCCATCCTGGCGGATGCAATCGCCCAGAGCAAGCGCCTGCTGGTTGTGGCCGATTACGACAGCGACGGTGCCACGGCGTGTGCGGTCAGCGTGCGCGGCCTGCGGATGATGGGCGGTATCGTCGATTACCTGGTGCCGAATCGCTTCGAATACGGTTACGGATTGACGCCGGAAATCGTTGCTTTGGCCGCGCAGCGCAGCCCCGACTTCATCATTACCGTGGATAACGGCATCGCCAGCGTGGACGGCGTGCGCGCCGCCAACGCCCTGGGGATTGCCGTACTGGTGACCGACCACCATCTGCCGGGCGATGCGTTGCCGGATGCTGCCTGTATCGTCAACCCGAATCAACCGGGCTGCGATTTCCCCAGTAAGCACCTGGCCGGCGTCGGCGTTGCTTTTTACCTGATGCTGGCGTTGCGGGGCGAATTGCGTGCCCGCGGTGCGTACGCCGCGCAGCCGGAGCCCAACCTGACCGAACTGCTGGATCTGGTGGCATTGGGTACGGTGGCCGACTTGGTGCGACTGGACGACAATAACCGGATTCTGGTCGAACAGGGATTACGGCGCATTCGTGCCGGCAAAGCCAGCCCCGGTGTGGAGGCTCTGCTAAGGGTGGCCGGACGCGATCCGCGGCGCGCTACGGCGCAGGATTTCGGCTTTGGTGCCGGCCCTCGGTTGAATGCGGCGGGACGCCTGCAGGACATGTCGCTGGGGATCGCCTGTCTTTTGTCCACGGATATGAGCGAGGCTTTGGTGCTGGCCCGGCAACTGGATGCCCTCAATCGCGAACGACGTGAGATTGAGGCGGATATGCATGAGTCGGCGCTGATTGGACTGGAAGCGTTCGAGGCAGGCGAGCGTTACAGCGTCAGCCTGTACGAACCGGAATGGCATCAGGGCGTGATCGGCATTCTCGCGTCGCGCATCAAGGAGCGCCTGCATCGGCCAGTGATCGCCTTCGCCCAGGCGGGCGACGGCACGCTCAAGGGTTCCGGGCGTTCCATTCCCGGACTGCATCTGCGCGATGCGCTCGATCTCGTGTCCAAGCGCCACCCCGATCTGCTGTTGCGGTTCGGAGGGCATGCGATGGCTGCCGGGCTGACGATTGTGGAGACCGAGCTCGGCCGCTTCTCGGAGGCCTTCGAGGCAATCGTACGCTCTCTGCTGACACCAGCCGACCTGGAGGCCGTGCTGGAAACCGACGGCGCGGTCGCGCCGGGCGCGATCGATCTGAACTTGGCGGAGCAACTGGAGCAGCAGGTGTGGGGACAGGGTTTCGCCGCGCCCGAATTCGACGATGATTTTCATGTGATCGAGCAGCGCATCGTCGGCGAGCGGCATCTCAAGCTGCGTCTCGAGAGCGGCGGTCGCCGTTTCGATGCGATCTTCTTCAACAGTACCGACACGGCACCTGCCCGGATTCGCGCAGTCTACCGCCTGGCCGTCAACGAGTATAACGGTAGTCGGTCGGTGCAGCTGATCGTGCGCTACTGGGAACCGTCTGGCGATCAGGCGCTGGCGCGGCGCTCACCCGGATAGGGGTGGGACGGACCGCGAGCCGTGCGCCGACGGTCCCGGTCGCCATGCCGCCAGCGGTGAAGTCGCTGCGTGCCTGCGCTGGGCGCGGCAATCGGTGCCGGTTGGAACGGGTGATGTTCATACTCGAAGGGCGTGTTGGTAGCCATTCGACCTCCTCGGATTCATTGCAGTCGGAAACGACCCGCTATCGGCTTGCAGCGGGTGGAGCCTGTCGGTCGCCGAGTTTGTTAGTAGTCGTGCGCCTGCGGCGCGAATGGGACTCTAGGGACGATGCCCCGAATGAAACGAACGACATTTTTGTGACCGATGCTATTCCGCGAAGTTCCGCTCTCCTGGGATGGCATATCCTGCTATGCTGCACTGAGGTTTAGACAGCCCCGGCACGCCTTTCGGGGCAATGAGGGGGTCGCATGGCAGCCTGGAATCCGGGTAAGGTAGTGGCGCACAAGCGCTGGAACGAGAAACTGCACTCGCTTTATATCGAAGCCGAGTTGGAACCGCATCAGGCCGGCCAGTTCGTCAAGGTAGGACTGGAACTGGAAGGCGAAATCGTTGGTAGACCGTATTCGCTGCTGAATCCGCCGCAGCAGAGGCTGCTGGAAATCTATTTCATCCATGTTCCCGGCGGCCGCCTCACTACGGCCCTGATCGAGCTGGAGGCGGGGGATGGCATTCTGGTCGCCCCACGGGCAACTGGTTTCATGGTGCTGGACGAGATTCCGCCGGGCCGACATCTGTGGCTGATGGCGACAGGGACCGGAGTGGGGCCATTCCTCGCGTTGCTGGACGAAGGGCGCGCGTGGGATCGCTTCGAAAAAGTGGTACTGGTCTATGCGGTACGTACGCAGGCTGAACTGAATTATCAAGCGCGCATTGCCGAGATTGCGGCTTTGCGTGGTAATCGCTTCGCCTATATCCCCTTCATCAGCCGCGAAGCCAGCGATTTCGCACTGCCGGGCCGCATTCCCCAGGCTATCGAGAATGGCATGCTGGAGCAGCGTGCCGGTCTGCGGATTACGTCTCAGGACAGTCAATTTGCGTTATGCGGAAACCCGGCCATGGTAACGGATGTGACGCAATGCCTGGCGGCACGTGGACTGAAAAAGCATCGTCGCAAAGACCCCGGACAGATTACGCTGGAGAGTTATTGGTGAATCGTTGCGCCGCCGGTAGTTCCTTGTGGCTGATGCGGGATTGACACTGGTCGGGGTCGGCCCTAGAGTGCCTTCAGCACAATTGCCGGCGCAATACGAGAGCTGCGGAAAACGCTTCGACGCATATTCTTTCTTGTTCGGGATCGGAAGTATCAGGAGATATTAATGAATGTTTTTGAGGACAATTCGCTGTCCATCGGCCGTACGCCGCTGGTAAAGCTCAATCGCATCACTGATGGCGCGCATGCGACGGTGCTGGCCAAGATCGAGGGGCGCAACCCGGGATATTCGGTCAAGTGCCGTATCGGCGCGGCCATGATCTGGGATGCGGAAAAGCGCGGCTTGCTGGGGCCGGGCAAGGAAATTGTGGAGCCGACCAGCGGCAATACCGGGATTGCGCTGGCGTTCGTGGCGGCGGCCCGTGGCATACCCATCACCCTGACGATGCCGGAAACGATGAGTATCGAGCGACGCAAGCTGCTGGCAGCCTATGGCGCCAAGCTGGTGCTGACCGAAGGTCCGCGCGGCATGAAGGGGGCGATCGAAAAGGCGGAGGAAATCGCCGCATCGAATACGGATCGGTATGTTCTATTGCAGCAGTTCAAGAATCCGGCCAATCCGGCGATACACGAGACGACCACAGGGCCGGAAATCTGGGAGGATACCGAAGGCAAGATCGATATCTTCGTGGCGGGAGTGGGTACCGGCGGCACCATCACCGGGGTTTCGCGCTATATCAAGCAGGTCCGGGGCAAGGCTATCCTGAGTGTTGCGGTGGAACCTTCCGCCAGTCCGGTGCTTTCGCAAAAGCTTGCTGGGCAGGAACTCAAACCCGGGCCGCACAAGATCCAGGGGATCGGTGCCGGCTTTGTGCCGGACAATACGGATTTGTCCCTGATCGACGCGGTCGAACAGGTGAGCAATGAGGAGGCGGTCGAATATGCGCGCCGGCTCGCCAGGGAAGAGGGCATCCTGTCCGGCATTTCCTGCGGTGCTGCGGCGGCAGCGGCCGTGCGGCAGGCGAAAAAACCGGAAAATGCAGGTAAGACCATTGTTGTCATCCTGCCGGATTCAGGGGAGCGCTATCTCAGTTCCGTCCTGTTCGAGGGCATGTTCGATGCCCAGGGGCTCGCGACCTGATGCGCGCGTCGCGGTAATCACCGGCGCCCGGTTGTTATGGGCGCCGATTTTTTTGCGAGTTCGGCCTTCGCGCACAGTTTTTTTCATGCTCCAAAAGCGCGGAGGAGTGCGCCGGCAGGCTGCCGGAAAACCGATTTGCTTTTGACCACCATCGCTCTGGTCGGTATCATTGTTCGGTTTTGGGTGCGAAAGAGCGCAGATGCGTCGCAAGCTGGTGGTTGGCAACTGGAAGATGTACGGAAACCTTGAATCCAACAAGGTTCTGCTGGAAGCGCTGATGGCCGGTTTGCACGACTATCGTAATGCCGATTACGCCGTGTGCGTGCCGACGCCGTATCTGTTTCAGGCGCAGGCTTTGCTGCGAGATAGCAACATCACCTGGGGCGCGCAGAACATGAGCCAGTTCGAGGCGGGCGCGTTTACCGGTTCGGTGGCGCCGCACATGCTGGTCGATTTCGGTTGCAGCTACGTCATCATCGGGCATTCGGAGCGGCGCGAGCTCTGCAACGAAAGCGATCCGGTGGTGGCGGCCAAGTTCGAGGCGGCGCTCAATGATGGCATGAAGCCGATCTTCTGCGTTGGCGAAACGCGGGAGGAGCACGAGGCCGGTTTGGCGGAGGAAGTGGTGGCACGGCAGCTGGATGCAGTGCTGAACCGGATCGGACCGAAAGGGCTGTGTCAGGGCGTGCTTGCTTATGAGCCGGTCTGGGCGATCGGAACCGGTCGCGGCGCTACGCCGCAGAAGGCGCAAGCCGTGCATGCCTTTATCCGGGATCGCGTTGCGCGGCTGGACAAAGTGGCTGCGGCCAAGCTCAGAATCCTTCATGGGGGTAGCGTTCGAGTCGCAAATGCGGCACAATTGCTGTCTATGCCGGATATCGATGGGGCGCTGGTTGGGCATGCCTCGTTGGTGGCTGAAGAATTCATTGCAATCTGCCGTGCGGCAAATTAAGAGTAGGGTTTGATGGAAACTATTGTTTGGGTAATTCATGTGATTGCGGCGCTCGCCGTGATCGGTCTCGTGCTGTTGCAGCACGGCAAGGGTGCCGATATGGGCGCTGCTTTCGGGAGCGGTGCGTCCGGCAGTCTGTTCGGTGTCAGTGGTTCGGCCAACCTCCTTAGCCGTGCGACGGCGGGCATGGTGGCGGTGTTCTTTATCACAAGCATGACGTTGGCATATTTTTCTGGGCATGGCGGCAAGCATTCCAGCGTGGTTAAAGCGCCGGTTGCGACCACGGCTCCGGCAGCAAGCAAGACGGAAGATGCCGGGCAGCCGGTGGTGCCTGCCAAGACGAAGGAAGTTCCTCAGTAATTTGATGTACACAGTCCGGGCCTGTTTGCCCGGAAAAGCATGCCGACGTGGTGGAATTGGTAGACACGCTATCTTGAGGGGGTAGTGACGAAAGT
>CAMLDQ010000099.1 GCA_946478965.1 uncultured Methylobacillus sp. | reverse complement strand
ATGCAGGAGTCAGCCATGGTTCGAAAACGCGACAGTCGACTTCTCCTTTAACTTTGCTCAATTCATCGACAACTGCTGCTTGCACACGCTTTATCGTTCCAATATCACGCAAGGAGTGCCGAGCGGCCGATATGGGTCGCGAGGCGACTGCCCTCACTTCAGGTTCATCGCCGAAAAGCAGTCAGAGAATTTCTGATTCCTCAAAGCTGCCAGTCGCCACTGAGCGCTCCGTGCCGCTGTCTAATGAGAGGGCCAAGCGCTTGAGCAGCTTACTGATCGCAAAGCGACCGAATTCGTGGAAATCCTGGGTAGCCAGCGGTTGGCGAACACTGATTGATTTGCCGCTTACGGAGCCAGTGCCCGATTCTGGAAGAAGCGCCAGTTCGCTCCAATGGCGACGGTGAGGGCAACGACGAGCAGCGCAGCCGCGACGGCGAAAGTGATCTGCATGCCGTTAGCAACGGCCTCCGGGGACGCCGTTGCAATATCATTCGAAGCCGATCCGAAGGCGAAGACTGCGCCCATGAGGGATGCGCCAGTGATGAGCCCCAGATTGCGCGAAAGATTAAGCATGCCGGAAATAGCACCACGTTGGTCCGAGCTGACACCCGCCATGACGGCAGTGTTGTTGGCTGTTTGAAAGAAGGCATAACTGGCAGTGATGACCACGATGCAAGTGATGTAGCCCGGGATGCCAAATGTTGTCGGCAACAGTGATAGCGTAAAGGTGCCAATCGCCATGCCAATGAGCCCGACGGTGGTAACGCATTGTGTGCCAAGGCGGTCTGCCAAGCGCCCGGCAGGCATGGCGGTCAGTGCCGCCACCCCTGGGCCCACGGACAAGACGAGACCAAGCAGTGCTGCGTCAAGCCCGAGCGTCCGAGAAAGATAGAATGGCCCGACGACCAGTGTTGCCATCATCACGGTTGAAACGAGGGCACTGGTGGCCAGGCTCGCACTCAACTCAAGCTTGCGAAACATTGCCATTCGGATCAAGGGTGATGGGGTTCTCATTTCGGTAAATACGAAAAGGCCGGCAACGAAAAAGGCAGCCAATAGCAACGCCATGTTGAGCAGACCGAAACTGCCACGCCCGATCGTCATCGCTAGCGCATAGGCGGCGAGCGTCAGGGCCAGGAGCAGCGTGCCTATCGTGTCGAAGCTGGCGCGTTCCGTTTTCTCTTTTCTTTGATCAACGGGCAGGTAGCGATGGGCGAGAAAAAGCGTCAGTGCCCCTAGCGGCAGGTTGATCAAAAATATTGCCTGCCAACCAAACCCAGCGATCAGAACACCGCCAAGCGATGGGCCAAGCGCGGTGCCAATTGCCGACATCGTTCCGAGCAGGCCGATGGCGCTGCCCGTTTTTTCTTTCGGTACCGTCTCGCCGACGAAGGCCATAGCAAGGGCCATCATGATGGCTGCGCCAAGGCCCTGCAGCGCACGTGCCGCGATCAGCAGCCCCAGCGTGGGCGCCACTGCGCACAAGAGCGAGGCCAGCGAGAACAATGAAATGCCGATCAAAAGCATCCTTCTGCGACCTATCATGTCGCCAAGCCGTCCGGCGCTGACAATCAGGGTGGTGATAGCGAGCAGATAGGCGATGACGATCCACTGGACGGCCTGGAAGGAGGCCTTGAACGCCTCCGCCAGGTTCGGCAAGGCTACATTGGCGATGCTGGTGCCGAGGGAAGAAAGCAATACGGATAGTGCCAGACTGGCCAGTGCCCAACGCACCGAAGACGTCGTTTCAGGGCTTTGAATGACCGGCTCAACTTTTCCTGTAATGAATGTTTTCACCATAGCCTCCTTTTATAGGCAGCGCCCCAAACAGGGCTATCTGAATCCTAGGTCTTTGTATGGAATGGCGGAAGGCGCATCATTTGCAGGTTATTGATGCGTTTGACGCCATATATTGAATAAATACTGCTATCGTTCTTCTATGTCGCGACCCGATCTGAACCTTCTTTTCACGCTTGATGTGTTGCTCGCCGAAGGCAGCGTAGCAGGTGCCGCTCGACGTTTGCGCCTCAGCCCGTCGGCAATGAGCCGAGCGCTGGCGCGATTGCGCGAGACGACAGGAGATCCGTTGTTGGTCAGGGCCGGGCGCGGGCTCGTTCCGACGCCGCGCGCCCTAGAACTGCGCGAGCGTGTCGCTCAATTGGTGCAAGATGGGGAAGCCGTTTTACGCCCCGCCGAGAAGCTCAACCTCAAACAATTGGTCCGGACCTTCACACTGCGGACCAGTGAAGGATTTGTTGAAAATTTCGGACCGGATTTGATTGCCCGCATCGGCGAAGAGGCGCCCGGCGTACGGTTGTGCTTCATGCAGAAACCGGACAAGGACAGCAAGCCACTGCGTGATGGGCTTGTCGATCTGGAAACCGGGGTTGTGGGCCAGACGACGGCGCCGGAACTGCGAGTGCAAGCGTTGTTCCACGACCGTTTCATTGGCGTCGTGCGCATGGGGCACCCGCTGAGTCAGGGGGAGGTCACGGCTGTCAGTTATGCGGCCGGACGGCACATCTACGTGTCGCGTCAGGGTAAGGACAAGGGGCCGATTGATGAGGCCATGAGCGCCTTCGGACTGGAACGCAAGATCGTCACCATTGTTGGTGGCTTTTCGACGGCACTGGCATTGGCTCGGGCATCCGACCTGATCGCCAGCGTACCCGAACGACACACCGGAAACCTGCGGGCCGGCATGCATAGTTTCCCTCTTCCTGTTCAATCTCCGGAGATCACGGTTTCATTGCTTTGGCACCCGAGGCTCGATGCCGACCCCGCCCATCGCTGGCTACGTGGTCACGTCAGGGATGTCTGCGCGGCTCTCCGCCAAGAAACTTGAACCGAGGCGATAGAGTCGATTAATTGCTCGCCGAATACCGGCCACTCAACACGATCAACGGCCGCACCACCAGCAGAAATTGAAACGTAACCCCGACCGGCTGGTCATGGCCGGTCGGGTGAGGTCGCCACCGGCAGCTTCCGGGCATTCCAAGTCGCACAAAGTGAGTTTGGCTGACTGGCCGCTATCGGAAAACTGCTACGGCTGTTTTGGGTCGAAAACAGCCCCTATTGAAGCGTGTGAGCTATTGTTCCAACGGTGAAATTGCAAATGGCCGGTCTGCGATCCAGACCGGCCATTGCCTTTTTGTCTTTACGGAAGTTTTACGCCCCGTGGCTCCCGACGCATTCCCGAAATACCGCCATGGATCTATGACTTCAAGGGCAGGTAGATATCAGTCACCAGCTCATGCTCGGGCGTTTCCGGCATCAGGTTGAGATAATGGAAATAGAGCGGGAAATCACGCAGTTCCTCGCCACTTTCCGGTAGCCAGTTGCGATAGAGCGGGTAGATGCTCTCGCCGATCCTGGTGTGGGAACCGTAATGCCGCACCCGCGCACAGCGGCCAGCAGGAATGCTTTTCGTCATCACACCCTGCGGGTTGACCGGCACCTCCGCATGGACTTCACCGCAGATATCAAAGCGGAATTCCGCCGGTTCGCAGGTGTCCGGATTGTCGTAGGCAATGCCAAAGGTCCGGCTGCTGTCCTTGGGCGAAAGGCCGCTTGCCTTACGCCAGGCGATGAATTGGACGACGGAGTCATTGACTCTCTCGACCGGGCCGCGATGCTCCATGACGGCAATGCGGGTAGTGTTGAAATCGACGATCTCGACTTGCACGTTTTGTTTCCTTTCCGGGATACGGAAGCGATAGCGTTCATGCCAGGATTCCCAGTTCGGCTGCCGCCTGAATTCGGATGGCGACTGGCCGAAGATGTTCCTGAAGGCACGCGTAAACGATTCCGGGTTTTCGAAGCCGGCATCCAGGGCAATGTCGATGATCTTGTCCTGGCGACTGAAAGCGAGCCGATAACTGGCCTGCCGCAGGCGTAGCAACTGGATATAACGACCGACATTGGTGCCGACGAATTCGGCGAATTGCCGATGAAAGTGAAACTTGGAGAAATTGGCGATTTGGCTCAAGTGCTCCGAACTCAGCGCCTCACCGAGATTGGACTCGATATGGTCGAGTACTTTCGCGAAGCGCCTTGCGTATTTTTCAGCCTGTGTGTCGCTCATCATTCATCCTTGGTTCACGGAGCACACTATGCGCGGAACGCGCTGGCAAATCCTGACCGCAATTGCTCTGCATGTGGGCGCATACGAGCGGCCATTCGATGCGTTTACCGTTACCAGGCATTCTTCTTGAATTCGGGTACCCGCTTGATTGTGTGTAGACGCCCCCATGGGTCCGTCTATTCACCGTTGGGCATCACCATTCGCATCTTCCCGATATCCATTGGCATGCGCTTTGCGTGCAGCCGAGGCATCCAGAAGAAGGAGGTACGCCATGATAGTTCAGCCCCATTCCGCTCTATTCTCCGCTACCGCAATTGCACGCTCAGTATCGTTCCAGAAAAACCTCGCCGCGTTACCGGCAAATACTGCCGATACAGTCAGCATTTCCCAGGCGGCGCGCGACCTCTATGTGGCCCATGCAAGCCAGGAAAAATCCGCTACGCCCCCCGGAGGCAAGGCCAATGCCGAATTCGACACCAACAAAGGAACGCTGAAACTGGATATCGAGGCCTACTTCACGCCACCTGGCAGCCAAGGCGTTGATTTGGACTCGTTGCCGTTGCTAATGCCGAGCCAAAAGAACATCGATGCTCTATCCGGGTACGTCTCGGCGCACATGCCGACATTCCTGGCGGACAATGGCATTCCCACTCCGCCTGCAAACATCACCTACGATACGATGGGGCAAATCCAGTTGCCGACCGACTACCCCTACGCTGCAGAATTCAAGCAGGCGCTGGAAAGCAACCCGGTGATCGAACGGGCACTGCGCACCACGTCCGCGCTCTCGTCGAACATGGTCGAGATGAGAAAGTCCATCCCCTTCCAACAGGAATACGCAGCGGCCACATCGCAGGCCGAAATTCAGGCTGTTGTCGCGAAGTACCATTATCTTTTCTCCGCCAACCGTCACTACGACAGCATCGCCCTCAACTTCACGGCAGGCGGAGTTCTCAGCATCACCCACGACGGCAAGTCGCTTTCCGAAGCATGAGTTGCACAACATTGCCGCGACTCCATGACTGCGATGCCGAACCCATCCGTCAAACGGACCACCTGTAAGCTGCGCTTGCAGGTTTGCTCCAGCCGTCGGCCGCCGCTGAACGGTTACGTCAAATCTTTCTGAACGTTCGCTTCATTCAACAGGCAATTGCCGCTTCGGGTCACTTGCTGTCCTTCCGCGCGCCCCCAAAATGGCATTAACCTCGATCAGCGGCTGAGCGGCAGCTAATTGCCACATTGCAGTCGGATGCCGACCGCCTGCCAAAGGTCGGCTTTGGCCGACGACCTGAAGTAGCTCATCAGGCAGGTTTCGGAGTGGAGCCGCCGTTTGAATGACCGTAGTCGAGAGGGTATGACCGGCCGGTTGTGGCCGGCACCTGTCATCTCTGGTTTTTCCGCCAAGCCCAGGGCGGCACCGGATCGTTCTCTCGCCATAACCCAACACGCCTTTGTCGACCCTCAGCCTCCTGCGCCGAGTATATGTACTGATCCTGCTCACTCTGCTCCTTCCGGTACTTCTCATACCACCAGGCCATGCCAGCCTTGATCTGCTCTAGATTCACGTCCAGGCCATTGACCAGCACCTTGCCGATGGTGCGCCCGTAGCGCTCTGCCCAGAATAGGTTCGTGCCGCCCTCGTCCATCGACACGATGAGATCGTCCGGGACGTTGGGCATCACCCATTCGCGCTTGCCCCAGACCCCGGAGCCGTACGGCC
>CAMLDQ010000098.1 GCA_946478965.1 uncultured Methylobacillus sp. | reverse complement strand
GTGCTGCTGGAAGGTATCCAGGACCCCGGCAACTTAGGCTCGATTTTGCGCTCTGCGGCGGCGGCGGGCGTGCAGGCCGCGTATCTTTCCGCCAACTGTGCCGATGCCTGGTCTCCCAAAACGCTGCGGGCCGGGATGGGGGCGCACTTCACGATGACCATTATGGAGCGCGCCGATCTTGCGGATGTGCTCAGCCGTTTTGGCGGTATCTCCGTGGCTACCAGCCTGCAGGCGGAGCGGTCGATTTACGAGCTGGATCTGACAGGCCCTGTCGCGTTTCTGGTAGGCAACGAAGGCGCGGGGCTGTCGCCGGAATTGCAGGCGGCGGCATCGGAGAACGTGCTGATCCCGATGCCGGGGAAGACCGAGTCGCTGAATGCCGCCGCCGCCGCCGCGGTTTGTTTTTTCGAGCGCGTCAGGCAGCGCACCATAAAAGTGCCTTTGCCTCGGGCCGGGGCGTGATGCCGATGAGTGCGAGTGCGGGACATGCCGATGCGCTGAGCGGAGAGGTAGGCATGAAAACTGCTACATACGGGCATGAGTCGACAAAGCGTTTTGGACATCCGGGTGGTGGATGAAGGGTCGGTGCAGCCCTATGCCCGGGATAGCGCCATGAGTCCGAATATCCGCGCCTTGCTGCAGGATAGCGAGCGCATGCTCGATTCTCTCCTGAATAACCTCGAAGGCATGGTGTATTGCTGCCTTTGCGATGAGCGCTGGACCATGCTGTTTGTCAGCCAGGGTTGTCATAGCCTGACGGGCTACCTGCCTGCCGACCTGCTCCATAACCGCCGTATCTCTTACGAAGCCATTACTCATGCGGATGATCGTTTTTGGGTGCGCGAGCGGTTGCTTAATGCCGTAAGGCTGAGTGAACGTTTTGAAGCCGAGTATCGCATCGTGCGCGCCGATGGCGAGGTGCGCTGGGTGCTGGAGCGGGGCAGTCCGCTATACAACGCCGACGGAAAAATCGAAGCACTGGAAGGCTTCATCCAGGACATCACGCAACGGAAGCGCAGCGAGGAAACGGCACTCGAGGCCGAGGAACGTTACCGGTCTATTTTCGAAAATGCGCTGGAAGGCATCTACCAGACAACGCCCTCCGGAAAGTACCTGAACTTCAACCCGGCACTGGCGCGTATCTATGGCTATGAATCGCCCGATGACCTGATACGCAGCATTTCGGATATCCAGAAGCAGCTATACGTGGAGTCGGGCAAACGCGAAGAATTCATCAGCCAGATGCGCGACCACGGCCGCGTGGAGCATTTCGAAGCGCAGGTGTACCGCAAAAACGGCGACATCATCTGGATTACCGAAAATGCGCGTGAAGTGCGCGATGCCGATGGCAATCTGATGTTCTACGAAGGTACGGTGGAAGATATCACCGAGCGCAAGATGTACGAGCAGCAGATCGAGTACCAGGCCACGCATGACAGCCTGACCGGCTTGCCGAACCGAGCGCTGCTGACGGACCGCTTGCAGCAGTGCATCAGTTTTGCCGATCGTTACCATAGCAAGTTGGCCGTGGCATTCGTCGATCTGGATCAGTTCAAGCTGATCAACGACAGCATGGGGCATCATATTGGCGATGATTTGCTGGTGATGATGGCCGAACGGCTGAGCGGCTGCGTGCGGGAGTCAGACACGGTGGTGCGGCTGGGCGGGGACGAATTCGTGCTGCTGCTGGCTAGCCAGCAGAAAGTCGAGGAGATCGGGCAGACCATGCAGCGAATACTGGCCTCGGTGGCCCAGCCGTTCTCTATCAATAACTGGGATTATGAAATTTCCTGCAGCATTGGCGTCAGCCTCTATCCGGACGATGGGCAGGATTACAGCACCTTGCTCAAAAACGCCGACTCCGCAATGTACAAGGCCAAGCAGGCCGGGCGGAACAATTTCCAGTTCTATACCAAGGAGCTTAATACCAGGCTGGTAGAGCGCCTGGATACCGAATACAAACTGCGCCGGGCGCTGGAAAATGACGAATTCATGCTCTACTACCAGCCGAAGATGGATTTTGCCAAAGGGACGATCTGCGGCGCCGAGGCCCTGATCCGCTGGCAGCCGGCTGGCGAAGCGATGATATCGCCATCGAGCTTTATCCCGGTGGCAGAGGAGACAGGCCTCATTGAGGAAATCGGCCGCTGGGTACTGGCGGAGGCCTGCCGCATGGCGGTCGCCCTAAAGCAGATGCACGGGTGTCCGTTACCCATCGCGATCAATGTTTCACCGCGCCAGTTCCGCCAGCCGGGGCTTGCCAGCATGGTGGAAGAGGCCTTGCGCGAAGCGCAACTCGATGCGGACTGCCTGGAACTTGAAATTACCGAAAGCATGCTGGCGCACGACACCCGGAAGTTCATCGAGACCTTGCACGACCTCAAGTCGATAGGTGTTTCCCTGGCTATTGACGATTTCGGCACCGGGTATTCCAGTATGGCTTACCTCAAGGATTTTCCGATCGAACGTTTGAAGATCGATCGGGCGTTCGTTGCCGATCTGGAGACAGAGGCCGCCAACATGGCGATCCTGCGCGCGATCGTTGCGCTGGGGCATAGCCTGAACTTGAAGGTCATCGCGGAAGGCGTGGAAACCCGTTACCAGCACGATTACCTGCGTGGTATCGGCTGCGACGAGCTGCAGGGCTACTATTTCAGCAAGCCGTTGTCGTCCCAGGACTTTGTTGCACTGCTCGGCCGTTCGGCCGGATAGGGTTTAGTGGCGCGTTTTGCTGCCCGGCACGGTAACGTCCGCAGCAAACACCTGCTCTGCATCGACGGCGTCGAACTCGTACCGCCGGTTGCAGAATTCGCAGTGAATTTCCAGATTTCCCCGTTCGGCCAGGATGCTCTTGATTTCGTCATAGCCCAGCATGCGCAGCATGCTGGCGACACTTTCGCGCGAGCAGCTGCAGCTGAATTCGACCGTTTGCGCCTCGAACAGGCGTACGTCTTCCTCATGGAACAAGCGGTGCAGAAACTGCGCGGCATCAAGGTCGCGAAGTTCCTGTGGCGCCAGCGTCGAGGCCAGGTGTCCGGCGCGATTCCAGGCGTCCGGGTCGATGCTCGCGCTTTCCGGCATTTTCTGCAGCAGCATGCCGGCCGCACTGGTTTCGTCGGCTGTCAGCGTCAGATGCGTTTCCAGTTGCTCCGAACGCGCCATGTAATTCTGCAGGATCTCAGCTACGCTGCCGCCTTCCAGCGGTACGATGCCCTGATAGGTTTGCCCACCGTTTTTCGGGTCCAGGGTGATGACGAAACGCCCGTTGCCGACCAGCTCGGCCAGAGTGGTTTGCGTCAGTTCGCCCGTCCACTTTGCCGTGGCGCGCAGTTTGAGATCGCCCGAGCATTCCACCACCACCAGTGAAACAGGACCGGAACCCTGTATCTGCAGGATCAGCGAGCCTTCCAGCTTGAGCGTTGCGGCCAGCAGCGTGCTCGCCGCTACCAGTTCTCCGAGGATGTTCTTCAAGGGTGCGGGGTAGTCGTGATGCGCGAGTATGGTTCGCCATGGCTGGCCGATGCGCGTAATTCCGCCCCGTATCGGCGCGTGTTCGAAAATAAAGCGGGAAAGGCTGGAATCGTGTGCGGCCATGGTATTGGCAGGGAATCTAAGCGGGATGGGCATGATAGCAAACTCTGGCCGGTGATGGATATTCGCACCAGCAGGTTGTCGGGCATGGCATGAGGTTTGCTAACCCATTTGAGGTATATGTAATTTTGCTAGAATCCCGCGTGCGTTAACGATGACGCACACATTGCTCAAAGAGGAGTTGTTCACCGTGCTGAAAAGTGTTCAGATGAACCTGTCCAGCGCCGAGCGCAGCTGGCTGCCCGTGTTTGGAAAAACCGGAAAGTTGGCGATGCGTTGGGCCTGTCTACTCAACCGCCGCCGTTATCCCGTTCTGGAACAGACCTTCGAGGGTATCGCCTCGAATCGGGTCAATATGCTGCAAGGCTGGTGCCGTCAGCAATGGGAATTGCTCGAACATCTGGCCAAGGAAGTCGAGTTCGAGTTCCCGGAAATAGACGAAGCCGCATTGCGCCGCAAGGTCTCTGCGTTGCGCGATTGTTCCGAGGTGTTCGTCATCGATAAGGACGGATTGGTGCTCGCATCCAGCCGCCAGGGACGCAAGGGCGCGAAGGACTTGCCGCACGAGGCCGTCAAGCGCGGTTTGCGCGAGCGCTTCCTGCACGGCCCTTATGTCGACCAGAAAACCCTGGCGCTGGGACCCAGCTCTTCCAAATTCCACGACGCGGTCACCTTGATGTTCTACCAGCCGCTGGTATGCGATGGCATCACCGTCGGCTGCCTGTGCGGACGTGTGCCGAACGACGTCATCGGCGACATCATCCAGCGCGAAGCCGGGCACGTATTCATCGAGTCGGGCGACAACTACCTGTTCATGGTGAAGCCCGGCTTCGATCTTTCCATCAAGCCGGGTACCGCGCTTTCGCGCTCGCGCTTCGAGGATAATACCTTCAGCCTGGGTGACAACCTCAAACAGGGCGTGCGCACTGCCTTCGGCACCGTTACCGTCAAGAATCACACCGAGCTCGAACTGGTGTTCAACGACCCGGCAACCGGCCAGTTGCACCCCGGTGTGCGGGAAACGATGCGCAAGGGCGAGAACATGTTCGTCACCTATCCGGGCTACTCCGATTACCGCCATATTCCGGTGATCGGCAAGGGGGTAACGTTCACCATGCCCGGTTCTCCGGATACCTGGGGCATGATGTGCGAGGCGGATCTGGAAGAGGCCTACCGTTTCCGATCGATTGCCTACCGCCAGAAAAAATCCTTCCTTTCCATACTGCTCGGTTTCTGGCTGGTGGACGCAGGGGTTTCGTATTTCCTCCATTTGTCAGGGTTGCAGACGGCATTGGTGCAACTCGGCCTGATCGCATTGGCTTCGCTGCTGTTCTACAAGTTTTCGGTCTGCCCGATTACCGAGCGCATGCGTTCCATGGCGCGCGTCATCCGCAATCTGGCCGAAGGCGGCGGCAACCTTTCGCAGCGTTTCGAGCGTAACGAGGCGGCTACCGACGAGATCGCGGTGATGGCGCAATGGGTCAACAGCTTTATCGATACCCTCGATACGACGGTGAGCCGGGTTATCGTGGCGACGGATGAAATCAATGTCAATCACGACAGCATGCAGCAGCGTAACAGCCATGCCATGGAATCCAGCGTGCAGGTGCTGGATGCGGTGCAGGCGATTCTCGTGCTGCTCGAAAAACAGATGGCGGACATCGACTCGGCCAACCAGACCACAGGCGATATCCGTGCGGCCATGCAGCAGGCGGTGGTCAATTCGCAGCAGCAGCTTGCCGTGGTGCAGCAGCGCACCAAGGATATTCGTCAGTCCATCGATGTTTCCACCGGCACCATCCGCGACCTGAGTTCCAGCACAGACCAGATTGGAAAAATTGTCGGTGTGATCAACGATATTGCGGACCAGACCAATCTGCTGGCGCTGAATGCGGCCATCGAAGCGGCGCGCGCGGGCGAATCCGGCCGCGGTTTTGCCGTGGTGGCCGATGAAGTGCGCAAGCTGGCGGAACGCACGGCACAGGCGACCAGTGAAATCCGCAACATGATCTCGACCGTGCAAAGCAAGGCCAAGGATGCGGTGGCCAACATGGACACCGGCATGAGCCGTATGGAAGAGGGGCTGCGCCTGGCGGAGGAAACTGCGAGCGATAACAGCGGCATGCAGGACATCATGGAACGCATGCTGGTCCTGCTGCAGGAAATCTCCCAGGGAGCGTACGCTTACGGCGGACAGGTACGCGGTGTTGCGAACGTGACTTCGTCGATGCGTGGCGCGCTGGACGAGCTGAACTACACTGTGGTGCAAGCACGCCAGACGGCAAAGCGCCTACACAGCTTGGCCGGGCAGTTCCAGGTCAGTCAAGTCGAGAGTCGCGCTGGGCTGTAAAGGGCTGGTCGGTCACGGCCGGGATGCGGCCAGTCTGCCAGTGTTCTGTGGCCCATTGCCACAGTTCCGGCAGACTGGCCTGCCGCAGTTCCCGGGGAGGGCGCTGGCCG
>CAMLDQ010000097.1 GCA_946478965.1 uncultured Methylobacillus sp. | reverse complement strand
CAAATCGCTAAAAGCGAGTCTATAAGGCACGGCCCCCATTGAAGTGCAGAAATCGGGACCTGACATCTATATCGTTCAGGTATTTTCGATCTGCGCAGCCATGGATTTCGCGCTTGTCAGCCGCTTGATCACGACCTTTCCGATACGGATGCCCGGCAATTCGACCAGGCGATACAAGCCCCAGGAAACCAGGTAGACCATGGGCACGACAATCAAAAAACACGTCATGAAGCGCACCCAGCCGGGGGCTTGCAGATAAGCGGCATGATGTGTCAGCAGGCCGGCCGCCGGAATCACCAATAGCAGATGCAGCAAGTACACGCTATAGGATGTATCCCCGAGAAACCTGCTGAGCCTGGCCGACAATATCCCGCGCAGTCTCTGTATCAATCGATCCAGCCGCAGGCTGCCGGGCAATGTACCGTTGTTCATCAGGTAGAACATGCCCACTACCAGCACGATGCGGCCGATCGCCTGGTCGGACCGCTCGATCACCCACACCCCTGCCAGCACCGGTATGGACAACAGCAAACTGACCAGCATCGACCCCTGCAGCCGGCTGGTAGCCATCCATATCCCGATCAGGAACAAATACAGCTTGAGTGGCAGGAATGCCGGCATCTCGAACTGGTGAAAGAAGCCGCGGAAAACGTACACCACCACCAGGCAGGTCAGCAAGGCCACGCCGCCTGCCCGCACTTCGCCCAGTCGCATGATCAGCAGCATCAGAAACGGGAATGCCAGGTAAAACGACATCTCCAATCCGATGGACCAGTCGGGCAGCGGCGTGCGAAAGGCATAGTCGGGCAGGGCACCAAACAGGAAACTGACATGCAGCAGAATATTGCCCAAGCTCTGGTCCAGATAGCGCTCCATCGGCGTTGCCGTCGCCGGCCAGACGCTGGCAATCGCTTCGCGATGCCCACCCAACCATGGGCCGAGCGCCATCGCCACGAAAAGCAACAGGTAGTAAAGCGGCGCGATGCGGAAAAACCGGCGCATCCAGAAAATGCAGAAGGTCGCGCCGGAATCCCACGGCTCCTTGTGCCGTCTCTGCACATAATGATGCGCCATCAAGAACCCGGACAGCAGCATGAAAAGGTCCACGGCCAGGCCGCCCCAGGAGAACACCGGGATCGCCCGCATCCCGGTCAATATTTGCACATGCGAGGCTAGCACCCATAGTGCCGCCAAACCCCGCAAACCATCCAGCCAGGGCAGGTGCTCCACGCTGGGCGCAGCCGTGTACGCCGGTACCGTTACCATCTGGGGCATTCCGCATCGCCTCCTGTTTCAGTTTGCTTGATGAAATTTCAAGTCACTGTTGCATTCTTGCGCAAAGCCGCGCGAATGCAAAAGAAAGGCGTTAGTACGTTCGGACTATGCCTGTCAGGAGTTCCGTGCCGTCAGTTGGTTGGGTAATCCGTACGGTTTGCTTGCATGGCTGAATAGCAGCCCACAGGGAAAGCTTCGAAAGAGTCGTCCAGAGCGGCGTATGCCGCGTAGCCAATTCCGGTTTTTCGGGGCGATCGAACCCGCTATTTCCCGAATAATTCGTCCAGCGGATTCCTGGAGGCCGGCGCCTTGGCGGAGGCCGCCCGGCAAGCGAATTCTTCCTCGATGTTGTCCCGGTAATAGCTCCACGGCGAGCTGGCCGCCATGAATCGGCGCCAGGTTTCTTCGCTGACCTGCGTGTATTGCAGGACGCGGCCGTCGCTGAGCTGGACCTGCAGGATACGCTCGCGACGGTCGTAACCGGCCGCGCGCAGATTGCCGGCGTGCAGGGGCTGCATGTCCATGGTCGTCTCCTTGTAAAAAAGGCCGCTTAGGCGGCCTGGATTTTACTTGTTCAGCTTGAGCCCGCCGAGCAGGGCGGGGACTTCGCGTTTCTTGCCCGAGGCCGATGGCCGCAGTGCCGGGCTCGAATCCGCAGCGCTGCCATCCGGTTCGTAAGGGCGGTCGAACCATGGGTCGCTGGACTTTTGCGAGGGGCGATGAGGGGCGCTATGGCGTGTACCGCTCTCTGGCCGCTCGCTGCGGTTCCGACTGGGACTGCGTTGAGGCTGGGGCGCGGTTTCCGCGGAAATCTCGCGCTTGATCAGCTTTTCGATTTCCTTGAGGTATTTTTCCTCTTCCGGCGCCACCAGCGAAATGGCCACGCCTTTCGCGCCGGCGCGGCCGGTGCGGCCGATGCGGTGCACGTAGTCCTCCGGCGTATGCGGGATCTCGTAGTTGATCACGAGCGGCAGCTGGTCGATGTCGAGGCCGCGTGCGGCGACGTCGGTGGCGACCAGCGTGGTGATCTTGCCCTGCTTGAAGCCGTCCAGTGCCTGGATGCGCTCCTGCTGGGTCTTGTCGCCGTGGATGGCATCCGCCGCGATGCCGTCGCGTTGCAGCATGCGGGCCAGACGCCCGGTGGTGATCTTGGTGCGGGTGAAGACGATCGCCTGCACGTTTTCCCGGCGTAGCACTTCCGCGAGCAATGCGTGTTTTTCATCCTGCGCCACGCGGTAGAGCTTCTGCTCTACGTTTTCCGCGGTGGCATTGCTGCGCGCCACTTCGACCAGCGTGGGGTTGGTAAGGAAATCGTCGGCCAGTTTCTTGATGTCGTTCGAGAACGTTGCGGAGAACATCAGGTTCTGGCGTTTTTTCGGCAGCAGGGCGAGGATGCGCTTGAGATCCGGCAGGAAGCCCATGTCCAGCATGCGGTCGGCCTCGTCCAGGATCAGCATCTGCACCTGATTGAGTTGCACCGTCCGGCTTTCCACGTGATCCAGCAGGCGCCCCGGCGTCGCTACCAGGATTTCCACGCCGCGCATCAGGTGCGGCGTCTGTGTCTTGATGTCGACGCCACCGAAGACGACCAACGAGCGCAGCGGCACATGTTTGCCATAGGCTTTCACGCTTTCTTCCACCTGGATGGCGAGTTCGCGCGTCGGCGTCAGGATCAGTGCGCGCACCGGATGCCGTGCGGGCGAGGCGCTGGTGCTCGCCAGCGGCAGCAGTTTCTGCAACAGCGGCAGCGTGAATGCAGCGGTCTTGCCGGTACCGGTCTGCGCGCCGGCCATCAGGTCGCGGCCATCCATCACCAGCGGGATGGCCTGCGCCTGAATCGGCGTCGGATTGGTGTAACCCTGCTCCTCAATCGCCCGCAGAATCTCGGGCGCGAGGTTGAGGGAGGCGAAAGTGGTTTCAGTCGTCACGGCGGTAAATTATACGAAATTGCGGCCGCCGCGCTTGAACGATTTTTCGCCGTCGCGTCGTTTCTGGCCGCTAAAACCATGCCCTTCGCGGTTACCCTTGAAGCCGGGTTTACTGCCTGCAGGGTGCGCGCCGGTACGCGGCTTGCCGGTGTTGTTGCCGAACTTGTTGAAAGGCTTGCCCGGTTGCGGCGCGCGCTTTTGCGGTTCCAGCCCGGCAATGACGGAAGCCTCGATGCGGTGGCCGGTAAACTGTTCGATCTTGCGCAGCGCGAAGCGTTCGTTGTGCGAGGCAAAGGAGATGGCAATGCCCTGGCGCCCGGCACGACCGGTACGGCCGATGCGGTGTACGTAGTCCTCGGCAAACTTCGGCAGGTCGTAATTGATCACGTGGCTGATGCCGGCCACGTCGATGCCGCGCGCAGCCACGTCGGTGGCGACCAGTACATTGACGTCGCCATGGCGCAGCTTGGTCAGGGTGCGATTGCGTGCGCCCTGGGTCATGTCGCCGTGCAGTGCGGCCGCCTTGTGACCGGCCGCGATCAGGTCTTCCGAGAGCAGCTCGGCGTGGCGCTTGGTGGAGGTGAACACGATGGCCTGGTTCACGTTCGGCTCGATCAGCAGATGTTCCAGCAGTTTGTTCTTGTGGCCCATGTCATCCACGAAGTGCAGGCGCTGTTCGATGTTTTCATGCTTGGCTTGCTGCGCCGCGACCTGGATGGTCTTGGGGTTACGCAACAGTTGCAGCGCGATCTTGCCGATGGCGCCGTCGAAGGTGGCGGAGAACAGCAGGGTTTGGCGTTCGCCCGGCAGTGCGGAGCAGATGCGCTCGACATCGGGCATGAAGCCCATGTCCAGCATGCGGTCGGCTTCGTCCAGCACCAGCATCTGCAGGCGCGAAAAATCAATGCGGCCGCGTTCCATGTGGTCGAGCAGGCGGCCCGGCGTCGCCACCAGGATGTCGATCGGTTGGCTCAACAGCTTGTTTTGCAGCGGGTAGGGCATGCCGCCGACGATACTGACGGTGCGTGCGCGCAGGAATTTTCCGTATTTGCGGGCGGCATCGTTCACTTGCTGCGCCAGTTCGCGCGTCGGCACCAGCACCAGGATGCGCGGGCCGCGGCTGCGCGAAGGATGCGGCGTCGCCAGCAGGTTGAGGGCAGGCAGCGTGAAGGCCGCGGTTTTGCCGGTACCGGTCTGGGCGGAGCCCATCAGGTCGTGGCCGGCCATAATTTCGGGGATGGCCTGCGCCTGGATGGGCGTGGGCTCGCTGTAACCCGCTTCTTGCAGGGCGTGAAGAATGGCGGGATGTAAATCTAGATTTTCAAAAGACACAAGCTTTCCTTATTGAAGGGAAACAATAAAAGCGCAAGATGGCCCCGGTTTCGCATTTGCAAACCAAGGCCGCAAGAGTATCGGGTATCTTTACCGGCGCACCACATCGACGCTAACCGGTAACAATGAAAGAAGCGACGAAGCTGCTTCTAAGAAGGGTCAGGGCGATGAATGTCGGCAACCTAAAGATGCCGACGAAGGCCGGCACTTTAAGCGGAAGCTTCGCATCTGTCAATATGTTTATGAATTATTTGGAGATTCAGGAGGCGCTGCTGCCACCCCAGATTTGCTGCATGGTAAAGGTGACGGGGCCCTGGGGCGGTGGGACGGCTTCTCGTATGGCGTAGCGTTCCTGCGAGGTGTCCCGTTTGTGGGGAAAGGGCAGCTGTGCCCCGAACGGGCCGATGAGAGAATGGGCGATCGGCGGGGCGCCGTTCTTGCCGCGGTGGCTGATGATGGCCGTTTCGCTGTTCTGGAGCTTGACGAACATGCCCGGAGGGTAGATTCCCAGAGCCTTGATGAACTGCGCCACCAACAGGCTATCTACCGCTTTGTCCCGGGTAAGAAGGAGTTTGCCAAGCGCTTCGTTCGGTAGCAGCGGTTCGCGAAACGCGCGTGGAGCCAGCATTGCCGTGTAACGGTCGGCTAGCGAAACTAGTCTTGCATTTCCGGGTATAGATTCGCCGGCTTTTCCCTTCGGGTAACCCGTGCCGTCGACGTTTTCATGGTGATGCAATACATAGTCCAGCCAGCGAGTGTCCGATACGCCTTCCTGTTCCAGGATGCGCGCCGAGAGTTCCGGATGCTGATGGATAACCGATAGCTGTTCTTCGTCGGGGCGATCCTCGCTATATTGCAGTTCGTCCTGCAGCCTTAACATGCCGAGATTCATGGTAAGCGCGGCACATGCGATGGTGCGCACTTCATCCGCCGGTTTCCCCAGATTCTGGGCGACGAGAATCGCGATGGTGGCGGCATCGAGCGAGTGGCGAAGAGCGTACTGCTTGACCATCTGCTTGAAGAGCATGCTGGCCAGGATCAGGTCGGGGTCGATGCGAATCGCCTCTTCCAGCAGAGCGGCGATGGCGTGAATGCGGTGCGCAAGCTGACTTTGGCCCGGATTGTTTTCCAGATTGGCGAGGAGTGCCTGGAAATCATGCCAGGCTTGCTTGACATGCAACAGCGCGGAAGGCGTGCGTTCTTTTTCGTTATCCCGGGCTTCGTCGGATGACGGATGGGTGAGCTCGTAGGCCTGGGCATCGACATACACGCCCCGCTCGATCAGGGATTCCAGCTGGCGATTGCTGATGATGACGAAGCCCTTGCAGAGCAATAAATTATCCTTGGCATCGAAGACATCCCACTTCAGGGCTTCCCCTAGTTCGATGTCGTCGATCGTCAGCGGATGTTTGTCCTGCCGAGCCGGATCGCCCATTTCCTTAAACCAATGAAGGAATTAACTTCATTCTACTGCGAATATTCCAATTAATTCAGCTAAATTGGTCAATCGGTCAAACGACTGTGTTAGAATCCGCGCTTTTTTCCAACTGGTTCAGATAATTATGTCGCGCGCACTCAGAAATATTGCCATCATCGCCCACGTCGACCACGGTAAAACCACCATGGTGGACAAGCTGCTGCAGCAGGCCGGCACCTTTGCCGCCCACCAGCAGGT
>CAMLDQ010000096.1 GCA_946478965.1 uncultured Methylobacillus sp. | reverse complement strand
AGGCGGTGGACAAGTTCGAATACCGCCGCGGCTACAAGTTCTCGACGTACGCCACCTGGTGGATTCGCCAGGCCATCACCCGCTCGATCGCCGACCAGGCGCGCACCATCCGTATCCCGGTGCACATGATCGAAACCATCAACAAGATGAATCGCATCTCGCGCCAGATTCTGCAGGAAACCGGCCTCGAGCCCGACCCGGCAACGTTGGCCGAAAAGATGGAAATGCCGGAAGAGAAGATCCGCAAGATCCTCAAGATTTCCAAGGAGCCGATCTCCATGGAAACGCCCATCGGCGACGATGACGATTCGCATCTTGGCGATTTCATTGAAGACCAGTCCACCATGGCACCTGCCGATGCGGCGGTCTACGCCAGCCTGCGCGATGCGACCAAGGAAGTGCTGGAGTCGCTCACCCCGCGTGAGGCCAAGGTGTTGCGCATGCGCTTCGGCATTGAAATGAACACCGATCATACGCTGGAAGAAGTCGGCAAGCAGTTCGACGTGACGCGTGAGCGGATCCGTCAGATCGAAGCCAAAGCCCTGCGCAAGCTGCGTCATCCGACGCGTTCCGAGCGCCTGCGCAGCTTCCTCGAAACGGGTAACGACTAGAGTCCGGTTCCTGGGCCTCTAGCTCATGCCTGGTTAGAGCAGCGGACTCATAATCCGTTGGTGCTGGGTTCGACTCCCAGGGGGCCCACCAAACAACGGCTGCCAGAGATGGTGGCCGTTTTCTTTGGAGGAATGCGTGAATTGGAATAACAAGAGAGCCGAGCAATCCTCTATCCTCCGACAGCAGTGCCCGAGGGGGCGCTGGGAACGTGCTCTGCCTATCCTCCCGAGATCTGGTGAGGGAAGCCGGAAGCAGGAATGACTAGGCCCTTGCGGGCTGGAATACATACAGGTAAAACCTATGGCGATAAAAGCAACCATTTACAAAGCCAATCTGCAAATCGCCGATATGGAGCGCCACTATTATCAGGATCATGCCCTGACTTTAGCGCAGCATCCGTCGGAAACGGATGAGCGCCTGATGGTGCGCCTGCTTGCATTTTCCCTGCACGCGAACGCCTATCTGGAGTTCGGCCAGGGCATGATCAGCGATGAGGAAGCGGATCTGTGGCAGAAGGACTTAACTGGTGCCATTGATTTGTGGATCGATGTCGGAATCCCTGATGAGAAACTGGTACGCAAGGCCTGCAATCGTGCCGAGAAAGTCGTGGTGTACTGCTATGGCGGCCGCACTGCCGACATATGGTATGCGCAGAACAGCGGGCTGTTCGAGCGGCAGCGGAACTTGACGATCGTCAATCTACCGGTAGAGAGTACCAAGGCTCTCGCCAAGCTGGCGAAGCGCACTATGGATTTGCAATGTACCATGCAGGATGAGCAAGTGTGGCTGAGCGATGGTGCCGAAAGTGTGCTAGTGGAGCGCGTAGTGCTGAAAACCGGAGGGTAGTGCTCAAGTAGCCATTAGCAGTGGGTGGTTTGCCTACCACTTAAAGCAATCTATGTTGCCATGGTGAAGGCATAGTCCGGGAAGGCGGGAAGCTGCCACAAACCGGAATCCGTTGCTGCTCGGCTCGACTTCAAGGAGATTCACCAGATATAAAGGGATAGCAATGGCTATCTTTTTTTCTTCTTGAGGGAGGTAGCCATATGAAAATGGCTTTATGGAGAAGCTTCCGTGATCCCGCTGGAGTGGCGCAGGCGCATGGCCATGGTGCGCAGGAAATTCATTGCAATGCGCGGCTCCTCGATGAGCAGAGTCTCGATATTTTCAGAGGAAATGCAAAGAATGCGAGCCTCAGGCGATGCGATGACAGCATCTGCAGTGCGGGTGGCGTTGCTCAATACGGCCATTTCGCCAAAGTATTCGCCGGGGCCGAGTTGGCGCAGGAGGCGGCCGCTGTGAAAGACCTGAGCCTCGCCTGATACCATGTAATACATCTCATCGCTCTTCTCGCCTTCGCGAAAGACGTAATCTCCTTGCCGTAATTCTTTACCAAAGTGATACATCAGTTTGTCGAGATAAGTGGCTTTATGCGGTGAACCGTCGAACAAACCCTTGAGCAGCAGCACATCTTTTTTGCGCAGTGTGGCGATCAATTCCGTTCCGAGTAGAAAGGCGGCAAAGCTGTAATACAGCCAGCCGATGGAGATGAACATGTTTTTCATGCCGCCGAAAATAGTGCCGTACGATTGCTTGATAAAGAGGAAAAGTTCAAATGCCGGGCGCATTGCGATCCATAGTACGGCGGTGAACAGGGAGCCGATCAGAATATGTCGGAGGGCGACCCTGACCGGAAAGAACGCGCGGTAGAACACGGCTAGCATCAGCGTGCTTAGCAGGAGCGATGTCAGCTCGTTCACCATGGTTGCGGGCACGAAATGCGGACGTAAGAAGCCCATCAGCTTGTCGAGCATCAGGCCGCTGAATGTGAAGAGGAATAGCAGTAGCAGTATCCCGAGTACAGAAATCGCATCCTTTGACGTGCGGCGCAGGAAAGAGGGCATTTCGAGTACCGAGGAGATGGTATGGAAGGATGCGCGCAAGGCGCCGGCCAGCGGCGTGACGGCCCAGAATAGCGCGAACAGGCCGAATGCCCCCCACACTGCTTTGTGGTGCGAGATGTTGTAGACCTCGATCATGATGCGCTGGCTGAATTTCGGTACCAAGTTGCTGGTGAGGATGGCGAGCTGGACGATGGCGTAATTGGAGGAAATGACCAGGTGGCTGAGCAGGAAGAACATCAGCAGCGCCATCGGGATAAGCGCGAACATGGCGTAGAACGCCAGCGCGGCGGAAATGCTGAAGCCATGGTGGCGCTGGAATGCAGCCAGTGTTTCCCGGAGCACGAAAAAAGGGGTTTTATAGCGCTGGCGTTCCAGCGTTTCCCGGGTTTTGAGCGTGGTTTTCTTGATCAGTTTTGCCATGTATGCACAAGCCTGCAGGGTTCAGATATGCAGGTAGCGGAACACGATATAGGCGTGGCAAATCGCGATACTGATCAACATCAGCGGGAATGCGATGAGGAGGAAGGGCGCGAAGCGCACAGGGTATCCGGCACGTTCGGCGAGGCCTGCAATAATCAGGTTGGCGCTGGCGCCGATCAGTGTGCCATTGCCGCCGAGGCAGGCGCCCAGGGAAAGTGACCACCAGAGCGGGTTCAGGTGATCGGCCCCGAACGTCGGCGCCATGTTCTGGATGACCGGGATCATGGTGGCGACAAAAGGAATGTTATCGACAATCGCCGACAACAATGCGGACACCCAGAGGATGCTCAGTGCCGTGGCATTGAAATCCCCGGCCGTCATCTTCACGATTTCCTGAGAAAGCAGTTGCAATGCACCGGCATGCTCGATGCCGGCAACAACAACGAAGAGGCCGACGAAAAAGAAAATGGTCACCCATTCCACTTCCGAGAAGCTTCGATGAACCTGATTTGACTGGTCTTCTGCGGACTTTCCTGCGGCTTGCAGCAAAAGTAGCAGGGCGGCACCGAACAGCGCAATGGTGGCCGGCTCGAGATGGAGTGTGTGAGATACGGTGAAACCGGTCACTACAAGGGTAATCACGATGAGGGCTTGTTTGAGTAAACGAGTATCCTTGATGGCTTCATCCGGATTGAACGCCATGACCTGAGCGCGATCTGCGGCGGAAGCGGTCATTTTGCGTCCCCAGATAAGGTAGATCGGTAGCAGGTTCACGACAAAAATGACAACCGCAATCGGCGCAAGGTGGATCAGGAAGTCCGCAAAGCTCAAATGCGCGGCGGAGCCGATCATGATGTTGGGCGGATCGCCGATCAGTGTGGCTGTGCCGCCAATGTTGGAGGCGAAGATGATCGAGAAGAGATACGGGTAGGGCGATATTCTGAGGGCCTGGGTAATCAGCAACGCTACCGGTGCTATCAGCATGACCGTGGTGACATTATCCAGCAGCGCGGAAAAGAGCGCGGTTACGCAGCTTAGCATCACCAGAAGCCACCATGGATTGGCTTTCACCAGTCGTGCGGAAACAACGGCTACGTACTGGAACACACCGCTTTTCTGGGTCAGGGAAACGATCACCATCATCCCGGTGAGCAGCCCTAAGGTGTTGAAGTCAATACCGCCGACGGCTTCGTGCTGGGTCAATACGCCACTGAATATCATCAGGCCGGCGCCAAGCAGCGCAACAATGGCGCGATTGATGCGCTCCGTCACAATGGCGAGGTAGGTCAGCACGAAAATGATGATGGAAACAGCAAGCGAGCCGAATCCCAGGATAACTGAGTGCGAATGGGGCATGGGTGTCAGGGGTTCGAATGCTGGAGTAGATAGGAAAGTAGAACGCGGCGGCTCAGCATGCCGCGCAGTTCGCCCTGGTCGCTAAGTACGGGGAGCGGTGAGTTGCTCCTGCTAAGCAGCAGTGCAGCTTCCAGAAATGGACAATCTTCGTTTAGCGTGGCTGCAGGCTGGTGCATGATGGCGCTAGCTTGGCTGGATTTTAAGGAATCCAGCATGCCGGCTAACATGCCGGAAGCGTCTCCGGCAAAACTGAGGTCGGTGAGGCCGCCTTCCAGTCGAGCGCTGATCGGAATAACGGCTTGCAACAGGTCATTGATGCCGAGCAAGCCAAGAAATTTTCCATCTGCACACACTGGCAAATGGTTGAACTCCTGTGCGATCAGGAGACGCAAAGCGTCGATAGGGGGGTAATCTGGCGCGATGCAGGTCGGGGTGGGAAGTGGGATTTGGCGTATGGTCATACGTAATCTCGCTAGAAATGTGGGCTGGCGAATGCCTTGGTCGCAGCGGTCAGCGCGCGCGCGATGCCGGAGTCCATGGCCGAGTGGCCGGCATCGGGGACGATCTCAAATTTTGCTTCAGGCCACGCCTGATGCAGTTCGTAAGCGGTAATTGGCGGGCAGACCATGTCGTATCGGCCTTGAATGATTATGGTCGGAATGTGCCGGACGCGGTCGATGCCCGATAGCAGAGTGGGTGCATCGATAAAGCCGCCGTTGACCAAATAGTGCAGCTGAACGCGCGCGCGCGCGATCACAAATGCATCTTCTGCGGGCGCGGTGGGGCCGCTGGCGGGCAGCAGGCTCATGATTTCCGCTTCGAAATTGCTCCAGGTTTTGGCGGCATTGAGCGCTGTTGGCCGGTCATCAGAAAAAATCAAATGATAATAAGCATTCAGAATGTCTTGGCGGGCAATTGGCGGGAGGATGGCGACGAAGCGATCCCATGCTGCTGGGAAGAACTGCTGCACTTGATATAAAAACCAATTCAGCTCTGCTGGGCGGCAAAGGAAAATGCCGCGCAGAATCATGCCGTTGATGGAGGCCGGATGCTTGTACGCATAGGCAAGCGCTAGTGTGCTGCCCCAGGAGCCACCGAAGACCAGCCAGTCAGAAATACCCAGATGCTGCCGCAGCACTTCGATGTCGGCAACGAGGTCCGCGGTTGTGTTTTCGTCGGTGCATCCCAAGGGCAGGCTGCGTTTGCAGCCGCGCTGGTCGGTCAGGATGATACGGTAGTATGCCGAGTCAAAAAAACGGCGCTGGGCCGGGGTGCAGCCGCTGCCAGGTCCGCCGTGCAACACCAGTACGGGTTTGCCTTGCGGATTGCCGCATTGTTCGTAATAAATGCTATGGCGTTTCGAAACCGGTAAGCGGTCAAAGTGATAGGGCTCGATCGGGGGGAAGAGAATATCTTCTGAATTAGCCATAACTATGGATGAGTTGAATGGTGGATCGGTGTTTCTTTTAAAGGTTTCGGCTATGATAGCACCGCTGTGTGGTAGGCATTCTGTAGCCCGAATAAATTTGCGGATTTGGTATTGCAAATCGAAATGGACTGAACTACCATGCATGCAGCACACATTTAGGTGTTGCGAAAAGCAGGGTTCAAAGGCGCGTGTAAAGCCCCGGCACAAGGGAAGCGCGCACTGGAGTTCTTTGCTTTATTAACCCTTAGTTGTAATTACTATGGAGATTGAACATGGAGATGAGCAAACTCAAGATCGCTCTGGGTCTTGCCGCTGGTATCACCGTTGCTATGCCGATGGCAGCAATGGCAGCAGCTGACCAAGAAGCAGCTATGGCCGATGCCAACAACTGGGCACATCCGCGTGGCCAGTTCGACAATTCCGGCTACAGCAAGTTGTCCCAAATCAACAAGGGCAACGTCAAGAACCTGAAGGCTGCCTGGACGTTCGCTACCGGTGTGAACCGCGGTCACGAAGGTTCCCCGGTCGTCGTTGGCAACATGATGTACGTTCACACTGCGTTCCCGAACAACGTCTACGCTCTGGACCTGAACGACAACCAAAAGATCGTTTGGTCTTACTTCCCGAAACAAGATCCGTCCGTTCAAGCAGTTCTGTGCTGCGACAACGTGA
>CAMLDQ010000095.1 GCA_946478965.1 uncultured Methylobacillus sp. | reverse complement strand
GCATGCAGTCTTCGAGGATGGTGTATTCGATCCACGAATCGGCCTTGGACACGCCGATGCGCTCGGCGAACAGGCGGAAGCCTTCCGGCGTGTAACCGCGGCGGCGTGCGCCGACCAGCGTCGGCATGCGCGGGTCGTCCCAGCCGCTGACGTGCTTGTTCTCCACCAAATCGATCAGCTTGCGTTTGGAAAGCACGACGTAGGTGAGGTTGAGGCGCGCGAATTCGTATTGCTTGGGCAGCGGGTCGGCGATCAGGCCGCCTTCCGCGAGACGCTCCAACACCCAGTCGTAGAACGGGCGCTGGTCTTCGAATTCCAGCGTGCAGATGGAGTGCGTCACGCCTTCCAGCGCGTCCTCCAGCGGATGGGCGTAGGTGTACATCGGGTAGATGCACCACTTGTCGCCGGTGTTGTGGTGGGTGGCGTGCTTGATGCGGTAAATGGCCGGGTCGCGCATGTTGATGTTGGGTGAGGCCATGTCGATTTTCGCGCGTAGCACCATGCTGCCGTCCGGGTGCTTGTTGTCGCGCATTTGGCGGAACAGCGCCAGGTTTTCTTCCACGCTGCGGTCGCGGTAGGGCGAGTTCTTGCCTTTTTCCGTCAACGTGCCGCGGTTGGCGCGCATTTCCTCGGCACTTTGCTGGTCGACGTAGGCGTGGCCGGCGGTAATCAGGTGCTCCGCCGCACGATACATGAAATCGAAGTAATTGCTCGCATAGTAGAGATGCGAATGACCAAAGGCCTCCCAGCCGAAGCCCAGCCAGTGCACGGCATCGGTGATACTGTCGACGTATTCCTGCTCTTCCTTTTCCGGGTTGGTGTCGTCGAAGCGCATGTGGCACACGCCTTCGTAATCGCGTGCGAGGCCGAAGTTGAGGCAGATGCTCTTGGCGTGGCCGATGTGCAGGTAGCCGTTGGGCTCCGGCGGGAAACGGGTGCGTATCCTGGCAGGGTCTGGCGCGCCGGCGGCATGGTGTGCGGCATCGCCCGGGTTGCCAGCCCAGCGGCGGCTGGCGTAGGTGCCTTGGGCGAGATCGCGTTCGACGATATTGCGCAAAAAGTTGGAAGCGGGAGCGGGCGGGTTTTTCTCGGAAGACATGGGGCATCGCAATGGTTTGATTTGCCGCTATTTTACACTGCGGCGGCGCATGCAGGTTTGCCACTCGCGGTACAGGTATAATTGGCCGAATGAATACGCTGACATTTCCCATCCTGCGCCTGCTTGCTGACGGGAAATTTCATTCCGGCGAGGCGATCGCCAGCCATTTCGGCGTGACACGGGCGACGGTGTGGAATGCATTGCGCGATGCCGAGTCGCTGGGAGTTGAGATCTTTTCCGTGCGCGGCAAGGGTTACAGCTTGCCGGAGCCCTTGCGCCTGCTCGATGCGGAGCGGATTGCCGCCCGCCTGGGCGAGCAGAAGCACGATTTCCATCTGGAGATACACGAGCGTATCGATTCGACCAACAGTCATCTGATGCGGCAGGCCGGGGCCGGTGCGCTGCACCGTACCTGCGCCGTCGCGCAAGTGCAGACAGCCGGCCGGGGAAGGCGCGGGCGGGCGTGGCAGGGGGGCATGGGCAACAGCCTCGCCTTTTCGCTGTTGTGGCGCTTCGAGTGCGGCGCGGGTGGTTTGTCCGGCCTGAGCCTGGCGGTCGGCGTCGCCCTGATCCGGGCGCTGCATGAATTGGGGGCGCACGGAGCGGCGCTCAAGTGGCCGAACGATGTGCTGCAGGAGCAACAAAAGCTGGCCGGCATCCTGATCGAACTGCAAGGCGATATGGACGGCCCAAGTGCCGCGGTGATCGGGGTCGGCATCAACCTGAAACTGCCGGAAGCGATGCGTCGTCTCATCGACCAGCCGGCCACGGATCTGACAACCATGCTGGGACGCGAGATCGACCCGAACGAAGTTCTCGGTGCCCTGCTGTGTCATCTGGACAGCGTGCTGGAAGGTTTCGAGCAAAGCGGCTTCGAAGGATTGCGCGACGAGTGGATGGCGCATCATGCCTTCCACGGGCGGGCGGTTCGCATGCTGATGCCGGACGGGCGTGTGGTGGAGGGCGTGGTCGCCGGAATTGCTAGCGATGGTGCGCTACTGGTAGAAGTGGCCGGTGAGATCCAGCGCTTCATGGCGGGAGAGATCAGTATGCGAGGCGCCGCGTGATACTGGCCGTGGATGCCGGCAACAGCCGTACAAAATGGGGCGTATTCGGTGCCGACGGCAAGGAGTTGGCACAAGGCGCCATGGCGAATGCAGGGTTGTCCGCACTTGAAGATGCATTGCGGGCACTGCCGCCATGCCGGTGTGCGATGGTTTCCAATGTGGCAGGCGCGAGCGTCGCCGCCAGGTTGAGTACCGCCTTCGATGCACTACGCTTGCCGGTGCGGTGGGTACAGTCCACGACCGAGGCGTGCGGCGTGCGCAACCGCTATATGGCGCCGGCCGCGCTGGGAACGGACCGCTGGGCTGCGCTGGTCGCTGCATGGCAGACGTACCGGCTGCCATGCGTTGTCGTCTCCGCGGGGACAGCGCTGACGGTTGATGCCTTGTCCGGGGACGGCGATTTTTTGGGCGGTTTCATCGTGCCGGGGTTGCGCATGATGCGCGAGGCGCTGGCTGTCGGGACGGCTGCAGTGGATGTGGCGGCAGGCGAATGGAGTGCGTTTCCCACAAATACGGCGGCCGCCGTGCATAGCGGCGCGTTGGTCGCCATGGCCGGCGTGGTGGAGCGGATGTACGCGCAGTTGCAGGCGCGCGAGGCGAATGCACCGCATTGCCTGCTGGGCGGCGGCGATGCCGAGACACTGGCCGCCGTGATGGCAAGACCGGTATTCATTGAGCACGATCTGGTGCTGCGAGGCTTATTTCTGATGGAGCAGATGAAGGCATGAGGTGGCTGGTTTTTTTCTTGGCCGTATTGAATGCGGCGATTTTCGGGTATTTCCGGTTAAGTCAGCCGCTGCCGACGAGCACGCAGCCAGGGCATGAGTCGATTCAGCCGGAAGTCCTGCATATCTTGAAGCCGGCCGAAGTCGAGTCCATGCCCAAGCCGGCGGCAGACAATGGCGCCGCTCCCGCAGTGATCGAGCATGTGGCCTGCTACGAGTGGGGCAACTTTTCCGAGGAGCGTGTGCAGAATGCGCAGAATGTACTGCAGGGGCTGGGCATCCAGTTCACCGTGCAAACCCTGGCGCCGCAGGATGCCGTGCGCTATTGGGTGTACATCCCGCCGCGCAAGAACCTGGAGCGGGCACAGGCCAAAGTCGAGGAGCTTCGCGCCATGGGCATCGAGGATACGTTTGTGGTCAAGGATGCGCAGTGGCGCTATGCAATTTCTTTGGGCATATTCAAGGATGAGAGCCTGGCGAACCGGCTGGCGGACGACTTGCGCAGCCGCGGCGTAACCAACGTGGCGAAAACCGTACGCAACCAGGGCAGCAGTCAGTCGGTGCTGTTTCTGACCAATGTTTCGGATAGCCGTGCGGCCGAGATCGAGAAGGCGCGTCCGGAATTTCCCTACAGCGAGTTGAAGGAAGCTGCTTGTCGCTAAGGAGGCGGAGATGAAACTGGTTCGATCACTGGTGAAGAAAGTCGCCCTTGTCGCCGCCGTGGCCGTGGGTAAAAGTATTGCCACCAAGCTGGTGGCCAGGTTCGGCAAAAACGCCGCAACCCAGCCGGATAAAAAGCCGGGTTAAGCGGCGATCAGCTTTTCCGGGCTGGTTTTTTCGTCGAAGCCCGTGCTGCGATTCTTGCCGGCGGCCTTGGACAAATACATGCGCTGATCGGCAAGATGGACCAGTTTGTCCCAGTCTTCGCACGCATCGGCAATCCTTTCGGCAATGCCGATGCTGACCGTGGTCGGGGTATTGTCGGGCCGCTTGCCAAGGCCATTGGCGGCAAGCCGTTGCAATACCTGTGCCGCGCCCTCTGCGGCCGTGCTCGGCAGCAGGATCAGAAACTCTTCCCCTCCCCAGCGCACCAACACATCGCTTTGGCGGAGGCAGGCTTGCAGGTTTCTGGCCGTACTGCGCAAGGTGGCGTCGCCAACCTCATGACCGTAGTCGTCGTTGACGACCTTGAAGTTGTCGATATCGATAAAGAGCACGGTTAGTGGCGTTTGCGTGCGGGCCGAAATGCGGAATTGCAAATCCAGTGTCTCTTCGCCCGAGCGGCGGGTGAAGGCTCCGGTTAACACGTCCATGGTTGCCTGGTTGACCAGTGTGATCATGTAGTGCAGTTGGGTCATGCCCGCCAGGGCGGAAACGCCAATGACCAGCAGCAGCATCCATCCGCTGAGGATCATATCCTCCGGCGTGATGTGCTGCGGCAGGATGCCGATGGCAATGGCTGCGATCACCGCGGACGCCGCGATCAGTACCTCGATCAGCGTAAGGGGAAACACGCTCAGGCCGGCAACGACAATGAAAGGCAGCAGCGAATAGGACTTGATCGCCAGGCGCGAAAGTTCGTCGAGCGGGATTCCTCTGAGTAGCGGCTGGGATACGAGGTAGAACACCGGCGGGATGGCCAGCATGATGCCGAGCATCAGGAATGCCGTGTGCAGACTGCGTCTGTGGTTATGGGTACGCGTCAGCCCGAAGAATGCGGCGGAAGACAAGGCGCGCAACAAGGCGAATGCCCCCCAGACCGGCCATGGAAACACCAGGGCGTCGACGATTGCCCAAAGGGGCGTCAGTACAGCAAATACGGCAGAGACCAGGCTGACGCGACGGCTGATCACATGGGCGCGATGACGGCGGATGTGCAGCGAATGATAGCGCCCGTGCACCAGTTCCATCAGCTGCTGCAAATTGTGCTTGGAGAAATAAAACATGCGTGCGGCAGATAAATAGGACATAGTAGTCCCTTTATTAGGTTGGCGTCAATGCTCGGCCGCCGCACCGCTTGTGCTACGGAAACAGTTTGCCAGGATTGAGAATGTTGTTTGGGTCAAAGGTCAGTTTGACTGATTTCATCAGGGCAATCGTAGCGGCATCGATTTCGCGTGGCACAAACGGACGTTTGGCGATACCGACGCCATGCTCGCCGGAAAGCGTGCCATCCAGCGATAACACCAACGAGAATACCGCGTCGAGACAAGCTTCGGCGCGCGTCATTTCCTCGGCATTGCCCGGATCCACCAGCAGATTGACGTGGATATTGCCGTTGCCGGCGTGACCGAAATTTACATTGGCGATGCGATGCTGCGCTGCCAGTTGCTCGATGCCGCCCAGCAGTTCTGGCAGGCGCGATACGGGAACTGCGACATCCTCGTTGATTTTCTTTGGCGCTACGTCGCGCAACAGGGGGGAGAGCGCCTTGCGCGCTGCCCACAGCGATTTGGTGTCATTGGCACGTTTGGCCTCGATCAGGCCATCGACCTGGCAGGCGGCGATGATAGCGCCGGCAGCCTCGTCGATTTCCGCTTCCGAACCATCGACTTCGATCATCAGCAACGCCCGCATATCCTCCGGAAGCATGCCCGGATGGCGGTTGCGGATGAGATTCAGCGCATTGTTGTCGAGAAATTCCAGCGCCGAAGGCACGAAGGGCTGCGCCATGATGGCTGCAATGGCGTGCGCGCAGCTCACGGTATCCTTGAATTGCGCCGTCAACCCGCCGATCGCGCGCGGTAGCGGCGTGAGCTTGAGCGTGGCTTCGACAATGATCGCGAGCGTGCCTTCCGAGCCGACGATGAGACGCGTCAGGTCGTAGCCTACCACGCCCTTGGTGGTGTAGCAGCCAGTGCGGATCAGTTCGCCACTGCCGGTGACGGCTTTCAGCCCCAGCACATGGTCGCGCGCGACACCGTATTTCACCGCATGCGGGCCGGCCGCGCAGGTGGCGAGGTTGCCGCCGATACTGCAATAGGGCGCACTGGATGGGTCGGGCGGCCAGAAAAAACCTTTCGGGCGAATCGCGTCCTGCAGTTCCTGATTCAGGATGCCCGGCTCGATGATGGCCATGCGGTTGTCCGGATCCAGCGCAACGATGCGGTTCATGCGCTCCAGCGATAGCGCCACGCCGCCTTGTTCCGGTACGCTGCCGCCTGCGGTGCCCGTGCCGCGACCGCGCGGGACGAGCGGGATTTTATGCTCGTTGCATAGCCGCACGACGGCTTGCACTTCTTCCGCAGTGAGCGGGAACACCACCGCAATCGGCGGCTTGAAGTTGCGCGAATTGTCGTAACTGTAGGCGTAGCAATCGACCGGATCGGTGAAGAGACGGTCGGCGGGGAATTGCGTTTGAAGTGCGGAAAGCAGGGCGGTGGCATTCATGCGGGGAATTTAGCACAACGTGAAGTTGTGGAAAATGAAAAACGGCGCTGGGAGCGCCGTTTTTCTTGGTCCGATCTTTCGAGTCGCTTAACGCTTCTTCGGCGGCAGCAAATCGGGAATTGTGCCTTCCGCCCATTG
This sequence comes from uncultured Methylobacillus sp., assembly GCA_946478965.1. Next base: position 23 of record CAMLDQ010000095.1, on the reverse strand, counting down.
CGCAGCGAAACACACCCTCTCGG
>CAMLDQ010000094.1 GCA_946478965.1 uncultured Methylobacillus sp. | reverse complement strand
ACACCAGTCCCGGACGGCCGCCGGCATTGAACCGCTGCGCCAGCGTCCAGCTGGCCCCGGTGATGACGCATTCGAACAGCAATATCGAAAACGGCGCGGCCATCGAAGCGAACGCAGGGCCATAGACCCAAGCGATCAGCCACGGCGACAGCACGGCACCGAGGGCTGCCAGCGCCAGCATCGGAACAAAAGTAAGGCGGAAGGCAATGCGGACATGGCGAGACAATTCGTCCACATCCTTGCCGGCAAAACGCGAATAAAGCGCAGTGGAGACGGCCTCCTGCACGGCGCCGATCAGGCGCGACGTGGTGAAGGCCAGCGCATAGAAGCCGTATTCCACGATCGAGCCCAGATGCAGCAGCGCGATCTTGTCGAAATTGACCAGCAGCAGGCTCAGCATCACCGTACCGTGATGGCTAGCGCCATAACCCAGCACGCTGCGCCAGCCTGCCGGGTCGCCGGCCGGTTGCGCCAGCGTCCAGACCCGGTGCCGCCGCGCCCAGGCAATGCCCAGCAGCGTCAGCAGCAGCCCCACTATGGCTTGCGCCAGCAGGATGTCCCTGAAATCGACATGCGCGAAAAACGCTGCCAGGACCAGCAGGAACACCAGGTTGAGCGCCACCAGCAGGAAACGCATCAGGTTGAAAAAATGCAGCCGGTCATGCAGCTGGCTCAAGGCGTAAAAATAGCCCTGCCCGGCGGAAGCGGCGGTCATCAGCAGGATCAGGCCCAGCTGCTCGTGCAGACGTGCTTCATGCGTAAAGTTCATGCCCAGCAGGCCGAGCAGCAACGAAAAGCCAAGCACAAATACGAGCGAGAGCGCCAGGAACCGGCCGTAGCTGAAGGCACGCCCGGCACCCTTGTGATAAATGAAACTGTTGGCGAGCCCCATCAGCGATGCATTGGCCGCAAGCATCGCAATCAGCAACGCCCCGGACAGCAAACCTCGCCCTTCCGGGCCGAGCAGGCGGGCGGTGATGACCGAGGTGAAAAAGCTGATCGCCGTGACGCCCGCAGTGGTCATCAGGGTCGTGCCCGAGGATTTCAGTAATGCGCGCAATGCCATGGTTATTCCCGCGCTAACGCCTACAGCACCAGGGCAGCGACGATTTTCACATCACTCAGCAGCAACTGATCCCCTGCGTTGGCGAGATCGGCAAGCGGGGTCTGGTTGAGGCGCGACACCAGCAATGCGCCCTTGCACTGGACGGCCACGGCAAGCGCGTCCGCCGTCGCGGAGGCAGGCGAGGTATCGACGATCACCACATCGTAGAGGTCCTCGACTGTGCGCATGAATTCGGCGAAGCTGCGCCGGTTGAGCAGCTCCTGCGGATTGGGCGGGATCGCACCGGCGCCCAGCACGGAAAGTCCGTTCAGGTCTTCCAGCCGGGTCACGGCGTCCAGCTTGGCACGCCCGATCAGGATGTCCGACAGGCCGCGCTGCTCGCCCAGCCGGAAAATCTCCTTCTGGCGCGGGTGCCGCAGATCGGCGTCGATCAGCAGCGTGCGCTCGCCCAGCTGGGCAAACACCACAGCCAGGTTAGCCGCCATGCTGCTGCAACCTTCCCCGGCATTGGCCGCCATCACGGCAAGCGCCTTGCTGCCGTGACTGAACCAGTGCATGGTCAACTGGCTGCGCAACGCGCGCAGCGCCTCGACCTGGGGGGAAAAAGGCTGGTAGGCGGCCACCAGTTCCTTGCCGAACACATCCTGGTCGGCCGGCAGGTAGGGGTAGTCGAACTGGATCGCCAGCGCATGCCGGATATCCTGCTCGCTGACCAGGCGCAACTTCCTGGCGACTTCACCGAAGGTGAGGCCCGTCTTGCGCTGCGCCTGCAGTATCCGTTCGATATCTTCCGCTTTCAATTTGCCCATATCGACCAGCAACCGGCCGATGGGCGATGCACGGTAATCGCCGGAAACGGGCGGCATGGGCTCGGTGTTGATATGGCTGATATTCATATGCATCCTTGTCAGGAAAGTAGGAATTTGCCCGGGCCATCGCCGCCGGGCAGCATCCTCAACGCGGTTACCCGGGGTTTTTCCTCGATCAGCGCGACCACCGGCACCTTGAGCAGGCGCGCCACTTCGTCGCTGCTGCGGATGCGGCGATCCATCAGTTCAGCGATCATGCCGAGACCGATCCCCAGCAGTCCGCCCAGCACGATGGAAAGCAGGATGTTGAGGCCGACGCGGGGGGAAGTCGGCGCCCCGGGGGGTTGCGCAAGATTGAGAATGGCAATATCGCTCTGGCGGGCCTGACCTTCCAGGCTGGTCTGGGTGAAACGTTGATTGGCCGCATCCATCGATTTCTGGGCGGTTTCCACGTCCTTTTGCAGCACGCCCATCTCGTCACGCAGGCGATTGAGTTCCAGCACCTTGGCTTTTTGCATGGCCACCTGCGTGCGCAAGTCCGCTTCGCGCTGCTGCTGGATGCGCGCCGTACTGCCGACGCTGCTGGAAGTGCGACGGATTTCCTGCTGCAGCTGGGCCTGGATCTTGTCCAGTTCCGCCTTGGCCGCCTGATACTGCGGATGGCTCGGCCCCAGACGCTCGGAGAGCTCGGCCAGTTTGGAGGATGCCCGGCTGGCTTCGACCCGCAAGTTCTGGATCACCGGATTCTGCGCGACATCGGGCGAGTCGGCGGCATTCGCCTGCACGCTGCTCTGGCGCGACTGCGCCTCGATCGCCTGCGCCTGGGCGATCACCAGCTGCTGCGAAAGCTCGTTCAGCTTGGCTGTTTCGACATCCAATCGTTCGTCGGCGCTGGTGATGCCATGCGCCTGCTGGTATCTGGAAAGCTTATCCTGCGCTTGCTGGAGATTGTCCCGCATGCCCTTGGCCTGCTCGCCGAAATACCGGGCCGCCTCCTGGGACGGCTCTACCTTGAGGCGCGTACTCTCCGTCTGATAGGCCCGGGCAAACTCGTTTGCCACGGCAGCACTCAGCGCCGGGTCGTGCGACATGAAGGAAATCCCGAGCACGCTGCTGTCATGAGAAGGCTCCACGTCAAGCCGCTGCAGCAGGCGGTTGGCCATCCATTCGCGTATCTGTCCGCGCCCTTCCGTGGCATCCATGAACGCCGCTTTCAGGTCGGCGTTATCCACGAGCTGCAGATGGTCGACGACGGTCAGCGCCGTGCTGCGGCTGCGGATGATGTCGACCTGCGTCTGCACATAGCCGGGCAACTGCTGCGCCAAAGCGGGCGTCCCGGTCACGGAATCGACCGCCTTGTAGTTCAGCACCACCTGACTGGTGGCCTTGTAATACTTCGGTAACAGCAGGCTGACCACGGTGGCGGTCAGCACGGTCAGCACGAAGGCCGTCAGTACGATGCGCATGCGTGCGCGCAGCATCAGGAAAAAGAGGGAGATCGTCATTGCGGCATCCTCCTAGAACAGGCTTTCACGCACGTACAGCACATCGTCAGGATGGATCGGGTCCGTCATCTTCGGCTGCAGTTCTTCGGACTTGCCATTGGCATTGCGCCTCAGCAGCTTCAAATTGCGTTCGGTGCCACGCGAGGTCGGGCCACCGCCCTGCGCCAGCGCCTGGATCACCGTCATGTTGCGCTCGACGCGGTAAGCCCCCGGTTTCTGGGCTTCGCCATAGATATAGAACACCGGGGCACGGTGCACGTAGATCTCGTCCCCGGCGGCCACGAAAATATCGTCCTCGTGTTGATCGGTCAGGAACAGGCCAGCCACGTCGACCTCCTTGCGGAACGGTTTGCCCTGGCGCAGCCCGGTCACGATAGCGACATCCGAAGCGCCCGGCGCCAGCCCCCCGGCCAGGGCGACCGCCTCGGACAGGTGCATCTGGCCGTTTTCCAGAGGGAAGCGTCCCGGGTGGTTGACCTGTCCCAGAATCGAAATCTGGTTGCCCGGCATCACATAAACGACATCGCCGGCCTTGAGCGGGATGTCGGCATTGAGCGCGCCTTCCTTGGCCAGGGATGCAATGTCCATCTCGGTGCGGAACGGTTTACCGTTGCGCAGTCCGGTGACAACCGCCGTTCCCGAACCTGCAGCCGGCATGACGCCACCAGCGATGGCGATGATCTCGGATAGCCGGACATTGGCGGAATCCAGCGGGAAGCGCCCGGGCTTGTTGATCATCCCAAGCACGCTGACCTGGCTGCCGCGTACTTCCAGCACGGCGATATTGACCTGCGGCTTCTTGACGAAATTGCCGTCGCTGAGCCGCTGCGCGATCAGCCGTTCGGCGGCGGAGGAAGACAAGCCGCCCACCTGCACGCTACCGATCAGCGGGAAAGTGATGGCGCCGCTCTCGGACACCCGCGTTTCCAGCGTCAGGTCGGGATTCTGGAACACGGTGATATGTATCATGTCGCCCGCGCCCAGACGGTAGTCAACGTTCTCTTGCGCTGGCGCCAATGACGCGAACATCAAAGTGCCCAGCATCGTCATAAAAATCAGTAGTGTTCTCATCACGTCATCACCTCTTTTCAATACAGGTTGGTTCGCTAAGCCAGGCTGTGCAGGCCACGTTCACATGCTTCGTGCATGCGCACCGAGAGCAACTGCAGCAGATTCATCAATAGCTTGTTGCCAAGCCGGGGCGCATGCAGCGCGATGCTGTGCAGGGCGGTGCGACTCAGCACCGCAAAATCCATGGGCGACAGCGCAAAACAGCTATAGCGCCTGGGTGCGCCGCTCAGCAAAGCGCTCTCTCCCACAATCTCGCCCGGGGACAACTCCACCGCCACGCCGCCCCACGGCGCACCGGATTCGTGTTTCAGGATCGCGGCACCGGTCAGGACCACGATCAGGTAGTCGCCGCTATCGCCTTCCTTGATTACGGAGTATTGGCGCGGTGCCGCATAGCACCGCAGGTAGTGGCAAACCGCGCGTATTTCGTCATTGGTCAATCCATCGAACAGGCGAATCCATCGCGCTATCTCGAGGATTTCTTCGAAATACCCATCGGCTTTGCCAAGGTCGACAAGATCGCTGTAAAGTTTGGGCATGTCAGGCATGGTCAGGCTGAAACCGGGAAGACAGGAGTCCGTTCCTGACTTGCCGATCAGGCAATACGGGTTTCCGTTGCTCCAGAATTGACTGCATCGTATTGAATCGGCCGCCCGACCAACAATAGGCCGAATAGACTAACGGCGCGCCGGGAAACCCTGCACGCCGAAGCTGCAGGCGGCTGAATCTACAGGGTTTTAACCGTTTTCCAACGGCACCTTTCGCGGCCCGAAGGCAACGGCAGCATCGGCCGCCCGTTCTCCCCGCAATCCATCGTCCGACAGAATGAACAATAAATTCAACAAGATAGAATGGATTGCATTTCGGCTCACGCCCCATGTCTGCATCCAGAGACAAAACTAGCCTATACAAATCATGGGGTTAAGAAACAGAAGCGAAGCAGCTGTCGCTCGACAGCGACGCAAAGCCAGCTACAGCCGTTCACGAGCTGAATACATTTCCCTTTTAATTCATCAAGTTGAATTGTTGGCATAACGCTTGCAATCCAGTGATTGGCGAAACCGTTCGCCGCTGCCTGGGGAGATTCGAGCGCTTGAGCTTATCCGGATCCGGCCCGGGGGCTGCACCACTCCGCCATCTATCGCTTACTTGAGAATTCCGACCATGTCACTGCATAACAAACTGAGCACTACGGAAATGTCGCAGTTCGTGGAACTCCTGCACGAATCGCTGAAAATCCGTTCGCACTTCGAATTCCTGCTGTGGTCGCAGGGCAACCTGCAACAATTCCTGCCGCACGACATCATGATTGCCGCCTGGGGCGACTTTTCGCTGGGGCTGGTGTATTTCGACATCGTGTCCGCCGTTCCCGGCCTGCGCACCACGCAGATCCACAATACCCATCTGATTCCTCTCCTGAAACGGCTCTATGCGGCCTGGAACAGCCGGGCGCGGGCGCCGTTTGAATTGTCGATGGATCAGGGCATTTTCACGGAAGGCGATCTGGCCGCCAGCAAGCTCGATGGCAACTTCCGCCACATGCGCTCGGCACTGGTACATGCCACCAAGGATGTACGTGGCCACAACGACTGCCTGTATGTGCTGATGAGTTCGTCAACCAGGACGACCGAATCGGCCAGGCCCATGCTGGAAACGCTGCTGCCCTACATCGACAACGCGCTGCGCCAGCTGGAATACGTACCGGAGCAGATGGCCGCGGACGATGCGGAAGACGCGCACATGGAAAGCGCATCCGAACCGCTCTCGGGACGCGAACTGGAAATCATGGAATGGGTGCGCAACGGCAAGACCAATTTCGAGATCGGCATGATTCTGGATATCAGTTCATTTACCGTAAAAAACCATCTGCAACGCATATTCAGGAAACTCGATGTCGTCAATCGCGCACAAGCCGTTGCCAAGCTCGGCCAGCTCCCCGAACTCAATGAGTCGTTCTAACTCCGCCCCGCGCCTGCACAAGGCGTTCGGGGTGGTGCTGGCGCGCGACAATATTCTCTATATTGTCGAGGCGTTGCTCGACCCCATCGTCGTGATTGCAATGCTCTGGGGCGTGGCTGCCTGGCATGATGGCGCGACGACGCCCTCTTACCTGATTGTTTCGGTCATCCTGTTTTCGCTCACCTTCCCCAGCAGTTCAAAACTCAACCTGAGTACGGGTGAAATCGTCAACCGCACCCTGCTGAACTGGGTATTGGTCGCCGGATTGCTGATCGCCTTCGGCCTGGCAACCGG
>CAMLDQ010000093.1 GCA_946478965.1 uncultured Methylobacillus sp. | reverse complement strand
CCGCGCGCGAAGAAAAAATAATCCACCGGCGTCAGCGCGTATTTGCCAATACCCGACAAAAAGACTCAAGTCTTATGGCAAAATAGCGGTTCCGAATTTTCAACCATTCATGAGGAATCGCCATGGAACACCAACTGCCCGCTTTGCCGTACGCCAAGGACGCACTGGCTCCGCACATTTCCGCCGAAACGATGGAATACCACTATGGCAAGCATCACCAGGCCTACGTGACCAACCTGAACAACCTGATCAAGGGCACCGAATTCGAGAACGCCGCTCTGGAAGACATCATCAAGAAGGCATCCGGCGGTATCTACAACAACTCCGCCCAGGTATGGAACCACACCTTTTTCTGGAACAGCATGAAGCCGAATGGCGGCGGCGCACCCAAGGGCGCTCTGGCCGACGCGATTAATGCCAAGTGGGGCAGCTTCGACGAATTCAAGAAGGCTTTCCAGGCTTCTGCCGTCGGCAACTTCGGCTCCGGCTGGACCTGGCTGGTGAAGAAAGCTGACGGCTCCGCCGACATCGTCAACATGGGCGCCGCCGGCACCCCGCTGACCACCGGCGACAAGGCCGTGCTGTGCATCGACGTGTGGGAACACGCTTACTACATCGACTACCGCAACCTGCGTCCGAAATTCGTGGAAACCTTCCTGACCAGCCTGGTCAACTGGGATTTCGCGGAAGCCAACTTCGCTTAAGCAATTTTTGCTGGCACAATCGAACGCCGCCGGGCATGTGCTGGGCGGCGTTTTTTATTGGCGGGAGTGAATCATCGATGAAGTGCGAGTTGTGTGAAACCCCTGGTAGCGGTGTGCTGTGGCAAAACGACCTGTGCCGCGTCATCTTGGTGGACGATCCCCATTACCCCGGATTCTGCCGCGTGATACTCAAGCGTCACGCCAGGGAGATGACGGACCTCGAGGCCGCCGAACGCAGCGCGATGATGGAGGTCGTGTTTGCAGTAGAGGCCGCCCTGCGCGAAGCCTTGCAGCCAACCAAGATCAACCTTGCCAGCCTGGGCAATGTCGTGCCGCATCTGCACTGGCACATCATTCCGCGCTTTGCCGATGACCGTCACTTCCCGAATCCGATCTGGGGTGAGGCCAAGCGGAATGAAGATCCAAAATCACCGCCGCCGGGATTGCGGCATCAACTGCAGCAAACGCTGCAGCTAAGATTAGATCGCTAGCCGCTCCACAACCTTGCCTGCCTTCAGGTGGGACTCGATGATTTCGTCAATGTCTTCCTCGTCGACGAAGGTGTACCACACCGCTTCCGGATAGACCACCATCACCGGCCCCTCGGCACAGCGGTCGAGGCATCCGGCGCGATTGATGCGCACCTTGCCCTGGCCATTCAGACCGAGTTGCTTGATCCTGCTTTTGGCATAGTCAAACAGCCCGTCGGCATCGTGGTCGCAGCAACAGGCCGAGCCATCGGCACGCCGATTCAGGCAGAAGAACACATGATGCTGGTAATAACTCATTACTTCCTACTCTCCCGAAAACAGGGTGTCTTCACGGGTAAATGTCCAGGTCCGCGTGATTTCGATAATGTCGGTATCGCGCCGGATATCGTCGGGGAAAGACGCATAGGGCGCTGCAAGCGCGACGATGCGCTGCGCCGCTTCGTCCAGCACCTTGGAGCCCGAACTGCGGTTCAACTCCACTTTCTCCACGCTGCCGTCGGCACGGATCGAAACCGTCAGTTGCAGAGTGCCGTATAGCTTCATTGCCTTGGCCGCTTCCGGGTAGTTCAGGTTGCCGACCTTCTCCACTTTTTGGCGCCAGGCCTCGACATAGCTGGCAAACCGGTATTCGCGTACGCGCGACCCGATAAATTTGCGCTTCGGGCGTTTCTGGTAAGCATCCATATTCCTCGCCAGCTCCGCCTGCAGGCGTACCGCATCCAGGCTGCGTGCCACCAAGTCGGCGGTATCGAGAGTGGTGGGCGTTTCCGTCAGCGCCCCACGATCCGGCTCGACCGCGGCTGCGGGCTGGACCGGATCGCTATCCACCGCCTGAGTAGACTGCGGGGCCGTCATGACTTCCTGGACCGGCTTCTGCGGCGCGGCAGCACGCACCTGCTTCTGCGGCGCTTCTGCCTTGGTTGCGGCGGCATCAGCCTTGGACTGACGTGCCTCCAACGCAACCTTTTCCGCCTTCACGCGCGACTGGGATTTCGGCACCGGCAACGGCGATTTGATGCGCCGGTCAGCATCGGTATTGCCGCCTCTATCCAGGTTCGATTGAGCCAGCGCATCCGCTTTCACGGGCGCCTCCTTGGTCTTGGCATTGACCAGGACGACCTCAAGCGCGGAGGTTTTGTCGTGGATGGAATGCGGACGCGGCGCGACGAAGCCGACGCCGGTAATTACAACCGCATGCACCAGCAACGAAAGGACCAGTGCAACGTTCAGCGGGTTTTCCAGTCGGTCGAGCAGCCTGCTCAAGCGCCCAGCCTTTCCAAGAGCTTCTGGTGAATACCGCCAAAACCGCCGTTGCTCATCACCAAAATATGGTCTCCGGGGTGGGCCTCCTCCGCAATCGCCTCGATCATGCGTGGAAGATCGTCGCAGATAGTCGCAATCTCGCCCAGCGGCTGCAATGCCGCCGCGGCATCCCAGCCAAGGTTGGCGGCATAGCAGAATACGCGGTCGGCAGCTTTCAGGCTTCCTGGCAATGCGGCTTTCATGACACCCAGCTTCATCGTATTGGAGCGCGGTTCCAGTACCGCCAGAATACGCGCATCGCCAACTTTTGCACGCAATCCGGCGACCGTCGTCTCGATCGCCGTCGGGTGGTGGGCAAAATCATCATAAACGGTGATTCCATGCACGGTGCCGCGCACCTCCATGCGGCGCTTCACATTGCGGAACTCGCCCAAGCCTGCAATGCCGACCTCCACCGACACGCCGACATGGCGCGCCGCGGCCAGTACTGCCAGTGCGTTCATGCGGTTATGCTCGCCCAGCAACGGCCAACGCACGCGCCCCTGCGGAACACCATTCAGGGAAACGGTGAAACTGTTGTCGGCATCTGGCAAGCCAGCCTCCCAGCCGGATGCGATGCCGAAGCGTTCAACCGGCGTCCAGCAGCCACGCTGCAGTACTCGCTCCAGACTGGTCTCGCGGCCGTTGGCGACGACCAGGCCGTTCGCAGGCACGGTACGCACCAGATGATGGAACTGGGTTTCGATCGCCGCCAGGTCGGCAAATATATCGGCATGGTCGAATTCCAGATTATTCAGCACCGCCGTGCGAGGACGGTAATGCACGAACTTGGAACGCTTGTCGAAGAAGGCCGTGTCGTACTCGTCCGCCTCGATCACAAAGAAGGGCGAGCGACCGCCCTTTTCTTGGCGCGGCTCTCCTGGCAGGCGCGCAGACACGCCGAAATTCTCCGGTACCCCGCCGATCAGAAATCCCGGCGCGAGGCCGGCATATTCCAGCACCCAGGCTAGCATCGAACTGGTCGTAGTCTTGCCGTGCGTGCCGGCCACGGCCAGCACCCATTTGTCGTGCAGCACATTCTCCGCCAGCCACTGCGGCCCGGAAATGTAGGGCAACCCGCGATCAAGAATTTCCTCCATCAGCGGATTCCCGCGCGAGACGACGTTGCCAATCACGAAAATATCCGGGCCGAGGCCCAGCTGCTCGGTGCCGAATCCCTCGATCAGTTCGATGCCCTGCGCTTCGAGTTGCGTACTCATCGGCGGATAGACATTGGCATCGCAACCGGTGACGCGATGGCCGGCAGCTTTTGCCAATACGGCGATGCCGCCCATGAAGGTCCCGCAGATACCGACGATATGAATGTGCATCAGTCTCTTTTCTCGCTTGATTTCTTGTCCAGCCGGATTCCGCTACCGCTGATCTGCATCAGCGCAGATAGAATACTGCCTGAATCCGTACGGCCATTGATATTGGTGATCACCAGCCGGCCCTGCCCCTGATGCAATTGGTTACGAAAATCATAGATTGCGCCCATCACCGTCAGCCTGCCGGCCCTGACTTCCGCGTCGAACTTTTTCAACGCATAGGCGACCTGGTTGTTGACGTTGCCTTGCACGGCGTTCAGGACTTCCTCGTCTTCGCTGTTTTTCGGGTTTTTCGGCGGCAACTTGATGGTCTGCAGCTCACGCTTGATCGCCGGCGACTCCCCGGAGAAATCACCGCGTGCCGCCCTGATCGCACCGCACCCGACATGGCCGACGATAATCAGCAACGGCGTGTGCAAGTGCTGCACCCCGTATTCCACGGAACCTTCCGCCGAGACAATCTGGTTGCCGATATCGCGCACCATGAACAGGTCGCCGTCCGGTGTTTTGTCCAAGGCATGGGTTTGCACGCGCGAGTCCGAGCAGGTCACGATCGTCGCGCGCGGATGCTGATGGTCGGCAAACGGTTTGTAATACTCGGGCTTGTGCGAGCGGGCAAATGCCGTATTGTCGTCCATCAGATTCCGCACGATGCCCCGCAACTGCTCGGTTTCGCCACCCGCTTCGCCTGCGCTGGCAGCGCCGCAAGCCAGCGCCAACATCACCCAAATGCCAAGGCGTATCGTCACCCCCATCGCCCCCGCTACGACAAATTGGGCGCCAGCCAGCGCTCCAGATATTCCTTGGGCAGCCCGCGCCGCGTGACCATATCGTCCAGCTGGTCGCGGCCGATCTTGTCCACGCTGAAATACCGGGATTCCGGATGCGCCAGGTAGAAGCCTGACACTGCCGCCGCCGGCATCATCGCGAAGGATTCGGTGAGTTGCATGCCGATTTCCTCGGCGCGCAACACCTTGAACATGTCCGGTTTCACCGTATGATCCGGGCAGGCCGGATACCCAGGTGCGGGACGAATGCCGCGGTATGCCTCCTTGACCATCTCAGCGTTGCTGAGCTTTTCGTCCGGCGCATACCCCCAGAAATCGGTACGTACACGCTCGTGCAAGTACTCCGCAAATGCCTCGGCCAGCCGGTCCGCAAGCGACTTCAGCAAGATGCTGTTGTAATCATCGTGCGCATCAAGAAAACGCCGTTCGTGCTTTTCGATACCCAGACCGGCGGTGACCGCGAACAAACCGATATAGTCGGCCACACCTGTGGCTTTGGGCGCGATGAAGTCGGCCAGGCACTGGTTGGGGCGTGGCACGCCATCGATTACCGGCTTCACTGTTTGCTGGCGCATGCCGTACCAGGTAAAGGCGACTTCGCTGCGCGTGTCGTCCGTGTAGATTTCGATGTCGTCGTCGTTGATGCTGTTGGCCGGCAGCAGCGCGATCACGCCATTGGCGGTGAGCCAGCGGCCTTCGACGATTTTCTTCAGCATTGCCTGGCCTTCACCGAACAGCTTGGTCGCCGCCTCTCCCACAACCGGGTCTTGCAGGATGGCCGGATACGCACCCGCAAGATCCCATGTCTGGAAGAACGGTCCCCAATCGATGTAATCGGCCAGCGCAGCCAGGTCGATATTCTCAATCACGCGGCGGCCGATGAACTTCGGCTTCACGGGCGCGTTCGGCCCGACGAAATCGGTCTTGATCTTGTTGGCACGCGCTTCACGCAGCGTCAGCAGCGGCGTGCCCTTTTTGCCGGCATGCTGCACCCGCACCCGTTCATAGTCGTTGGCGACGTCGGCGATGTAGGCATCGCGCTGCTCCGGCGTCAGCAGCGACTGCATCACCGCCACCGAGCGCGAGGCGTCGGGAACGTAGATCACCGGGCCTGCATAATTTGGCGCGATTTTGACCGCGGTATGCGCGCGCGAAGTAGTCGCCCCGCCGATCAGCAGCGGCATCTTGAGGCCATTGAAATAGGGGTCGCGCTGCATTTCGCGTGCGACGTGCGCCATTTCTTCCAGCGAGGGCGTGATCAGTCCGGAAAGGCCAATGATGTCGGCACCTTCCTCCTTGGCCTTCGCCAGGATTTCCGCAGCGGGCACCATCACGCCCATGTTCACCACCTCAAAGTTGTTGCATTGCAGCACCACCGAGACAATGTTCTTGCCGATATCGTGCACATCGCCCTTGACGGTGGCAATCACCACCTTGCCCTTGGGTTTGGCCTTCGTGCCGGTGCGGCGCTCCTCCTCGGCCTTTTCCTCCTCGATAAACGGAATCAGGTGCGCGACGGCCTGCTTCATCACGCGGGCGGACTTCACCACTTGCGGCAGAAACATTTTCCCTTGCCCGAACAGGTCGCCGACCACATTCATGCCGTCCATCAGCGCGCCCTCGATCACATTGATCGGGCGACCGCCGCCCGCCATGACTTTCTGGCGCGCTTCCTCGGTATCCTCAACGATGTACTCGGTAATACCATGCACCAGCGCGTGCGCGATGCGTTTCTCGACGGTCACCGGGTTTTCCGGCGTGCCGCGCCATTCCAGCGTCGCCGCCTCCTTCTTGCCGCCGGCGGTCAGCGTACCGGCGAATTCGATCATGCGTTCGGTCGCATCGGGGCGACGGTTCAGCACCACATCCTCGACACGCTCGCGCAACTCGGGGGAAAGATCGTCGTACACGCCTATCATGCCGGCATTGACGATGCCCATGGTCATGCCGGCCTTGATCGCGTGGTACAGAAACACCGTGTGGATCGCCTCGCGCGCCGGGTCGTTGCCGCGGAAGCTGAAGCTGACGTTGGAGACGCCGCCGGAGATTTTGGCGTGCGGCAGGTTCTGCTTGATCCAGCGCGTCGCCTCGATAAAATCCACCGCGTAGTTGTTGTGCTCTTCAATTCCGGTGGCAATGGCAAAGATGTTGGGGTCGAAGATGATGTCCTCTGGCGGAAAATTCACCTTCTCGACCAGCAAGTCGTAAGCGCGCTTGCATATCTCGGTCTTGCGTTCGAAAGTATCGGCCTGCCCCTTCTCGTCGAACGCCATCACGATCACGGCCGCGCCGTAGCGGCGACAGAGATTCGCCTGACGCAGGAATTCGGCTTCGCCTTCCTTCATCGAAATCGAATTGACGATGGACTTGCCTTGCACGCACTTCAGCCCGGCTTCGATCACCGACCACTTGGACGAATCGATCATGACGGGCACGCGTGCGATATCCGGCTCGGACGCGATCAGGTTGAGGAAATGCGTCATCGCGGCAACCGCGTCCAGCATGCCCTCGT
>CAMLDQ010000092.1 GCA_946478965.1 uncultured Methylobacillus sp. | reverse complement strand
ACCGTTGCCGGCGCCATGCTGGCGCCGCTGGGGTTCGAGATCATCGAAGCGACAAATGGGCGTGAAGCCCTGGAACAGGCGAGACTTCATAATCCCGAGCTGATCCTGATGGATCTGGTCATGCCGGAGATGGGCGGATTGGATGCCACGCGCGAGTTAAGAAAAACCCCCGGCTTCGAGGAACTCCCCATCATTGCGGTGTCGGCCAGTGCCTCAGGCAACGATGAGCATGCCAGCCTGATGGCAGGCATGAATGCATTCTTACCCAAGCCTGTCGAATACGACCGGCTGCTCGCCGTGATAGCGCGCCTGTTGAAGCTGGAATGGATTTACGAGCCGCTGGAAGCCGATGCGCCGGCAATCAACGGTCCGATCGTCGCGCCGCCCAAGGAGGAGATGGAAATGCTGCATCGATTGGCGTTGCAGGGCAGCATGCGCGATATTCTTCACATGGCGGGTCGTCTCACTTCGCTTGGAGAACAATACGCCCCGTTTGCCGAGCGCTTGCGTATCATGGCGAAGGGATTCCAGTCCAAGGCCATCCTGAATTTTGTCGAGCACTATCTTGCAGGGGATAGAGTGGATGAATGAACGCGTAACATCGGCCACACAGCCCAGCATCCTGATCGTCGACGATACGCCGGCCAACGCGGCGGTGATCGTGGATAGCCTGGAGCAGCACGGCTTCCGGGTTCTGGTAGCCCAGGATGGCGAGGAGGGCCTGAAACGCGCCCGTTTTGCGCACCCTGACCTTATCCTGCTTGATGTGATGATGCCCGGCATGGACGGCTTCGATGTCTGCCGTCGCCTGAAGGCAAGTGAAGATACGCGCGATATCCCGGTAATTTTCATGACATCCCTGTCGGACACGGACGACAAGCTCAGCGGATTCAAAGCCGGGGGCGTGGATTACGTGACCAAGCCGCTGGGCATCGACGAAGTAGTGGCCCGGGTTGAAACGCACTTGCGCTTGCGCTCCATGCAAAAACAGCTGGAAGCGCAGAACGCGCAGTTGCAACGCTTTCGTGAAGGGCTTGAGCGCCTGGTGGCGGAGCGTACGGCTGCGCTGAGCGCGAGCGAACAGCAATTCAGGACGCTTGCGGAGCACTTGCCGGATGTTGTCGTGCGCTACGACAGGGAGTTCCGCCGAGTTTTCGTCAACCCGGCTTATGTGCGTGAAACCGGCGTTCCAGTCGAGCAGGCACAGGGCAAACGGCCCGATGAGCTTTGGCGCCCAAGCAATGTGACTGCACAGGAGTATCAGGACAAGCTGCGGCATGTGATGGAAACCGGTGTGGCAGACAATGTGCTGCTGGAGTTTCCCGGCCCCGATGGCCTTCTGGTCAGTAATCTGATCCATATGGTCGTTGAGAGCGATGCGGCAGGTCAGGTCAGCGGTGTCCTGACCATTGGCCGCGATATCAGCGCAATGATGCAGCATGAGCGGCTGGAGGAGATTCGCCTCAGGATATTCGAGCGGCTGGCGCATGGCGAAACCCTGGCGGAAGTGCTTGATCTGGTTGTGGCCTATCTGGAAAAAGCGCGTCCCGATTTTCTGGCCAGCATCATGCTCGTGGATACCGATGGCAAGCATCTGCTGTCCGCCAACGCACCGCATTTGTCGGCCGAGTATCTGGCCGCAATAAACGGGATTGAAATCGGCGATGGCGTGGGTTCCTGCGGAACCGCTGCCTGGCGCAACGAAACCGTCATCGTGGAGGATGTGCGCACGCATCCCTATTGGCAGCCATACAAGGGACTGGCACTGCAGGCAGGCCTGCTGGCCTGCTGGTCGGAACCGATCACGGATTCTGCCGGCAAGGTGCTGGGAACCTTCGGGATCTACCACCGGCAGCCAACCAAGCCCACCGAGGCCGATTTGGAACTGCTGCGCGAGGCAACCCATCTTGCGGCCATTGCGATAGAGCGCAAGAAGGCGGAGGAAATGCTGTGGGAGAGCGAGCATAAATACCGCACGCTGGTGGAAGACTCGCCCGACCTCTTTATCCGGTTCGACCTCGATTGCCGGCGCATTTATGTCAGCGACGGCTTTACCAGGATGTACGGCATATCGCCAGCCGAAATGCTCGGCAAGCGGCCTACCGAAGCGCAGGCGCAACGCAGCGTTACGGGCGAGGAGTTTGAACGCCGGATCAGGCAGGTGATCGAAACGCGCCAGCCGGTCGAGATCGAGTTCGAGGGCGAGCGGGCCAATGGCGCATATTTTTGTCATTCGATGCGCGCGGTTCCGGAATATGATCGTGAAGGTAATGTCATTAGCGTGCTTTCCACTACGCGCGACATATCGGAAGCCAAGAGCGCGGAGCGCGCGCTGCATCTGCAGGCGCAGGAAATCCGCTCGCTGGTGGAAAACTCGCCGGACAGTATCGCGCGTTACGACCTGGACTTTCACTGCATCTATGCCAATCCGCGCATGCTGAAGGATCTGGGGGCATCGGCAGAACAAGTCCTGGGAAAGTCCGTGTGGGATTTTTCCGGGCGCGAGTCTTCCAGCGTGTATGAAGAGCGCTTGCGCAAAATCGTGCATGGCAGCCGCTCGGAAGATTTCGAATTGTCCTGGGTGACGAGCGAAGGCAAACACGTGGTCAGCTATGTTCGCCTGGCACCGGAATTCAACGTCGATGGCAAAATCGTCAGTATTTTGGCTATCGGTCGCGACATTACCGAAATCGACGAGTATCGGCAGAGCATCCATCATCTGGCGTTCTACGATTCGCTAACCGATCTGCCCAACCGCTCGCTGCTCATGGATCGTGTCCACCAGGCCATTTCGGATGCCTCCTGGCACAATTCCCAATTTGGCCTGATGCTGCTCGATCTTGACCGCTTCAAGGAGGTCAACGATACGCTCGGGCATAGCGTGGGCGACACGCTGCTGCAGGAAGCGGCTTCCCGGTTGCTCGGCTGTGTGCGCATTTACGATACCGTCGCCCGTCTGGGCGGCGATGAATTCGCCATCTTGCTGACCCAGGTGCGGGAGGCCGAGGATTTGGCGGGGATTGCCCACAAGATCATCGAAGCCTTCCAGCAGCCGTTCAATCTTTCCGGCAAAGAACTCTTCATTTCCGCCAGTATCGGGATCGCGCTTTATCCATCGGACAGTGAGGAAGTCGATGCGCTGTTCAAGTTTGCCGATTCGGCGATGTACCATGCCAAGAAGAAGGGGCGGAACAATTTCCAGTTCTACGCCAGGGAGCTGACTGTTCGCTCAACGGAACGCATGGCGCTCGAGGTGGCGATGCGCCATGCCATCAGGAATGCGGAACTGCGGCTGTACTACCAACCGCAGGTCGATCTTGGATCCGGCTCGTTGATTGGCGCCGAGGCATTGCTGCGCTGGCAGCGCGAGGATGGCTCCATGGTGCTGCCGGAGAAGTTCATCCCGGTGGCGGAGGAGACCGGCCTCGTCGTCGGCCTGGGCGAATGGGTGCTGGCCGAGGCCTGCCGGTCCGCCGCTTCCTGGAATGCTACGCGCCCCACGCCGTTCAAGGTGGCCGTGAATCTTTCCACGCGGCAATTCATCCAGAACGATTTGCTCGGATCGGTGCGGCGTATCCTGTCGGAAACGCATTGCGATCCGCGCTGGATCAAGCTGGAAATTACCGAAAGCCTGATCCTGGAAGACAGTGCCGATATCCTGGCGCTGTTGCAGACATTCGACAGTATGGGGCTGGAGATTTCCATCGACGATTTCGGTACGGGCTATTCGGCACTCAGCTACCTGAGTCGCTTCCCGGTAAGCCAGATCAAGATCGACCGTTCCTTCGTTCGCGACATTCCCGAGAATCAGGACAAGGCCGAACTGGTAAAGGCGATGATTTCCATTGCCCAGGCCTTGCAGCTGGACCTGGTGGCAGAAGGCGTGGAGTCGCCGGAGCAGGCGGACTACCTGCGCAGGCATGGCTGTTACACCGGACAAGGCTACCTGTTCGGCAAACCGATGCCGCGCGAGGATTTCCAGGTGCTGCTGGATAGGAGCCGCGCCTTGACCGGATAAGGGCCGAGCCGCTCAGCAGGTTGTTTCGGGCTAGGCAGCCAGGCCGCGTACGCGATATTTGATGGACGAGTAGATCCGCCATTTCGCGGTGGGGGATCCGTTTCTGAAATCGTCGAGCTTCTCCGGCTGGGCAGACAAGGTATCGATTACACGCTTGTCCCAGGTTTCGACCTGATACGGAAGCGCTTCCAGGAATGTAGCCAGAGATTTCACGATGTCGCTACGCATGATGCTCTCCTTGTTGTTGATGCGACGCTGCTAATGCAGCAATAAATGTGCCGCTGATGCTTGATGCAGTGCCATAGCTTGTTCCTGGAATGTGTCAGTTTGATGAAGCGGGCGTTTAGTCTTTGTGATCGCCCCAGCATCGTGCGTGAACCCATTCAGATACGCACCATTCTTGTGCGAAAGGTGCGGATAACCCCCTAAAACCTCTGGCATATTCCTTGCGTTGTCTCCACCATCATGGAGCCAAAACAATGCGCACCAACTGGTCCGAAGGCTTGCGCCGGGTTTTTTCCGAAATCCCCGATCCTGACTGGTGCTGATCAGCCGGTATTGCGCAGCCCGGCGGCGACGCCGTTGATCGAAATCTGGATACCGCGCTTGACGCGGGCATCTTCCTCCCCGGCGCGGTAGCGCCTGAGCAGCTCGACCTGCAAATGGTTGAGCGAGTCCAGGTAGGGCAGGCGGTTACGGATCGAATTGGCCAGCATCGTGTTTTGGGCCAGCCGCTCCTCGCTTTCCAGGATCAGGTTGAGCGCTTCCATGGTCAGTTCGTATTCCGCGCAGATGCGCTCGAATACCTTATCGCGCAGTTCAACATCCTCCACCAGTTGCGAGTAGCGAGAGGCGACGCCCATGTCGGTCTTGGCCAATACCATATCCATGTTCGAAATCAGCGTGCGGAACAGCGGCCATTCCGCCTGCATGGTGCGTAGGTGACGGATTTTTTCCGTTTTGTCGCCGCCGGTCAGATAACTGGCGACGGCACTGCCGAACCCATACCACCCAGGCAGAAGCACACGGCACTGTCCCCAGGAGAAGCCCCATGGAATGGCGCGTAGATCCTCGATGCGGCGTGTCGATTTGCGTGCGGAGGGACGGCTGCCGAGATTGAGTTCTGCAATTTCCAGTATGGGCGTGGCGCTGAAGAAGTAATCGGTGAACCCCGGAGTTTCGTAAACCAGGTTGCGGTAGGCGGCCATGGCATCCCTCGACAAGGCTTCCATGGTGGTTTCGTAAGTCTGTCTTTGCCCGACCGACAGGTTTTCTTCCGGAAACAATGTAGCGTCGATGGTGGCGGCGATCAGGGTTTCCAGGTGCTGGCGGCCAACGACCGGATCGGTGAACTTGTTGGCGATGATTTCGCCCTGTTCGGTGAGCCGGATCTGCCCATTTACCGTGCCCTGCGGCTGGGCCATCATGGCCTGGTAGGTCGGGCCGCCGCCCCGCCCTACGGTACCACCGCGGCCATGGAACAGGCGCAGGGTCACATTGGCCTGGCTGAACAGTTCGGCCAGTGAGACTTCCGCCTTGTACAGTTCCCAGTTCGAGGTCAGGAAGCCGCCATCCTTGTTGCTGTCCGAGTAGCCCAGCATGATTTCCTGCTCGTTGCCAAGATGTGCGAGCAGGTGACGGATGCCGAGCAGGCTGAGCCATTGGCTCATGATGCCGGGCGCATTGCGCAGGTCCTCGATGGTCTCGAACAAAGGCACGATATTGAGATCCATCTCGATCTGGCTGGAGCCCCATGCGCCGCGCAGCAGGCCGGCTTCCTTTTGCAGCAGCGCGACTTCGAGCAGGTCGGACAGGGTCTCGGTATGGGAAATTACATACTGGCACACCGTGCGTTCGCCGAAGCGCTGCCTGACTTCCCGGGTTTTGCGCACGATGCCGATTTCCGATTGCACGCGTTCGCTGTAGTCCTGGAACGGTGAGAACAGCAGGCGCGGCTGTTTCAGCTCTTCCAGCAGTACGCCGACCTTTGCCGTTTCGTCGAGCTTGGCATAGCTGAAGTCCGCCCCGGCCTTGAGCATCAATTCGTCGATGACCGCCTCGTGCACGTCCGAGCTCTGGCGCAGGTCGATGGTGGCGAGATGGAAACCAAAGGTTTCCACGGCCTTGATGAGCTTGCCCAGGCGCGGGTAGACCAGCGCTTCCCCCTGATTCTTCATGAGGGAGTTCCGGATAATCTGGAGATCGATCAGCAATTCTTCGCTGTTTGCGTAAGCCGGGGCGGGTTCGGCGCTGCGTACCTTGATGTCTTGTCCGGTCAGTTCCAGGCAAGTTTGTCTCAGCCTGGAGAGCACCATGATCAGGGCCAGGCGGTAAGGCTCATCCTTGCGATGCGGCGACTGGTCGGGCGATTTCGCTGCCAGCATCAACAATTCCGGGGAGACGCTCACCAGCTGCATGGTGAGCGAAAGCTCGCCGCGCAGTTCGTTGAGCTGTTCCAGATAGTAGGTGAAAGCGGTGGTGGCTTGCCTGATGACGGCGGCTTCCAGCGTTTCGGCATTGACGTTGGGGTTGCCGTCGCGGTCTCCGCCGATCCAGCTACCCATGCGGAAGAAGTCCGGCAACTGGTAATCTGTGTCGCCCAGGCGCCGGCCGATCTCCAGTTCCAGATCCTGCAGCATCTCCGGGATCGCATCCAGAAAAGTCATCCGGTAGAAGGAGAGTGCATTGTCGATTTCGTCGATTACGGCGAGCTTGGCAAAGCGCATCATGCGCGTTTGCCAGAGTGTGGTAATGGCGCCAAGCAGGGCGCGATTGTTGCGCTCTTCTTGCTGCCGCGACATCGGCGATGCACCTCGCATCAGCAGTTCGGAAATGGTCCGCTCCGTGTCGAGCAGCGTTTTGCGCTGCACCTCGGTCGGGTGGGCAGTCAGCACTGGGGAAATCAGCGCGTTGGCGAAAAAGGATTGGATATCTTCGGGCGCAAGCGCGTCGAACTGTGCCAGCGAATGCGCCAGCTGTCCGGCCTGGACCGCATCGTCCTGTGCGCGGCTGCGGTGGTGGTGGCTCAGGTCTTCGGCAATATTGACCAGATGCTTGAAATAGCTGAACGCTCGCGTCACCGCAATAGTTTGCGGGATGGTCAGTCTTTTCAGCTTTTCTTCCAGCC
>CAMLDQ010000091.1 GCA_946478965.1 uncultured Methylobacillus sp. | reverse complement strand
ACGGTTGTCAATGACGAGAGCCTCGCCTACCAGTACGCGATCGATTACAGCCATGAGAATCTCCTTACAGGGTTTGTCTATTTAAATTAAAAGGCTGGTCGCAAAACGTCAGCCAACCATCGGAAGGGCGCAAACATCATGTGCGCTGACTTCCTTCGGTATTCCATCGTTGCCCCGTTGCAACGCTACAGGAAGTTGGTTTGAGAAACTGCAGATGCAGCTTTCAGAAGTGCGGTTTGCGATTATGCGACGCTGCATCCCCAAACCGCGGATAGGGTGCTCAGATTTTCAAGAAAACCAGGCCATTTTCCAGTTTTACTTGGATACATCCTGTGCGGCCTTCATCGGGTGCCACAGCGTTGCCGTCGGCGAGACCGATATTCCAGCCATGCAGTGGGCAGGTGACCTTGTCACCATGGACGATACCTTGCGACAGCGGGCCGCCCTTGTGCGGGCAATGGTCATGCAGCGCAAATACCCGGTCGTCGGCCGTGCGGAACACGGCGATATCCTGCGCTGTAGTTTTTACGACTCGGCTGCCAAGTTGCGGGATGTCTTCCAGCGCAGCCACTTGCTTCCATTCACTCATGTTCTTGTAAACCTTAAATACTGATCAATTCGTATTGGCGACGTTTCGGAGAATTATCCACACGTTCTGCCCACGGGTCCTGGTAGCCTTGCAGTGCATACAGCAGGCGCTCATATAAGGCCTTGCGGTTGGCGGCATCTTCCACCACCTTGGATTTGACGTAATCCAGGCCGACGCGGTTGACGTAATGCACCGTGCGTTCCAGGTAGTAGCCTTCCTCGCGGTAGAGCTGCAGGAACGCGCCAGCGTACTCCATCACTTCCTCGTCCGTGCTTACCTTGCAGAAGAATTGTGCGACGTCAGTTTTGATCCCGCCATTTCCGGCCACATAAAGTTCGTAGCCTGATTCCAGGCCGATCACACCCACATCCTTGATGCCGGCCTCGGCACAGTTGCGCGGGCAGCCGGAAACGGCGAGCTTGACCTTGTGGGGCGCCCACATGCCGAACAGCATCTTTTCCAGCTTGACGCCCATGCTCATCGAAAGTTGTGTACCGAAGCGACAGTGTTCGGCACCGACGCAGGTTTTGACTGTGCGGATGGACTTGCCATAGGCGTGACCGGAGACCATGCCGGCCTGGCTCAAATCGTTCCAGATCTTGGGCAGGTCATCCTTTTTGACACCCAGCAAATCGATCCGCTGGCCGCCGGTTACCTTGACTGTAGGCACCTGGTACTTGTCTGCAGCGTCCGCGATTGCGCGCAGTTCGTTCGGCGTGGTGATGCCGCCCAGCATGCGGGGAACAACCGAATAGGTGCCATCCTTCTGGATATTGGCATGGGCGCGCTCATTGATGAAACGGCTTTGCGGGTCGTCCAGCGCTTCATGCGGCCAGGTCGAGATGAGGTAATAATTCAGCGCCGGACGGCAGGAAGCGCAGCCATTTGGGGTGCGCCATTGCAGCTCGCGTTGCACGGTGGGGATGTCGAGAAACTTGCGTTCCCGGATTGCCGCGCGGACTTCCCCATGGGCGAGGTCGGTGCAGCCGCACATCGGCTTGTTATGGGTATCGGCCGGCTGGTAAGCGCCACCGATGCAGGAAGCCAGGATTTGTTCCACCAAACCCGTGCAGGAGCCGCAGGAGGCCGAAGCCTTGGTGTGCTTGCGCACGTCGTCGAGGCTGAACAGGCCTTTTTCCTTGATCGCCTTGACGATGGTGCCCTTGCATACACCATTACAGCCGCATACCTCGGCATCATCGGGCATGGCCGCCGCCTGGGTCTGGCCCGTGTGGCCGGCGTCGCCCAAGTGATTCTGGCCGAACATCAGGTGGTCGCGAATTTCGTGGATGTCCTTGGCGTCCTTCAGCATCTGGAAATACCAGGAGCCATCCGCGGTGTCGCCGTAGAGGCACGCGCCGATGAGGCGATCGCCTTCCAGCACCAGCTTCTTGTATACGCCGCCGACGGCATCGTGCAGCACGATTTCATCGGTCTTGTCGCTGCCCATGAAATCGCCGGCCGAGAACAGGTCGATGCCGGTTACCTTCAGCTTGGTGGAGGTGACCGAGCCAGTATAGCGGCCGATCCCGAAGTTGCCCAAATGGGTCGCGCAAACCTTGGCCATCTCGAACAGCGGTGCCACCAAGCCATAGGAAATGCCACGGTGTGCCACGCATTCGCCCACGGCATAGATGCGCGGGTCAAAGGTCTGCATGGTGTCGTTAACCACGACGCCGCGATTGCAATGAATGCCGGCGGATTCGGCCAGCGTGAAGTTCGGGCGGATGCCGACGGCCATTACGACGAGATCGGCCGGAATTTCCTGACCGTCCTTGAAGCGCACCGCCTTGACGCGGCCGTTCTCGCCAATCACTTGTTCGGTTTGCTTGCCAAGCAGGAATTTGAGCCCCTTGTCTTCCAGCGATTTCTGCAGCATTTTTCCGGCCACGCTATCGAGCTGGCGTTCCAGTAGCCAGTCGTGCAGGTGGATGACGGTGACGTCCATGCCGCGGATCGCCAAGCCATTGGCGGCTTCCAGACCCAGCAGGCCACCGCCGATGACAACTGCGTGCTTGTGCTTGCTGGCGGCGTCTATCATGGCGTCGACATCACTGATGTCACGGAAGCCAATAACACCTTCCAGTTCCTTGCCCGGAATCGGCAAGATAAAAGGCTTGGAACCGGTAGCCAGCAGCATGCGGTCATATTCCGCGCTGGTGCCGTCCTCTGCGTAGACGATGCGCTTGACGCGATCGATTTTGCTGACGCGTTTGCCGGCATGCAGCGTGATGTCGTTCTCGGCGTACCACGCGCGGGTATTGATCACGATATCGTCTACGGTCTGCTCCCCGGCGAGCACAGGGGACAGCATGATACGGTTGTAATTAGGATGCGGCTCGTCGCCGAATACGGTAATGTCGTAAAGTCCGGGGGCGAGCTTGAGTAACTCTTCCACCGTACGCATGCCAGCCATGCCGTTGCCGACAACGACCAGTTTCATTTTTTCCATGATACTCACTCCTGTCTATCCAATAGCTGCGTCAGGCTGCCGCCTTCAACGCACTGTTCAATGCTGCGCTTTGCGCCAGGTGGACCACGCTGCCCACCACGATCAAAGCCGGACTGCCCAGACCGGCTTGACGCACCGCCATTGGTAGCGTCGCTAGTGTAGTAACCACTTGCTTCTGTTCAGGAAGCGTTCCTTGCTGGATTGCACAAGCGGGTGTGTCGGAAGGCATGCCCGCTTCCTGCAGGCCGGAAACGATATCCGGCAGATTCTTCATTCCCATGTAGATCACCAGGGTCGTACCGCCCTCGACCAATGCACGCCAGCACACAGGCTGGCCATTCTGCGTATGGCCGGTGACGAAGGTGACTCCATGGGTGAATTCGCGATGCGTGACCGGGATACCGAGAGTAGCCGGCACCGCAGTACCGCTGGTAATGCCAGGAATGGCCCGGCATTCAATACCGGCGGCACGCATGGCAAGCAACTCTTCTCCGCCACGTCCGAACAGAAAGGCATCGCCGCCCTTCAGGCGCACGACGTGCTGTCCTTGTTCCGCCAGCGCCACCATCATGCGATTGATGAAATGCTGGGGCGTGGATTTGCAACCCCCGCGCTTGCCGACCTCGACGATCCTTGCCTGTGGCGCGTGGCGCAGAATTTCACGGTTGACCAGATCGTCTACCAGAACCACATCAGCTTCGCCAAGCGCGCGTACGGCCTTGAGCGTCAGCAACTCCGGATCGCCTGGGCCTGCACCAATCAGAGTAACTTTGCCCACTTTCATCTAAACCAATCTTCCATTTTGACTGCGACTCCCGGTTTATAGCCATGTGGTTGATATGGTTGATAAAACGGTGCCCTGTAATTTGATATAGCAAATCGGATGCCAGAAATTAATAACATAAATATCAATCAGTTAAGTTGCGATGGCTTCGGTGGCGGGAATTCGTGCCCGAAATAAAGGCAGAGTGCATTCCCGAATGCACCGATATTGTGCATTCCATGACTCATGTCACCGCAATCAGGTAAATCAACAGCAAATTCACAATCAGCGACAAGGCTGCAATCGCCTGCCATAGCAGCAATGGGTTGCGCTGCACCAGCGGCATGCGTGGCGGCGGCAGGAGAGGTTGATGCTCGCCACGCTCTAACGCCAGCAGAAACTCTTCCGCGGTTTCGAAGCGAGCTTCAGGGTCGCGTGCGCAAGCCTTGAGCAGGATGTTTTCCAGCCAACCGGGCAAGTCCGGCCGGTAGCGTGTCGGAGGAATGGGCTCGCCGAAACGCGGATGCTGAAAAGGTTCGATTTCGCCGTGTGGATAATGGCGCGTGAGCAGGTGATACAGGGTGACGCCTGCTGAATACAGGTCGCTCGAAACCGAAGGTACGGCGTTGGCGGCGAACAATTCCGGCGCGAGGTAACTCGGCGTGCCGGCATTAGGTGCGATGGCTTCCTGGCCGAGGCCGAAGCTGACCGCAACGCCCATGTCCAGAATGCGCAGGCGGTCATCTTCACCCAGATGGAGATTGTCCGGCTTGATGTCGCGATGCAGGATATTGAGCCGGTGCAGCGCCGCGAGCCCCTTGAGCATGCGGATGCCGATCCCGGCGACTTCTACGGCGGTAAAGTAATGGCCATGTTCCAGCTTTTTGTCCAGGCTTTCGCCTTTGTGCCAGCTCATGGCGTAATACAAGGAACTGCGTCCCGGGCACGGCAGAACCTGCGGGAAGTAGTGTGCCACTACTCGCTTGGCTAGCCATTCCTCCTGCAGCAGGCCGTTGCAGGAAATGGGGTCGTCGGCCAAGGCGGGCTGTAAGGTTTTAATCACCGCGACCTGTCCGGTCTCCATATGACGGGCACGGTAAACTAATGTGGCGCGGGATTCGTGCAGCACTTCTTGAATCTCGAATTCGTCGAGAATCATGCCGGGAGCCAGTTTTCTGGATGGCGGCCGGAGCTGGCGACCTTCCGACAGCAAGTCTCCCAGATCTTCGCCGGGTAATTCCTCGACGTGAACCACCATCGCAGTGGCATTGTCCTGGCCGCCGGCCACCAGGGCTTTGCGTACCAGTTCGTCCGCGATGCGTTGCGGATAGTCGCGATGCAGCAGCAACGTCTGGTGCATTGACAGATCACCCAGCGCTTCCCAAACCCCGTCGCTGACCAGCAGGAAAATATCGCCTGGCTGGGTTGGCCCTTCGCTGTAATCCATCGCGACATGGGCATCCAGACCGATCGCGCGCTTGAGCACGTGGCGCATATCCGGCCTGTCCCAGACGTGGTCGGTCGTGAGTTGCGACATGTTGCTGCCGCGCAGCCGATAGATACGGGTGTCGCCGACATGGCCAAGGAAATAGCGTGTTCCGCGCAATACCAGCAGCGATAGCGTGCTGGCCATGCCAGTAAGGTCGCGGTTGGCCGTGCCCTGCGCGATGACCCACCGGTTAAGCGGCTCGATGACTTTGTCCAGCGCGGCCGTGACTTCCCAGGTATCCGGCGTGGCGTAATAGTCGGAGAGCAGGCCGCGTACGGTCATTTCCGCGGCTTCACGACCGCCGGCCCCCCCGGATACGCCGTCAGCGACGGCAAACAAGGCCCCTTTTGCCGCAAGGGCTTCTGCGGTAGGCGTAACAGCCCCGCAGAAGTCCTCGTTACGTGAACGCGGGCCGGTTTCCGTTGCCTGACCCAGGCTGAACTTCAAAGGCATGGGATCGGATTACACCTTGGCGTTGGTGACAGCCGAGGAGCCCCAAGTGGTGCGCCAGCGCGTCTTGACGCCATGCAGTCCAAGCAAGGCAAGCACGGCCAGACCAGCGAAAATCAGGAAGCCGATCTGGTAATTGCCGGTCAATTGCTTGGCATAACCCAGGCTGGAGGCGAGGTAGAAACCGCCAACGCCGCCGGCCATGCCGACCAGTCCGGTCATCACGCCAATTTCCTTGCGGAAGCGCTGCGGTACCAGCTGGAATACGGCGCCATTACCCGCCCCCAAGGACAGCATTGCGGCCATGAACACAGCCAATGCAAGCCAGCGGCTTTCCAGTCCAAAGCTGACGGTAAAGATGCACAGCGCGGCAATCGCGTACATCAGGAGCAGGCTGCGGATGCCACCGATGCGGTCGGCAACAAAACCACCGATGGGGCGAATTGCGGAACCGGCGAAGACGCAGGCTGCGGTGAAGTAGCCGGCCGTCACAGCAGGCAAGCCGTACTGGTCGTTGAAATAAATGGTCAGGGATTGTGCCAGACCGACAAAGCCACCGAAAGTGACACTATAGAAGAACATGAACCACCAAGCATCCTTGTCCTTCAGCACAGCCATGTATTGCTGCAGGGATTTCGGTGGCGGGCTATCCGGGGAATCCTTGGCCAGCAGGATGTAAACAATGAAGGCGATGCTGAGCGGGATCAGGGCGAAACCGAATACGGTGTTCCAGCCGTAATGGAGAGCCAGCGTCGGTGCGAAGAGCGCAGCGAACACGGTGCCGGAATTACCTGCGCCGGCGATGCCCATGGCCGTACCCTGATGCTCGGGCGGATACCAGCGCGAAGCCAGCGGGAGCGCGACAGCGAAGGAAGCGCCGGCAAAGCCGAGAGCGACGCCCAGCAGCAGCACCTGCTGATAACTGCTGACGCCCAATAACCAGGCGGCAGCCAGAGCTGCAAGCACAATGACTTGCCCGACCAGGCCAGCTTTCTTGGGGCGTAAATGATCCACCAGGATGCCCATCACGACGCGCAACAGTGCACCTGCGAGAACCGGTGTCGCCACCATCAGGCCTTTTTGCGCGGGGCTGAGGTGCAGGTCGGCTGCGATCTGCACCGCCAATGGCCCCAACAGCACCCAGACCATGAATGACAGGTCGAAATAAAGAAATGCGGAAAACAGGGTCGGGGTGTGACCGGATTTCCAGAAACTGCGATCCATAGCAAACTCCATCAAATTTAAAATTCAAGCGGCCGTGCGTAAAAGCAATTGTCGGGCCAGTATTTATATTTAATTGATTATGAATAATTATTTGAGTAATTTTGGCTGAAGTTGCAGCTTGAAATGCATGCATATGGTGCACATGCATGATGGATGCACTAAAACAAAGCGGTGGTGGTCAGCGCTTGGCAGGGCGCTTAAAAGGCAGGATTTTTGCGTTTTGTTCGGGGGGGAGGTGTGCTGTAGTTTTTGGTGGGGCGTAGTGTCCCGTAACTTCGGTAAAGCGGTTTAACGCGCCTCGGCACTGATCGAGCGAATCCCACATCATGGAGGAGAGGCGAAGGCAAGCTTTGAGCGGGGTACGCGCACGTATCCGCTCCAGATCGATACGACATTGCAAGCCGCGCAGGCGCCGGGCGTTGGTGCCGTTGGCAATCAGTTTTTCGATTGCAGAATGGCGCCTGGTCTCGAATTCGTCCGGT
Source organism: uncultured Methylobacillus sp. (assembly GCA_946478965.1). The sequence continues at coordinate 249 of CAMLDQ010000091.1, read as the reverse complement.
GCGACTCTAGCCAGGCAGGACCATTCATCGAAATTGAAGTTTTCAGCCACGCTGCCTCCTGATCGGGAAAAATCGGGAACGACGTCCTTACCATCGTCTTACTTGTAGTTAGCGCAGTCAAGCCTACGGTAAAAAAATCCCGGGAACACGATGTGCGCTCCCGGGAGTGAGTGGGCTATCGCGCCGTACCGTTTAGAACGTATACATCGCCGTCAGCCAGAGTTTTTCGACATCGCGCTTGCGGCTGGC
>CAMLDQ010000090.1 GCA_946478965.1 uncultured Methylobacillus sp. | reverse complement strand
TGCCGCGCAACCTGATGTCCGGCCTGCGCGGCGTGAACACCGGCTATCCTGTGGTGCAATGCTCGCTCAGCTCCCTGGTGATGGAAAACCGCACGCTATCGATGCCGGGCAGCGTGGATTCCATCCCATCCAAGGCCAACAGCGAAGATCATATTTCCAACTCCACCTGGTGCGCACGCAAGGCCCACACCGTGGTGCAGAACACGCAGTACATCGTGGGTGTGGAGATGTTGCTGGCCGCGCAGGCGCTGACCATGACCGAGCACCTGCTGCCGGGCTTCAAGCTGGGCGAGGGCACGCAAGCGGCTTACGATGAAATCCGCAAGCAGATTCCTGCCTGCCTGGAAGGTGACCGCTGGTTCCACAACGACATCCAGGTTGCACACAGCTTCGTCACCAGCCGCTCGGTGCAGGAAGCGGTGACCGCGAAGGTTGGCGAGTTCGTCTGACGATTCGCAGTTCCCAGGAAAACGGCCCGCATGGGCCGTTTTTTATGCCGCGCTTCAAAATCAAAGGAGTAGATCTGAATGACAAAGCTGAAGTTGTTGTTAAAGATGGTCGCAAGCTTTCTTGCGTTGCTCTTCCTGCTGCTCGCATTCGTGTTCTTCATAAACCGCGAAGACAAACCGCCGTCCGAATCCGTCATCAAGTTGCAGCGGATTGCGGCCGCCAGCACGCCCGTCAAGGATCGTGACAATGCCTTCGTTTTTGTCATGGGTTTCTCCGCATCGGACAATGCCGACGTAATGGCGGAGGGCGCCGCCCGCGTCGAACAGATGCGCAAGTCAATGGAAACGCCCGGGTCGACTGACATCGCCGAAACACCAGGTCAGGAACCGCTTCAGCGAGAGCCTGACCAATTGATTGAACGCTATGAGCGCCTGCTGGAATTCAAACAGTGGCATGAGATCCGGCAGGGCGACCCACGCCCGCTGACTGCAGCATTCAGCCAGGTCTTTGAGGCGCAACGCCAGATGTATTTGAAGGCCTTGTCGCTGGAAGCCAATGAGGACGCATCGGACTGCAAACTCATGTTGGAAAAGGACTACCGCTTCTGGCGGATGATCCTCGCCGAGAGTGCCAGCGCGAACGTCAAGATGATCGCTGCGCGCAGCATTGAGCTTCATTTTGAAATGGGCAACCTTGTTTTACGCCGCCTTCCACCGGCATTGACTATGGTGGCAATTCCAGAAGGCTGGCGAGAACCATTCTCCAGTCGCGAACGATCGCTGTCGAAGATGATGGCCAACGAGTGGACGTTTTACGACTTGCGGCCCGACGACGAGCGCTCGAAGAATCTGGTATCAGTGTTGTTCGGAAGTTTCCTGTACCAACCACAGGCGACCAGCAATGCCAACGCCGATCGCATGCTTCGCGTGGTCGGACTGTATGACCGTGACTACGCCGCGATTCCGCAGGCCGCCGCCACTTTTCTGGCGACTTACGGGACTGAGAAGAAGGCCGCAGCCGATATTGGCGTCTACAACCCGGTTGGCAGGATCCTGCTCAATATGGAAGGTATGGATGCATACACCAGGTACGGATTCCGGGTCGCCAATCTGGAAGGAATGCGAAGGGTCGCGCTGCTGGCTTCCCAACTGCGTAGCAGCGGCGCCAAAGGTAATGAGGTAGCGGAAGGGGTGCGAACAAGCGACCTGCGCGACCCTTACGATGGCAAGGAATTCGCGTGGGATCCGGGGCAGGGGGCCCTCTTGTTCAGTCGAACGCTTGAAGGTAGACCGGATTTCAAGATCGCCTATTAATCCGTGATTGACTTGGACGTACGTATCCTCTCGTCCACCCTGATGCTGCGCTTCTAGCGTGACCAAACAAAAGGCATAAACGATTTGCGAAGATAGGCGACTTGAGCTGGGACCCTTAGTTTGACAGATGTTCCTACCGAAACCTGGGAGTCTATTTGCAGATTGGCATCCAGCTTAGCTGCCCGCTCAAATAATCCAGGAATTCCAAAATGCCCAGGTACGCCTCTTGATGCTAACACCTCCGGAGAAATTCCAATTCCATCGTCCCGGATTTCGAGTTGCAGAGAAAAATAGTTATAGCGGATTGAGACCATGAGCGTGCGCGCCTGGGCATGCCTTACTGTGTTTGTCATCGACTCCATCGCAATGCGATAAATCTCGTGGCTCGTCCCAGGCAACAAGTCCCGCTTTTTTCCCAGTTCATGACAAACGAATTTGAGATTTGCCTCCCTGGCCAACATGATGCCGTCTCTTTCAATGAGCGCAAAAGCGCCGATGTCTGAGCAATCACTACCGCGCAAATCAAAAACCTGTTCACGGCCCTCTGTAAGGACAGCCTCCGCCGTCTCAAGAATGCGATCGAGCCTTTCGCGGGCGGGATCATCAACAGAAAGGCGCCTGGCCGCGTTGTCAACACCCAGTATTAACGCTTGCATCCCCTGCAGCAGGGTGTCATGCATTTCCCTTGCTATCCGCTCTCGTTCGCCGTGCCGAGCATCCATCTGAACTCTAAACAACTTTGCGTTCCGGCGCATCCGTAGTTGCAGTCCCCACCCGATAAGCGATATGACCAGAGTTGCTGCCAACACGCGGAACCACCACGTCTGGTAATAGGCTGGCTCTAGCGTGACATATACGTCGCGCCCCTCATCGCTCCACGGTCCGTCGCTATTTGAAGCGATAACTCGGAAACGATATCGCCCAGGCGGCACCCCCGTGTAGAACGCCTGGCGACGTGGGCCAGCGTCCTGCCAATCCTTGTCGTAGCCTTCCAGTTGGTACTTAAAGCGCATTCGCTCAGGTGTTCCAAGTAGTGAACTGGAGTAGTTAATCTGGATGGCGTGTGAATTCGGTCGCAATTTCACATCCCGCGGAGACCTGAAATTCTGATCGTCTGCAATGAGCGCATCTACGACTGCCGATGGTGGTGTTGGCACCTTCAGAAGATGGCTTGGATCAACCCAAGAAACCCCACTATCGCTCGCTATCCAAATTTTTCCGTCGCCGGCTTCGGCCACGGAAAAGTCATGCAGAAGATTCGCAGAGCCGGTTCTTCCATCTGTGGCATCCAGTACGCGAAACTGTGAATGTGTAAGTTCGCTCCCATTTGCGATTTTCTGCAACGAAGATGGAATCCAAACGGTTCCTGCGGCAGAATTAACCCACAAATCGCCATTCCTGGATAGAATCATGGACGAAGCATTGACGAACTTGTTCCCCTCTATTGCCCACGGATGGAACTGCTGATTTCGATAGATGGCCAATCCCTTTTCGCCACCTGCAATGATATTTCCAGCTGCTTCATAGATAACTGCAATGCGACCTAAGTTTCCTCCTTGAGCAGCTGAGAACGTTTGAACCTTTCCGTTCTCCAGCAAGACTATTTTGTTGTCTGCGTACCCAAGCCAGAGCCGCCCTTTGCTATCGGACAGCATTGACATCGCTGCCTGCGTTCCATTCTTCGGCAGAGCAATATTGCGGGCCCATTGACCTTGATGGTACTGAAGCACTCCTCCGCCAACAATCGAGATCCAGATCACGCCATCAGGTCCTTGTATGATTGCACGAACCAAATGGACAGGCCCCATGTCTTCGGGCCAGGGAATTTTTGTCTCCGCACCATCTTTGAATTTATACAGGGCACGACTATCCGCGACGAGTATCGCTCCATCATTTCCGATGGCGGTTGCCTGAGTCCGACCCCGCGGATGTCGAGCTAGCCAGGCACGATTCTGTAGGGATCCATCAGGTGTCAGTGCAAGCCACGCTCCGTCGGTACCAGGAACCGCAACGGTCATCAGGTTTTCACTGCCTGCTAACAGGCTGCCTTGACCAAGAGAATAGGATTTGTCCGAAGGAACGACCCGGTTGACATCCACCTGCCTGAACCTGTCAAGTCCATCTTGTGTCGCCACCCAAACATTTCCTTCACGGTCCTCGAGAAAACATGTAATGGTGTCTGCAGATAGTCCATCCTTGCTATTAAAGGTTTCAACCGATCGAGGCTGGCTTGCGGATGTGCGATGCAGTCCGGCGAGCGTTTCATACCATAATCCACCGGAACGGTCGACGAGCATACTTTGCGACTGGCCTGGCTTGCCCTTGAAGATCGGGGCGTTGTCTGCCCGCTCGTAGCGCGTAAGACCATTGATAATGCGGATGCTGGACTCCTCCATGAAATAGATCCGCCCCTCTGAGTCCTGCTGCGGCGGCTGCCGGACGTCCGTTTTGCCTAATGGTGGGGCAAAGACTTGCCTGTCTGCCGCCTTTAGAAAAAGTCCTTGATCGCTGAAAGCGGCGACTGTGCCTGATTTGTCGACGAAAACAGCCGATGCTTTGCGAGCGGTAAAGCCATCCCGTATGCCGATACGATGCCATTTCTTTCCGTCGAAGCGAAGGAGTCCGTCGACACCTGCAGCCCAAACATTTCCTTGCCGGTCGAAATCAAAGCCCCACCAGCTCCCTTCGCTCACGCCTGCCTCGTTGCCGTAATTCGTTACGACACCGTCACGCAGGAGACTAATACCTCCCAGTCGCCATCCAATCCACAGGCCGACGCCAGGCTGAGTCTTTATAAAGTAGACAGAGCCCTGAAGGAACTTGCCATTCCGAGGCTGATATAGCTCGAAGTTGACGCCATCAAACCGGTACAGGCCCGCACTTGTTCCCAGCCACAGGTAACCGTCATCAGTTTGTGCGATTGTAGAAATGGATGCTGGAGCGCCATCTTTTGCTTTCCAGTTTTCATGTTGAAGCTGATAGATTTTGCGCTCGATGGGTATAGCGGCGGAGTAATCGCTGAATACAATACCTACAATAAAAACCAAAATCCTTATCATTTCTACCCAGTAGCCATCAAAAAATCACGCCCCAATCGAGCCGCCGTCACTTTACGCAAGCAAACCAGGAGGGGCAAGTGCATTTGCCACTTGTTTGTAGTTGTATAGGGATTCCTTACATCCGCTACGCCTTCGCCAACTGCCTGCCCGACGCCAGTGCCAGCTTGGTTGCCAGTTGGTTGTGGCGTTCGATCACCAGCGGCAAATCGATGGTCTGCAGGATGCCATCTTTCACTACTGTCTTTCCGTTGATGATGCTGTAGTTGACGTTGGCCGGTGTGCAGAAGACCAGGGCCGCGACCGGATCGTGCAAGGCGCCGGCGAAACCGATCTGGTCCAGCTTGAACATCACGATGTCGGCCGACATGCCGGTCTTGAGGGCGCCGATGTCGTCGCGGTTCAGGACTTTTGCGCCGCCAAGCGTTGCCAGTTCCAGAGCCTGGCGCGCAGTCATGGCATCCGGGCCGAAGCCTACGCGCTGCAGCAGCATTGCCTGGCGCACCTCGCCCAGCATGTGAGCACCGTCATTGGAGGCGGAGCCGTCGACGCCAAGGCCGACAGGCACTCCGGCGTCGACCATCTTGCGGATAGGCGCGATGCCGGAGGCAAGGCGCATGTTGGAGCATGGGCAGTGCGCAACGCCCGTGCCTGTCTGCGCGAACATGTAGACGCCGTCATCATCGAGTTGCACGCAGTGCGCGTGCCACACGTCATGGCCCACCCAGCCGCAGTCTTCGGCATATTCGGCCGGCGTCATATTGAATTTCTCGCGGCTGTAGGCGATGTCGTTCACGTTCTCGGCCAGGTGCGTATGGAGCGACACGCCATGGCTGCGCGCGAGTGAGGCAGCTTCTTTCATCAGGTCGCGCGAGACGGAGAATGGGGAGCAGGGCGCCACGACAATGCGCTGCATGGCGTGGCGCTCGACGTCGTGGTAAGTCTCGATCAGGCGCTGGGTGTCGCGCAAGATCGCCTTTTCATCTTCGACTACGGAGTCGGGCGGCAGGCCGCCTTTCGACTGGCCTACGCTCATTGAGCCGCGGGCGGCGTGGAAGCGCATGCCGATTTTTGCGGCGGCTTCGATACTGTCATCGAGCCTGCAGTCGTTCGGGTAGATGTACAGGTGGTCGCTGCTGGTGGTGCAGCCTGAGAGGATCAGCTCCGACATGGCGGTCAGCGTCGACACGTGCACCATTTCGCTATCCAGGTTGGCCCAGATCGGGTACAGGTTGGTCAGCCAGTTGAACAGTTCACCATTCTGCGCGGTTGGAATGACGCGCGTCAGGCTTTGGTACATGTGGTGGTGGGTGTTGACCAGGCCGGGAATCACCACATGGCCGGAGGCGTCGATCACTTCATCTGCCGATTGCGGCAAGTCGGTGGTGGGGCCGACTTGTTCGATCATGTTGCCGCGCACGTAAATAGCGCCGTTGTCGATTTCGCGGCGCTGTTCGTCCATTGTGACAACTGCGCGCGCATTCTTGATCAGGAGAGTTTTGCTCATTCAGTTCTTCTCGAAATGATTAAACACTGCGGAAACAATGCGCGGGGCAATGCGGAAACAATGTCAGGGAAAGTTCGGTCCCGGCACCTGCGGTGCAGGACCGGGGAGTTTAGCCGACTTTCGGGATCAGCATCGGCTGCGGTACATCATCTTCTTCGTCCTCGTCGTGTTCTGCTACCGGACGATCGGGCAGTACCAGGTTCAGCACCACGGCGACGATGGCGGCGGTCGAGATTCCCGAGCCGAAGATCTCGTGCACGAAGGATGGCAGCTTTGACAGCAATTCCGGCCGCACCGATACGGCCAGGCCGCAACCGACCGACACGGCGATCAGCAGGCCGGTGCGCTTATCGTGTTCGACGTTGGACAGCATCTGCACGCCTGCCGCAATAATCATCGCGAACATCATCAGGCCCGCGCCGCCCAGCACTGGCTGCGGAATCGTGACGACAACCGCGCCGAGGACCGGGAACAGGCCGGCTGCAGCCAGGAATACGCCGGTCAAGGCAACGACATAGCGGCTGGCCACGCCGGTCAGCGAGATCACGCCGACATTCTGCGCAAAGGTCGAAACCGGCGGCGCGCCCAGCACGGACACGAAGGCCGAACCCAGGCCGTCGCACAGCACGCCACGGCACAGCAGCTTGCCTTTCATTTTGGTGTTGGTGGCGGAACCCAGTGCCATGAAGGTGCCGGTGGTTTCCACGATGGTGACGACATACGCCAGCGCCATCGCCAGGATGCCGCTCAGCGGAAAGGTCATGCCGAAGTACAGGGGCTGGGGAACCGCGAACACCGCGGCTTTCTGTACGGCCGAAAAATTCACCAGCCCAAGGCCCAGGCAGACGCAATAGCCAATCACGATGCCGATCACCACTGCGGCTGCGGAAATGATCCCTTTGCCGAATTGTACGAGGGCGATCACGGTCGCCAGCACGAACAGGGCGATACCGAGGTTGGTTGGGTCGCCATAGCTCGCTCCTGCGTTCTTGCCCCCGGCTGCCCAGTCCACTGCGACAGGTACCAGCGACAAGCCGATCATGGTGACGACGACTGCCGTCACCTGGTGCGGGAACAGCTTGCGGATCTGCGGCATGAAGAAGCTGCCGAGGATCATGATCGCCGAGCCTGCGAGCGAGGAGCCGAGGATGCCAGGCACGCCGTGCTCCAGGCCCACGCTGATGGCGGCGCCGACGAACGCGAAGCTCGTGCCCATCACGCAGGGCAGGCGGATGCCGACCCTGCCCACGCCGATGCATTGAATGGTGGTGACGATGCCGGAGCCGAGGAGGGCGGCGTTGACCAGGGCTACGATCTGGTCGGCGGGAAGTTTCAGGACTGCGCCGACCACCAGCGGGACGGCGATGATGCCGCCCAGGGCAGCCAGCATGTGCTGGGCGGCGAGGAGGGCGGTTGTGATTGGTGGTGGACGGTCGTCCACTTGGTATAGCAGGTTGTTCATGGTGTCTCCGTTATAGGATTTTTGTCTGAACTACTTTTTCCGGTGCTATCCGGCATGCCGCTGCGGGTCAGGTTAGGGGGCGGCCTGAAGGCCGCGCCCCTGCATCAATCAAAAGTGGTACTCCGCGCGGATCATCGGGGTTTTTGCCGTGCTGCCGGGGATATTATGCGGATTCCCGAACTTGTTGCGCCAGTATTGGTATTCCAGGCCGACCTTGAAGGTGTTTGGCTTGGCGCCCAGGTGGCCGCTCAGGTCGTACATGATCTGCGCGTCGATATTCACCTCAGGGGAAGTCTGGCCGCCGAATTCGTCCTTGCCTTTGCTGCCGATCCAGTTGGCGTAGCCTTCGAAGC
>CAMLDQ010000089.1 GCA_946478965.1 uncultured Methylobacillus sp. | reverse complement strand
GAAGGCAAGCCGGTCGGCAAGCGCGTGCTGATCGTCAACTACGACCCGTACTACATGGCACCGAGCCTCGCCGAGAAATTCGCCCGCGCCGGCCACGAAGTCACGGTCGCTACCGTATGCGGCCTCGGCGCCTACATGGAGTACACGCTGGAAGGCGCCAACATGCAGCGCCTGCTGCACGGCCTCGGCATCCATGTGATCGGCGAGCACGGCTGTTCCAAGATCGAGCAAGGCCGCGCCGAGCTGTTCAACATCTGGGGCGACGGCCACAAGCGCGAGTTCAAAGGCGCTGGTCAGCTACCGCGCAACAAGGTCAACGACTCGCAGCAGTGGGTCGAGTTCGACAGCGTGGTCCTGGTCACTTCTCGCAGCTCGCAGGACAGTCTCTACCGAGAACTGAAGGCGCGCAAGGACGAATGGTCGAAGAACGGTATCGATAACGTGTTCGTGATCGGCGATGCCGAAGCCCCGCGTATCATCGCCGACGCCACCTTCGACGGCCACCGCCTCGCCCGCGAGATCGAGGATCCCGATCCGCAGCACCAGAAGCCGTACAAACGCGAACAGAAGATCTGGGGCGTGCCTTACAACCCGGGCGAAAATCCGGATCTGGAATGGAGGCTGTAATGCGCTGACGCGCGTTTCTCATAGTGCTTAACGCCAACGGGGGCGGCAGTGATGCCGCCCCTGTGCTATTTTGGGCACTGTTGCGAGATGCATTCGGCCCGATTCTTATCCGAGCCATCGCCAGCGTTCCGAACGCCCGGCGAACCCCTAGCGAATCGACCAAACATAAATTTTGGAGGAAGTCAGTTGCCAGTTCCTGACCAGCAACACTATCTGATGGAGCTCTATCAAGGTGAAGTGTTCGGCGAAGCCCTCTTTAGCCGCATGCTGCTTTGCCTAGACGATGCGCGTCAGCGCTATGTGGTGGCGACGATGCTGCAATTCGAGAGCGAAACCAAGGCGCGTCTTCGCCAGGCGGCCGCACGGCACGGCCTCGCGCTCGCCGAGTGCCCGGCCGAGCGCGCATCCGGCGAGCGCGAGGGAGCGGCCCTCGATCCGATGACTTGGCTAGAGAAGATGCGCTGGCTGCAGGCCGGCATAGGCGAGCATTACCTGCCGCGGTACCGGCAGATCGCCGCCATGGCGGCGCCGGAGGATGCAGATATTACTGCATTCATGGTCGCTCACGAAGCCGCCTTGTTCGATACCGCAAGCGCCGAACTCAACGGGCAGCTTCATGCGTCGGTGGCTGCTATCATCGCCCGGCTATACTTCCCGCTTCCCGCGCCCTGATGACGGAGCCCGCCAGAATGCGTGCCGTGTGTAAGCAACTGGAGAGCCACGCCTTGCGCCCTGCCATCCTGTTCCTAATGGCTCACAAGCTTCAGTCCCGCGATTCCCGCGATAATCAGCGCAATCGACAACACACGTCCGAAATTCGCTGGCTCGCCAAACAGGGCGATGCCGAGGATCACCGTGCCCACCGCGCCTATGCCGGTCCACACGGCATAGGCGGTGCCGACCGGCAGCGACTTCATCGCGACCCCCAGCAGAACCACGCTGATGATCATCGCCACCAGTGTACCCACGCTGGGCCACAGGCGGGTGAAACTATCGGTGTACTTGAGACCGATGGCCCAGGCAGTTTCGAACAATCCGGCAACGACGAGTATGATCCAGTCCATCGTGCTGCAGCCCCTTACTCAAACGCAGGTGCCTTGAGCAGGGCGCCTGCCGGCCCAAAGTGCCGGAACCTACGGAAAATGCGCACCTGCGTGCAACATCAGTAATTTTTCACGAAAAGCCGCGCGCACACCAGGCAGGTTGCGCTGCAACCGCCGATGACCAGCACCGCCAGCACATCGGCATACGGGTATCCCCAGAACGCGCTCATGCGGCCTCCGCCCGCAGTTCTTCCAGCAAGCCGGTATCCTGCATGCGCTTGCGGCCGAAATCGGTCAGCAGCCAGCGGAACAGGACGCGCCCCGGCGCAATGCGCGAGCCGTCGTCGAGGCGGCTCTCCGCGCACGCGATCAGCCCGGCTGCGGCCAGTTCGTCCAAGGCGACGCACAAGCTGTTGATCCAGTAGCGCCCGCCCAGGCGGTATTCCCACATCGTTCGCTCCACCAGTTCGTAATCCCACACCGACTCGCGCCGGCTCAGCAGCACCAGCAGATGGCCTTTCAGATGCAATTTCATGTTCCCTCCTTCACCGGTACGAGATCACGCAGCTGTGCGACGGATTCGGCGGGCTCCGCGAACATCACGAAACTGCCCAGTACCGTCAGCACCAGGCCGACCAGGAAATACCATTGCGGAAACTGCAGCGTGAACGCGGCGATGAAAATCAGTGCAAAAACGGCATAGAGATTGCCGATCGCTTCGCCTCTTCCCACTCCGATCAGGCTGAAACTCTTGTAGAACGCGGTATAACAATAGGCGTGGCAGGCGGCCGCCAGCAGGATCCACAGCATGGCCTTGCCGGACGTCAGCGTGGAAACCACCAGCTCGCCAACCGGCAAGTCGCTGAACAGCGCCAGCGCCGGCAGGATCAGCACTCCCCAGAACAACACCTCGAAACTGAAGCGGCACTGGATGCCGACATCCGGGTCGGTCACGTCCATCGCACGCGCGGCAACGGCTCCCTCGGCGCCCCATCCCAGCGCGGACAGCACACCGCCGAGATAGCCGAGCCAGGCATGATTGTTGGTCAGGTCCATTTCACCAAACAATCCCGGCCCGTAGATCACCATGCCGCCGGCGATGATGATGGCCATGCCCATCGCGGCGCGGCGCGATATTTTTTCCCGATACCAGAGCCTGGCGATGACGGCGCCGACCACAGGATAGAACAGCGAGGTAATCGCGGCGAACACCGGGCCAACGTAGCCCATCGCCAGATAGGAACCGAAAATCGCCATCGGCCCGCCGCACAGCGAGGCCAGCGCATACCACTTGGAAATGCGGCGGAAGCGGACCAGTGTGCGGCCGTAATCGCGCAACTTGCCAAGCACGGCATTCCACAGCAACAGGAAGCCCAGCACGGTGATCGCATGCACCCAGGTCATCACGGCGGTGGCAGCCAGCCTGAGCGACTGGTGATCGACCGGGATATCCGCATACGGCCGCTCGTACCAGAGCGCCGTGCCGGGCACGTACCAGGCGCCCCACAGGATCGCGGTCCACAGCGCCCACATGAAGCCCCAGCGCTGGTTGCGCCGGTGGTGCAGGGCGATGGCCTGGTTCATCACATAGCTGCTCATGCTGCGCCAGGCTCGACGAAACCGGTGACTTCCAGCCCGAAGCCGGCCAGGCTGGGTATCTTGCGCGGCGCGGCGAGCAGCTGCATGCGGGCAACGCCCAGATCCCGCAGGATCTGCGCCCCGATACCGTGGTCGCGCAGGGCATGCTTGCTGGGCGCCGGCTGGTCCGCGTTGCGGATGCGCGCAATCAGCTCCTGGCTGTCCTCGCCGCGCCGCAGCAGCACCAGAACACCGGCTTCAGCTCGCTGCAGGCGCGCCATCGCCTCCGGTACGCTCCAGCTGTGCGTGCGGTTGCCGCCATCGATCAGGTCGAATACCGACAGCGGCTCGTGCACGCGCACCAGCACTTCGGCAGCGCGCGCGGGATCGCCCTTCACCAACGCAATATGTGTTTCGCCCGCAGTCCGGTCCAGGTAAGCCAGCAGGCGGAATTCGCCGTAAGGCGTCGCTACCTGCCGTTCGGCCATGCGCTCTATCAGGGTTTCGGTCTGGCTGCGGTAGCGGATCAGGTCGGCGATGGTGCCGATGCGGATACCGTGCTCCAAGGCGAATTCGCGCAACTGCGGCATGCGCGCCATGGTGCCGTCTTCGTTCAGGATTTCGCAGATGACGGCAGCCGGTTCCAGCCCCGCCATGCGCGCCAGGTCGCAGCCCGCTTCGGTATGCCCGGCGCGCACCAGCACGCCATCGTTCTGCGCCATCAGCGGGAACACGTGCCCCGGGCTGACGAGGTCGGACGGCTGCGCGTCATGGCGCACCGCGGCTTGTATCGTATGCGCACGATCAGCCGCGGAAATACCCGTCGTCACGCCCTCAGCGGCTTCGATCGACACCGTGAAGTTGGTGCCCATGCGGGCGCCGTTGCGCGCCACCATCGGCGCCAGGTCGAGCTGCTTGCAGCGGGCTTCGGTCAGCGTCAGGCAAATCAGGCCACAGCCGAAGCGCGCCATGAAATTGATGTCCGCCGCCGTGGTGAACTGTGCCGCCATGACGAGATCGCCCTCGTTCTCACGGTCCTCTTCGTCCACCAGCACCACCATGCGTCCGGCACGGATGTCCTCGATGATCTCCGTGACCGGGCTGATGCCCAGCTCGAAATGATGATCGAGGCCGAGGAAGGCTGGATTGAGATCGTTCATGCTTCACCTCCGCCTTCGATCACGGCATAGGCAGAATGGTTGTGGATGGATTCGAAATTCTCGCATTCCACCTGGAAGCGCCCCAGGCGCGGATCGGCGGCCACTTCGGCGGCGACGTCGCGCACCATGTCCTCGACGAACTTGGGATGATCGTAGGCGTATTCCGTGACGAACTTCTCGTCCGGCCGCTTCAGCAACCCGTAAAGCTGGCTGGAGGCCTGTTCTTCCACCAGGTCGATCAGATCCTCGATCCAGACGAATTCGCGCAATTGTGCGGTAATGGTCACATGCGAACGCTGGTTGTGCGCCCCGTAGCTGGAGATTTTCTTGGAGCAGGGGCACAGGCTGGTCACCGGTACCAGTACTTTGAGTGTTACGTCGCAGCGCCCGTCGCGGATGTCGCCGATCAGCGTCACTTCATAATCCATCAGGCTCTGCACGCCGGAAACGGGAGCGGATTTGTTGACGAAGTAGGGAAAGCTCATCTCGATATGGCCGGATTCGGCTTCGAGGCGCAGCACCATGCTTTGCAGCAGGGCCTCGAAATTCTCGACCGAGATCGCACCGCCCTGGGCGTGCAGCAACTCGACGAAACGCGACATGTGCGTTCCCTTGAAATGTTGGGGAAGATGCACGTAGAGGCTGAAGCTGGCGACCGTATGCTGGGCGTTTCCGCTACGTTCCCGGATGCTTACCGGGTGCCGAATGGCGCGGATGCCAACCTTGTCGATCGCAAGACAGCGATGGTCCGGCGTGTTCTGCACATCTTCGATGGGCAATTCGATAGGGAGATTCATGCTGTTCACCTTTCCAACTCAAAACACCCGGGCCATCCGGAGCCATACGACGAAAGCCAAAAAAAGAAGGGGGTAATACACCGCATGAGTCCTGCCCGAACAAGAAAAAGAACAATTCGTGATGCACGCATGTCGTGTACCAACCCCCTTTCAGGCCTCACCATTGGGAGGAGAGAGAGGAGATAAGCCGACGACTCAGAGATCAAAATAGACTCGTCAAACTTGATGCCATTATCGGAAGCGTCAAGCGCTTCCACAATTCCCACTAGGGATTACTCCAAAATGGTTAGTGCGAACACGCCCTGGCCCCGCTTACTTGAGCTGCGCAGCCCAGTGCCGGTAGATCCGGTCCGCGACCTGGTTCAGCGCCGCCACACGTGCCACACGCTGGGCCAGGATATCGGCACACGCCTGTACGGATGGCGACCCCGCGGCCGCAGCCAGTTCCGCGGCATCCGCCCGACACCATTGCTCGACCATTTCGGCCGTCATTTCGATATGGCACTGGAAGCCGATATGCGGCCCCAGCGCGAAGGCCTGGTTTTCGCACCACGGGTTGCGCAGGATCCGCGCCGCCCCGGGCGGGATGCTGAAGGTCTGGTAATGCCACTGGAAGGTGACGAACCCGTCAAGCTCGCCGAGCCAGAAACGCGCCTGCTCGGAATCAACCGCGTCGACCTTATGCCAGCCCATTTCCTTGCAGTGGTTGTCGACTACCGTGCCTCCCAGCGCCTTGGCCATAAGCTGTCCGCCCAGACAGTGCCCTATCAAGGGGATGTCCTCCGCCACGGCATCCCGGATCAGTTCAAGCAGAGACGGTATCCAGGGCAGCGGATCATTCACGCTCATGGGGCCACCCATCATCGCGATGCCGGCGTATTCGCGGCTGTCGGCGGGCAGTGGGTCGCCCGCATCGATACGGATCAGTCGCCAGGGAATCGCCGCCGCGTCGAGAAACTCGGCCAGATGGCCCGGCCCTTCCGCGGGTGAAAACCGGATGATCGCGACCGGCTTCATGCGCGATTCTTGAAGCGTTCCCAGCGGTAGCGCGCCCAGTAATACGCATCCATCACCGACAGCGCATAGATGAAGATGCCGCCGGAAAATTTGCCGACCACGGAAATCCCCGGGCCGGCGAGATTGAAGGTAATCACGCCCAGCATCAGCATGAAGAACAGCATCATCAGCCCGCGCGACGGCGTGTTGTTAAGCACCTGGCCGACGCCGGGCAACACCAGCGCGATCAGCAGTACGAGGTGCGGGCGCATCGGCGGCCGCAGGGGTTTATCCAGGGTGGTGCTCATCAAGCAGTGGCTCCTTCCAAATCTTGTCTAATCTCGATAGCACGTTCCAGCAAATGCCGCACGGTATCGGGAGCGAGCGGTGAATGATCGAAACTGGCCGAACGCAGCAGCAGGTATTCGCCCCGCTCGGCCTGCTTGGCCTGGTAAGTGAGGCGCACCGCATGGGGCGTCAGCAGCAGTTCCTTGGCCTTTTCATCGCTGAACAGATGCCGCACGTGCGGGTCGATCACCTGCAGGTTGGGCGGTTCGTCCTGAGTGCGGTAGAGCGCATGACCGGGCCAGCCGGGCAGCGGTGTCACCGTGCCGTGCCAATCCCAGGATGGGCTGTAGAATTCGGTGTTCTGCGGCCGCATCAGCATATCCAGCGTGCCGGCGGTCGAGGTTCCCCTGCCCTTGACGACCAGGTGCAGCCATAGCGAAGGAATCTTGCGCATCGCCATATGGTCTTCCTCTAGACTCACATGCACGCGATAACCGCGAAAGCATCCTTCCAGGCTTGCATATCCCGCCGCGCTACTTGTCAGGCGCGGACTTTGCAGCAAGTCCAGGCATTGATCGAGCAGACGTGAACGCCCGTGTTTTGTTTTCAGGTGATTATCGCGGTACATCCACCACAGGACAGCGATGAACACCGCAGCTAATGTACCGGCAGCAAAAGGCATATTCATTGGACCGATAAAGAAAGAGGGGCAGGCAGGCGTGCCCTGCACCCTCCGTGCTTCATTGAAGACTAGCTCAACGCACCACCGTCACCGGGCAATGCGCCTTGACGATGATGTCCTGTGCGATCGAACCGAGCAGCATGCGCGCCACGCCGGTGCGACCGACCGAGCCGGTAATCACATGGTCGTAGCCGTTTTTCTCGGCGAACCCGATGATCGCGGCGGCGATGTTATGACCTTCCACCGTGGCGCAGGCGACATTCGCCAGGCCAGCGGCTTTCGCCTTCGCGGTGGCCGCCTGCAGTTCGCCCTGCAACTGGGCATCCGCCGCACTCAGCACGGCAGAGTCCCAGAAAGCGCTATGCGACAGGTCTTCGCTGGTGACATGGTTGACGGTCAGGAACGTCAGGTGTGCGCCGGACTTTCCGGCGAGGGCGATGGCGTAATCCACCGCCTTCTCGGCACTATGCGAACCGTCCGTGGCACAAAGTAGTTTGTTGTTCATTTCATATTCCTCCTTAATAGCCTTCGGGGCGTGGCCACGGCATGGTGAACTGGTCACCGCGCTTCACGAACTGGTAGCGCCGCAGCGTGAACCAGATCGAAGCCACGATGTAGAACGCCATGATCGCCAGCAACGAAGCGCCATAACCGAGGAAGGTTGCGAAATAGACCGCGGAACAGAGCACGAACAGCACGATCGCCGGGATCGGATGGAACGGGTGGATGTAACCGCGCTTGATGCTGCCGACCGGCCACTTCTTGCGGAACTTGACCATGTTGATGGACATGAAGGTATAGCCCAGCAGACCCGACAGGATGGAGAACGTAATCACCTGGTCCAGGAGTCCGGTGAACGCGAACGACACGGCGATCGGGATCAAAAAGATGATCGCGCGGTACGGCGTGCGGTAGCGCGGATGGATCGCACCGAACCAGCCCGGCATGAAGCGGTCGCGGCCGAGCGAGAACCAGGCGCGCGAGG
>CAMLDQ010000088.1 GCA_946478965.1 uncultured Methylobacillus sp. | reverse complement strand
TGCTCGGAATTGGCCTGCGCGAACATCATCAGCTCGACATCGGTCGGGTTGCGGCCAATGCGGATAAAGTTTTCGACCAGATAGTCGATTTCGTCCGGGGAAAGCGCAAGCCCCATCTCGCCATTCGCCGCCACCAGCGCAGACTTGCCCCCCTTAAGGATATCCACTGTAGATAGCGGTGCAGGTTGCGCTTTGTGATACAGCTTCTCGGCATCGTCCAAACTGGCGTATACCGCTTCCGTCATGCGGTCATGGATGTTCGCCTTCAAGGCACGGCGTTCGTCCTCGGTGAGCGGCCCGCCATCGGCAGTAACGGCGTAATAGGCGATACCACGCTCCAGCCGCTGCATGCCCTCCAACCCGCAGTGCCGGGCAATGTCCGTCGCTCGCGAGGACCACGGTGAAATCGTACCGGGACGCGGGATCACCAGCAGTAATTCACCGTCAGGCTCTTCTTCGGCCATCGTGGGGCCGTACGTGAGGATTTTTCGCAGGGTTTCCTGCTGCGTGGCATCGAACTCGCCCTCCACCCAAGCAAAATGCCAGAACTCTGCATAAAGATGGGAGATACGCGGCGCCGCACGCTTCAGCGCGGCCAGAATCTTGTCGAGACGGAACGGGGAAAGGGCAGCACTGCCGCGAAGACGAAGCATAGAAAGTTCTGCGATATTAAAAGGTGGATTTTAACAGAAAGCGGATTCCCTCACTTTGCCAAGCTCGCAAAATGGTCCCGAATCAATCGCTTGCTCTGCCAGTACTGCACGACCATCTGTCTTGTATACCATGGTCTATAGAAAGCCGAGGAGAAAGCCCATAGCATGTCTCGTCCGGCGCCACGAACCATATGAAGCAACCCGAAAAGGGACTGACTCCTCATGCGTGAATATTGAAACGATGTTCGCATCGATCTCCCTGAAAGAAATCTGCACGCCGAACCCCACGTGCGTCTCCCCGGAAACCAGGCTGACAGAAGTACTGGACTTGATGCGCAGCCATGCCATCAGTTCGATAATCGTAGTCGAGGACAATAAGCCCGTCGGTATTTTCACGGAGCGTGATGCGCTCCGCATCATTCCTTCCGGGAAAAATCCCGGCACGACGCAAGTCCGGGAGGCCATGCACAGTCAGCCCGTTGTCGCGCCCATGCATCTCGATTTCTTCGAGGCTTATCACCTTTGCGCCCAGAAAAACATTCGGCATCTTATCGTTGTGGATGAAGCGGGCAATCTTTTCGGCATCGCAACCGACACCGACTTCATGAAGGTATTGGGCGTCGAGGTCATCTCGGGAATGGACAAAGTAGAAAACATGATGGGGTCGACTGCATCCCTTCCGCCACACACCCATTTGAATCAAGCTATCGAAACAATGCTGACGCATAAGACAACTGCAGTGGTGGTGGTCGATGCAGGAAACCCGGTCGGCATCCTCACCGAACGCGACATCGTCAGGCTCGGTCGCACAGAGGCTGACGGCTCCCAGCCCATCGCGCGCCTGATGAGCGCCCCAGTCATTTCCATTCGGGCTGGCAAATCGATTTATCTGGGAATCGAGCTGATGCGGGAACGCCACATCCGAACACTCCCTGTCGTGGACCATGCCGGAGTGTATTTGGGCTTGCTGACCGAGCATGATGTCGTACAGAGAATCGAGAACAAATATGTCAGCGTCCTGACCTCCATCATCAGGCGCCAGGCCGACGACATTGAGCGCATACGCCATGAGTTAAGTGAAAAACACGTCTTGTCCGCCGTGCTGCATGAGTCGCTGGGAGTCGCATTGATCGTGGCCGATCCTGGCGGCATCATCCACTACATGAATCCAGCGGCCGCAAGCTGGTTTGACATTACACCCGAAGTTGCGCCTGGACTTGAACTCTTAGCGCTCTTCCGAGAAGCGCGCATGGCTACAGACGACCTGAAACACGCCTTTGCCGCGGCGCGCCATGGAAACAGTCACGAATACATCCTCGCGCATCGCGAAGGCGCCAGCGAAATCGAGCTTCATGTCCGCATTGCCCCTATTCAGGATCAGCACGGCCAATTTCTTGGTATCGTACAAACCACTCAGGATGTCACCGCCCAAAAGCGTTCGGAACGAAAACTCAAGCAGGCGGCCTCCATATTCGAAAACACGATCGAGGGCGTCATCATCACCGATGCCGATGTCAACATCCTGTCGGTCAACCCCGCTTTCACCAACATTACCGGCTACACGGAAGATGAAGTCCGTGGCAAGAACCCTCGTGTTCTCAGTTCAGGTCGACAAGACCGTTGCTTTTATATGGAAATGTGGAACGCATTATCCACAGATGGCTACTGGCAGGGAGAAATCTGGAATCGTCGAAAAAACGGTGAGACATATGCAGAATGGCTAACGATCAGCCGCATTCAGGACAGCGATGGCAACCCCAAAAACTATATCGCCGTTTTTGCCGACATTACCTCATCGAAGCAAACCGATGCCGATTTCGAGTACCTCGCTCATCACGACCCGCTGACGCAGTTGCCTAATCGCCTGCTTTTCAATGCTCGCCTGACGCACTCGCTTGCCCGAGCCAGCCGAACAGGCGGCATGGTAGCACTTCTGATGATTGACCTGGATGGGTTCAAACCGATCAATGACCGGTTTGGGCATCCTGCCGGTGACCACGTGCTGGAAATCACCGCGGCGCGTCTGAAGCTGAATACGCGCAGCGATGACACCGCCGCTCGCTTGGGAGGGGACGAGTTCGTGGTCGTGCTTGAAGAATTGAATTCCACACATGATGCCATCGAAGTCGCCCACAAACTGATTCATGAACTGGCAAAACCGATCCCGCTGGGCCATCATAGCGTCGCAGTAACGGCAAGTGTCGGCATCGCTTTTTCCACTCAGGACACGAATAATCCTAAGGAGTTGCTGCAAAATGCAGACATCGCGTTATACGAAGCCAAAAGTGCAGGCAAGAATACCTTCCGCATCTTTACTCCGTAATCGAATAGCCTGAATTTCAGATACGAACATAATCATGCACAGATCGTATTTCGGCCGGGTAATCAGAAAACTGCGGCTACAAAAGGGATTAACGCAGGAAAGGCTGGCCTCCATATCGCATATGGAACGGACTTTCATCTCCATGCTGGAACGTGGAATCAAGCAGCCCAGCCTGAACACCATCCATAATCTGGCACGCGCTTTCGGACTGAAGAATTCCGAACTATTGCATCTGGTCGAAATGGAAATCCACACATCAGAGGCTACAACTCCGCGAGATCCAGAGCGCGAAGCGGAAGAAAAGCAGATCCAGTCACTGGAAACCGAGCAGGAGCAGATACGTATCGGCGAAATTGCCAACAGGATACCCGTTGTCTTTTTCTCCCGCACCCCGATGCCCGAGTATGCAGCCACCTTCATCAGCCGCAATATTCAGCATCTGGTCGGATTCTCACCGGAGAGTTTTATGGATTCCGGGAAGTTCTGGCTTGACCATGTCCATCCGGACGACCAACGCCGAATCCATCGTCAATTGATGAACATACGCGCGGACGAGCTGCTCTGCCATCAGTACCGATTCCTCACTGCAAACGGCGCATGGATGCAAATCAGGGAAGAACTGCGGCCGATTGCTGATGCAGATGGCCATACCACGGAAATACTCGGGTCCATGACTGGCGAACCCTGCGGGTTTTCGCTCTAAAGTCAGCTCTACGGGGACTTGCTCGGCATTAGTTGGCAAATACCCGCCGGCGCCGTGTGCCAGAATGCTTACCGGCGGTTGCGTTTGCACTTCACCAACAACGTGTTAACGCACAAAAACTTTCGTGAATGCAATGCAATTCGACTTGATTGATGCCGGACTTGCGCTACACTTCACTTAAACAAATTTGCCAACTATTCACCATGGGCATTGAAGAAGAATCATTGCAGGGCGGGGTGACCAGAATCAATCTTTCCGGTCGTCTCGATATACCCGGAGTCAAGGCGATAGAGGAGAAATTATCTGCCTTGTCTGCGGCCGCCCAGCAAGCAGTCGTGGTCGATATATCGGAAGTCAGTTATCTATCTTCCACGGGTATCCGCGCCTTGCTACTCAACGCCAAAGCCGTTACCAAAAGCGGAAAATGGTTCGCCGTACTCCATCCGGACGAGAACGTGGCGAAAGTACTGAATACCGTCGGACTGGACCGCATTATTCCGGTGTTTGAAACCTTGGCTGAAGCTTTGGCAAAATATCAATCACAACAGCATTAACTACGTATGATTGCACGCCCCGAGCCGGGTAAAGCTCAATAAGAAAGTGCGCCGAAGACTTTTTTGATAAGGCTGGTCGAGGCGCCCAGCGGGTCCTTTCGGATCGCCTTCTCCTCTTCCGCCATCATCAGGTACAAACCATCCAGGGACTTCTGGGTGACATACTCTTCCAGATTGGCCTGTTCCTTTTTGACCAGCCCGTATTTCACGCCGGTCTCGGCAAATCGGTTGTACTGTTGCGCAAGCTGCACATTTTCCGTTGCCTTTTTGACGATAGGGAGGAATTTGGCCGTCAATGCGGATGAGGTGGTCTTGCGGAAATACTGCGTTGCTGCGTCGTCACCTCCGGTGAGTATAGCTTTCGCATCTTGTACGCTCATTTTCTTGACCGCATCGATCAGCAACACCTTGGCTTCCGGCACCGCGGCTTCAGCCGCCCTGTTCATGCGCAGCACCAGTTCATCGGCCTGCTTACCCATGCCGAGAAAACGCATAGTCTTCTCCGCTTTCTTGAGCGAATCCGGTAGCGGGATCTTGACCTTGGGGTTCTTGAAGAAGCCGTCGGTGACGCCCAGTTTGCCGACTGCGGCGCCAGAAGCCTGGATCAATGCATCCTTGAGACCCCCGGTAGCCTCACTGCTGCTCAAATCAGCCAGCGTTGCCGCATGGGCCAGACTCACAAAAAACAAACCCAGAAAAACCAGTAAGCTACGCATCGACAGCTCGCTTTCTTTAAGAATCAGCGTTCAACAGAGTTAACACCCCAGACCTTTTGCGCATACTCGCGTATAGTGCGGTCGCTCGAAAACTTGCCCATATGCGCCACATTGAGGATAGCCCGGCGCGTCCACTCTTCCTTGTCCTTGAACAGTTCGCCGACTGCATCCTGCGTCGCCACATAACTGGCATAGTCGGCCAGCAGCAGGTAGTGGTCGCCATTCCATGTCAGATTCTCGTAGATCGGCTTGTAGCGATCCGGCTCGTCCACGGAGAAATAGCCATCGGCAATCATGTCCAGCACCTGTTTGAGTTCGGAATTCGTGTTGTAGTATTCCCATGGGTTGTAACCGGCAGCACGCACTTCTTCCACCTGTTGCGTGGTCAAGCCGAAGATGAAAATGTTGTCTTCACCAACCTCCTCGCGTATCTCGATATTCGCGCCGTCCAGCGTGCCTATCGTGAGTGCACCGTTCAGCGCCATCTTCATGTTGCCCGTACCCGAGGCTTCGGTACCGGCTGTCGATATCTGTTCGGAAAGGTCACTGGCAGGAAAGATTTTCTCTGCCGAGGACACGTCGTAATTGGGCAGGAACACCACCTTGAGCAATCCGCGAATGGCAGGATCGTCATTGACCATGCTCGCCACGTCGTTGATGAGGCGGATAATGAGCTTGGCCATCCAATACCCCGGAGCCGCTTTGCCAGCGAATATGACGGTACGCGGCGTGATGTTTTCCACCTGGCCCGCGCGGATACGGTTGTACAAGGTAATCACGTGCAGCACGTTGAGCAGTTGGCGCTTGTATTCATGGATGCGCTTCACCTGCACATCGAACATGGAGTTCGGGTCGACATCGATGCCGAGCTTCTGCTTGATGCGCTCGGCCAACCTCACCTTGTTGGCCTGCTTGACCTGGCGGAACAGCTTGCGAAAACCGGCATCGTCCGCGTACGGGAACAGCTTTTCCAATTGCGCAAGATCGCGGATAAAATCGCCGCCAATACGCTCTCCAATGAGTTCGGTCAGGCTCTGGTTGCACTGATTCAGCCAGCGGCGCGGCGTAATGCCGTTGGTTACATTGACGATCTTGCCCGGGAAAATCCTATTGAAATCAGCGAACAGCGTGGTTTTCAGCAACTCGGAGTGAATCGCGGCAACGCCGTTCACGGTATGGCTACCGACCACGGCCAGATGCGCCATGCGCACACGGCGGCCGTGATCCTCGTCGATCAGGGAAACGCGCCGCAGCAGCTCCGTGTCGCCAGGAAAACGATGATTGACGTCGTGCAGGAAGCGGTGATTGATCTCGTAAATGATCTCCAGATGGCGCGGCAGCACGCGCCCGAACATCTCCAGCGACCAGGTCTCCAGCGCCTCCGGCATCAGAGTATGGTTGGTATAGGCGAAGATACGCGTGGTCAGGCTCCAGGCATGGTCCCACTTGAGCCGGTAGACATCCACCAGCGCGTGCATCATTTCCGCTACGGCGATCGATGGGTGGGTGTCGTTGAGCTGGATTGCGATCTTTTCGGGCAGCAGGTCCCAGTTCATTCCGTGCCGGCCGATAAAGCGATGCAGAATATCCTGGATGGATGCCGAAACGAAGAAATACTGCTGCCGCAGCCGCAGCTCGCGCCCTATCATCGATGTATCGTTCGGATACAGCACCTTGGACAGATTCTCGGTGCTGTTCTTTTCCTCCACTGCTCCGACGTAATCGCCCGCATTGAAGGATTCAAGGTTGAATTCGCGCGTCGCCTTGGCCGACCACAGGCGCAGGTTGTTGACGGTCTCGGTGCGATAGCCGGGTACCGGCATGTCGTAGGCCATCGCCATCACGGTTTCCGTCTCCACCCAGTGATGCTCAATGTCACCGTTTTCCGATGGAAACTCGACCACATGTCCGTAGAACTTGACCGGATACAGCCGATCTGGGCGCTGGAATTCCCAGGGATTACCATAGCGCAACCAGTTGTCGGGGTGCTCCACCTGCTGGCCATCCTCGATGTGCTGGTTGAACATGCCATATTCGTAACGGATGCCGTAGCCCATGCCGGGGATGTCGTGCGAGGCCATCGAATCGAGGAAGCAGGCAGCCAGGCGGCCGAGACCTCCATTCCCGAGGGCCGCATCCGTTTCCATCTCTTCGACCGCTTCCATCTCCTGCCCCAGTGCCTGCAGCCCCTCGCGCAACTGCCCCTCGATGCCGAGATTGAGCGCCGCATTCGAGAGCATGCGGCCGATGAGGAATTCCAGCGAGAGGTAATACACGCGCTTGGGATCCTGGTCGTTGTAGGTTTCCACCGTATCGACCCAACGCTCAATCAGGTGGTCGCGCACGGTATGAGCCGATGTTTCGTACCAGTCGCGCGTGGTGGCGCCGATCGCATGGCGGCCGCTGGTATAGACCAGATGATTGGCCAGCGCCTTGTCCATGGCATGTTCTTCCGCGCGCAGCGAATATTGGCGGGGAGATCTGGGTTTACGCGAAGTCGTCATGACGATGATTCCTGTTCATTTTCGGCAATTGTAGCAGGTGCCCGGACATCGCCTCGCACAGGCAGCGACTTTAGCGCAGGCAGAGCACTGCTATTGTTCGCCGGACTTGCCGGTCAAACCCTGCTTCCAGGCATCGCGGGCGGCATCGACGTCGTTGCTCCACAAATCATTAACCGGCGAATCCGAAGATGGAGGCGGATACAGCTTGGCGTATACGGCACTGAGGGCCCACACCTCCGCAGCCACCCCATCTGGAAAGCCTTGGCGCCCGGCGCGGCGGCTCATCATCAATTCATCCAGGTAATCATGCATTTGCATGGTGCCCCAGAGCTCAAGCAGCTTATCAAAGATGTGAGGAAAGCTTTCTTCAATCTGCTTGGGGTACTTGTCTGCATGCTCACCGAGATACTCAGCCATTTTTGGGTTCATTATTAACCTCCTCGGTGTGAATTCAAGTAAGTAAATGTAACCCTAAATGGGGCATCTGCCAAATGCTCAAACGGTTTGAGAAATCGCTGGAAGGGTTCGAGTTCCACACAAAGCCATGGCCATTTCCAGCTCATCGCGCATCAGCCTCAACGCATGCGACACCGTGCGCGCCGGTGGTGGCAAATCCCCACATACGGGAAATTCATTCGCGACGCCTGAAGATACTCTGCAAAGAAGTAACTCACTCGATAGCTGTCGCCTCTTGCAGAAAGGCGGATAAAGCCTCCGCCGGCATCGGGCGCGCAAAATAATAGCCTTGCCCCTCATCGCACCCATATCCCTTCAGTTGATCAGCCATTTCCCTGGTTTCAACCCCTTCGGC
>CAMLDQ010000087.1 GCA_946478965.1 uncultured Methylobacillus sp. | reverse complement strand
CCACCCAAGATCGCCATCGTCATCGACAAGAACACCTACACCCGCGAACTGATCGAAGCCTCGGGCCATTTCGCGATCAACGTGCCTTGCCGGTCGCAGGCGGAAATGGTGGTAAAGGTGGGTTCCAGTTCGGGGCGGGAACTGCTGGGGGAAATGCCGGACAACAAATTTTCGGCATTCGATCTACTGACCTTTGCCGCCTCGCAAATCGAGGCGCCGCTACTGGCAGGCTGCGTGGCGTGGCTGGAGTGCAAGGTGATTCCCGAACCGCATGTCCAAGCCAACTACGACCTGTTCCTGGCCGAGGTGGTGTCCGCGCAGGCGGACGACCGGGTGTTTTCAAACGGGCGCTGGCACTTCGAGGGGCGTGACGAACTGCGCACCATACACCACGTTGCCGGCGGCAACTTCTTTGCCATCGGCGAGGCGGTTTCCGGGAAGCGTTAGCGGTAACGCTCCCCGGCCGGCAGGTTAAACGCGGAAGCGCGCGACCATGCCGCGCAGGCCTTCCGCCAGGCCGCGCATTTCGTTGGCCGTATCGGAGCTTTGCTGACTGGCAGCGCTGATTTCTTCCGACATCTGTGCCACCTTTTCGACCTGCTGTGCGATCTTGTTGCTGGCAGAGCTCTGTTCCAGGATCGCATCGGAGATGCTGGAGACGGCAGTCCCAACCTGACCGCTGCCTGACTGGATTTGCTTCACTGCCGTACCGGCCTGCTCGGAGAGCTCGACTTCCTGGTTGACCAGTTCCACGCCATTTTCCAGGCTGACGATGGCCTGCTTGGTGCCGCCCTGGATTTTCCCGATCATGGCGGCGATTTCTTCGGTCGAGCGGGTAGTACGCTCCGCCAGCTTGCGCACTTCGTCTGCCACGACGGCAAATCCGCGCCCCTGCTCCCCTGCCCGGGCCGCTTCGATGGCGGCATTCAACGCCAGCAGGTTGGTCTGGTCGGCAATGTCCTTGATTACCTGCACAATGGAATAGATCTCGTCCGATTGCTGGCCCAGGTCTTCCATGATGCCGGCGGAGGCATGTACCGCTTCGGCAATGCCTTTCATGCCTTGCGTGACTTTCAGTATGACCTCACCGCCCTTGGTAGAAAGTTCGCCGCTGGTCACGGAGACTTCCTGCACTTGGCGGGCGTTGTCGGAAACCTGGGCAATGCTGACCGTCATTTCCTCGACAGCGGCAGCCATCGCGGAAGCCGCTTCGCTCTGGCTGGCCGTACTGACGGACAACTGCGACGAGGACGAAGCCAGTTGCTCGGAGAACTGCAGCACGCGCGAAGCGCTATCGCTGACCTGGCGCAGGCTGGTATGCAGGCTGTCGATCAGGCGGTTGAAAGCATCAGCGGTTTGGCCGATTTCATCGCTGCTCGTCACTTCAAGCCGCTGGGTGAGGTCGTTGCTTTTCTGGATATGGGCTATGGTGTCATGCAAGGCGTTGATCTGGCGCATAACGCCACGCACCACGACAAAGCCCAGCACGATGGTCGCGGTTAGCACCAGGAGACCAAGGCAGGTAGCGAGCAGGAAGCTGATCCGGGCTGCACGGGCATGTTCCTTGGCATAAGACTGTACTTGTTCGGCCAGCTTGCCTTCCACTCCATGCAGTGCATTGATACGTGCCGTGCTGCTGGCAAACCAAGTTGAGGGCTCCACACCGAACAGGCCTTCCGAGGATTTTGCCAGAATCTTGTTGCGTATGTTCTCGACTTCCGCAAAAGACGGTTGCGCTGAGGCTTGCTTGTATTGTTCGCGCAGGTCGCTGGCTGCGAAATCGTTGAAATCCTGCAGAAATGCCTGCTGCGCCGCGATCATGCTCAGCATGCTTTGCAGCTGGGGCAGCTCGATCCGATCGCTGGCAAGCACGCCGGTCAGCAGGGCGCGCTCCTGACCGCTTTTTTCCTTCATGTTGAGCAGCGCATTGTAGGCTGTCAGCATTCGCGTCACGTACAAATCGCTGCTTTGCCTGGCAATGACGGGAATGGTTTCCTGGAGTGCAGCGATCGCCCCCGTATAACGGGCCGCCATATCCTTGGCCGGGATCATCAGCTGGTCGGAGGCCTCGCGTGTCTCCTTCAGCAATTTCAGCTTTTCCAGTGCGGCATCCACCTTTTCGCTAACCTTGGCCGGAATGCCTTTATTCATTGCGCGCGCGTAATGCGCCTGGACATCGGCAAGCGCCTTGTCGGTATCACCGCGGTATTTCGGGAGATCCTGGGAAAACTTGGCGCCATTGGAGAGGATGAATCCGCTGGTTGCGCCGCGCTCGACCTGCAGCGTATGTACAAGCCCACCCAGGCTGATGGAAAGATCCATCATGGTGTCCGTGGTGGAAAGCTCCTGCCACTCCGCATAATGATTGCGTGCGTTGATCCCCGTGTAGACCACCATGCAAAGCAATGGCAGGACCAGAATCAGGATCAATTTGGCATAGATGCTGAGGCTTTTCATTTTCGGGACCTCCCTCAATATTAGAAAATGATTATTATTTAATGTTTACCCGAGGTGAAAATAGTATCACGCAAGCCGCATCGCTTCTATCGGGTTTGCACAAAATTACACCCAATACGCATAGCTTTCAGGGAAGATGGCGCCAGTTTTAAGTACCCATTTCCCCTTATCGGCTTTATCATTTCTCGGAACCCCCATGTAAGGATGCATCCGCTCCATGCGCCGCGTATTACTCCTTGCCGTCCTTATCGCAATCGCCGCATTCGCCTTCTGGTGGGTGGAAAAACCCAAAGCCATTCCCGTGGTATTGGTCGAGGTGCAGCAAGGCACGGTGGAATCGAGCGTCGCCAACACCCGCGCCGGCAGCGTGGAAGCATGCCAAAGAACGCGGCTTTCGCCGATTTCCGGTGGCCGCATCGCTTATCTCGGTGTCAAGAAAGGCGACCACGTAAAGAAGGGACAGGTGCTGCTTCGCCTCTGGAACGAAGATCAGCAGGCGCAAAGCCGGCTAGCGCAAACCGAAGTGGTCAGCGCGCGGAAACGGGTGGAGGAAGCCTGCGCCATCGCCGACAATGCGGAACGTGAGGCGGAACGCATGGCCAAGCTGCGGGAGCGTGGCTTCGTCTCGGCAGGCAGCGAGGAAAAGGCCCACTATGAAGCGCAATCCCGTCAGGCTGCGTGCGAAACAGCCAAAACCGAAGTCACCCAGGCGGAGGCCAGAGTCCGGGTGACCAAGGTCGAGCAAGGGCGTACCGTACTGATCGCGCCATTTTCCGGGATAATCGCCGATATCGTCGGCGAACTCGGTGAATACACCACGCCATCCCCTCCCGGCGTCGCCACCCCGCCGGCCATCGACCTCATCAACGACACCTGCCTATATATTTCAGCGCCCATGGACGAGGTGGATGCCCCCAAGATCCACGCCGGGCAAGCTGCGCGCGTCACGTTGGATGCGCTTCCCGGTCAGGTGCTGCCGGCCCACGTCAAGCGAGTAGCCCCTTATGTCGTTGCTGTCGAAAAACAGGCCCGCACCGTCACCGTGGAGGCCACACTCGACCAGCGCCCGCAATCGGGTGAGTTGCTGGTAGGCTACAGCGCGGATCTGGAAGTGATTCTGGACACCCACGAAGGCGTACTTCGTATCCCGACCTCCGCATTGCAGGAAGGTAACGAGGTGCTGCTTTACAATCCTGCGACAGGCAAGCTGGAAGCCCGCCGCATCCGGCCTGGCATCAGCAACTGGCAATACACCGAGGTGCTGGCGGGCCTCTCTCCGGGTGATCGCATCGTCACTTCGCTGGAGCGCGATGGCGTCAAGGATGGCGCCTTGGTCATCCCGGAACAGAAAGCTGTCGCCAAATAGTCCTGGGCATCCATGCAACTGATCGAACTGAACGGTATCTCACGCACTTTTCATCTGGGCGACAGCGACGTGCACGCCTTGCGCGATATTCGGCTCGAAATCCGGCATGGTGAATATGTCGCCGTCATGGGACCGTCCGGTTCAGGAAAATCTACCCTGCTGAACTTGCTGGGGCTGCTCGACCGGCCGGATAGCGGCACATACCATCTGGAAGGGCGCGACGTCACGACCTTGTCTGCCGAAGAGCAAGCGCAGGTACGCAGCCGGCGCATCGGTTTCATTTTCCAGAGTTTTCATCTGGTACCGCGCCTCACCGCCGCCGAGAACATTGCCTTGCCAATGGTGCTAGCGGGAATCCCTGCGGAAGAACGCAATCGTCAGGTAGCGCAAGCGCTACGCGATTACGGGCTTGAGGACCGCGCCACGCATCGTCCCGAACAGCTTTCTGGTGGCCAGCGCCAGCGTGTCGCCATTGCACGCGCAACGGTAATGCGGCCGGCTGTACTGCTGGCGGACGAGCCAACCGGGAATCTCGACCGCAATACGGGCGAGGAAGTCGTGAGTTTGCTCGAAGCGCTGAACAGCGCTGGCGTCACGCTGATTGTCGTCACCCACGACCCTGCGCTGGGGGCACGCGCCCAAAGGCAGATCAGCATGCTGGATGGTGCCATCGACAGCGATACGGGGCCGGCCTGATGCGCCCCGCCGACACCTTGCGCTATGCCGTCGTGTCGGCAACCGGCACGCCTCTACGTACTGCACTGCTGATTCTGGCCATGGCCATCGGCGTTGCAGCCGTCATCCTGCTGACCGCTCTGGGCGATGGTGCACGCCGTTACGTCGTGGGCGAATTCTCGGCAATTGGTAGCAACCTGATTATCGTCCTGCCGGGACGCTCCGAAACCGGAGGCTTCAATCCGGCGAATCTCGTCACCAGTACCCCGCGCGATCTTACAGTGGAAGACGCCGCTTCGCTTGTGCGCTTACCGGGAGTGAGGCGTGTCGCCCCGATCGCGGTCGGCACCACCGAAATCAATGCCGAAGGGCGGCTGCGAGAAGCCATGCTGGTCGGCACGAATGCGGATTTTCTTGATATCCGTCACCTCAAGCTGGAACAAGGCCGTTTTCTGCCGCGCGATGATCTCGGCCATGGCGCCAACGAAGCCGTCATTGGCGCAGTGATACGCGACGAGCTATTCGGCGCGCAGCCGGCGCTCGGCAAACTGGTCAGAATTGGCGACCGGCGTTTTCGCATCGTCGGCGTGCTGGCGCGCGGAGGGCAGGGGCTTGGCATGACAACCAACGAAATCATCGTCATCCCGGTCACCATGGCGCAGGCAATGCTGAATACCAATACCCTGTTTCGCGTATTAATCGAAGGGCGTAGCCGTAACGAGGTGCCGCAGGTCAAGGAGCGGATACAACAAGCCCTGACCGCTCGCCATAATGGCGAGGAGGACTTCACCCTCATCACTCAGGACGCCGTCCTGCAAACCTTCGACCGCATTCTTCGCGTACTGACACTGGGGGTTGCCGGCATTGCAGCCATCAGCCTGGCCGTGGCCGGGATTTTGGTGATGAACGTGATGCTGGTATCGGTGACGCAACGCACCGCCGAAATCGGCCTGCTGAAGGCACTGGGTGCCACCACTGCCATGATACGCACCACGTTCCTTACCGAAGCAGCCCTACTGTCACTGCTCGGCGCCTTCATCGGAACCCTGCTGGGTGAAGCCGGGGCCGTTTTTCTGCGTCACCTGTACCCCACCTTCCCGGCCTATCCGCCAGCATGGGCCGTCCTGGCAGGAGTGGGTACGGCGTTGATCACCGGCATCCTCTTCGGCGTAATGCCGGCCCGCCGCGCAGCACGGCTTGACCCGGTTCAAGCTTTATCCAGGCGCTAACGTCATGCACTGGACAGACGCCCTGCATTTCTCGGTGCAATCGCTTACCGCGCATCGCTTGCGCAGCTTTCTCACACTATTAGGAATCGTCATTGGGATCACCGCCGTTATCTTGCTAACCTCCATCGGCGAGGGTGTGCATCGTTTCGTGCTGGCAGAATTCACACAATTCGGCACCAATGTCATCGGCATCGCGCCAGGGAAAACCCGCACTGGCGGAACACCGCCCGCTGGCATTCCTTCCACGGCACGGTTGCTGACACTGGAAGACGCCTTGTCACTGCGTCAGCTGCCGCATGTTTCCGGCGCCACCCCTGTCGTGTGGGGGAACTCCGAAGTTGAAGGAAACGGCCGGTTGCGCCGCACGACGGTCTACGGTGTCGATGCCGATTTCCCGCGCGTATTCAGCGCGACCATGGTCATCGGCAGATTCCTGCCGCGCGAGGAAGGCAACAGCGCTCGTGCCTTAGTCGTACTGGGTAGCAAACTACGTCACGAGTTGTTCGGCGATATAAATCCGCTGGGGGCCCGCGTCCGCATCGGTGGGATTCACTTCCGTATCGTAGGCGTGATGGCGCCCAAGGGCCAGTTTCTCGGTGTGGATCTCGACGACACCGCCTTCATCCCTGCAGCACGCGGTCTGGAACTTTATAATCGTGATGGCTTGATGGAGATCGACGTTACTTATGACGAAGGCATACCTTCGGCCACGGTTGCCTCTTCGATCATCGAGCATCTTAAATTGCGCCATGGGCACGAAGACTTCACCGTGGTCACGCAGGAAGACATGCTAAAGAGCCTGTCCAATATCCTGGATATTCTGACTGCCGCCGTAGGGGCGCTAGGCGGGATTTCGCTGCTGGTTGGTGCGGTCGGCATCGCAACCATCATGACCATCGCCGTGACCGAGCGCACCAATGAAATCGGCTTACTGGTAGCACTAGGGGCCCAAAGAAATACCATTCTCGGATTATTTTTAGGCGAAGCCGTTGTGCTTGCTACCATCGGCGGCATCGCCGGTTTACTGCTGGGCATCAGCATCGCGCAATTACTGCATCTGCTCCTCCCGGCAATGCCGGTGCATACACCGTGGAATTTCGCATTAGGTGCAATCGCAATGGCAACGTTGATCGGGTTACTTGCCGGCGCGCTACCTGCCTATCATGCGGCCAAGCTTGACGCGGTCGAAGCGCTGCGTACTGAATAGCGCATCCGGCTGAAAATTCTCCGGGCCACTAAGCTCAATTCGATTTCAGCTTGTCCTTGTACTGTGCACGTAGCTTGGCAAGCTTAGGGCCAATCACCGCCATGCAGTATGGTTGCTGAGGATTACGCGCGAAATAGTGCTGGTGATATTCCTCCGCCGGGTAAAATTTTTCTGCCGGCACAATTTCCGTCACAATCGGAGCCTCCCATATGTGTTGAGCTGTCAAATCGGCGATCACCTGTGCTGCAATTTCACGCTGCCCCTCGGAATGATAAAAAACGGCCGAGCGGTACTGCGTACCGACGTCGTGCCCCTGTCGGTTACGCGTCGTCGGATCATGCAACGCGAAAAAGATCTCCAGTAGATCGCGATAACTCACTTTACTGGGATCATAATGTACGCGAATCACTTCCGCATGCCCGGTAGCTCCTGTACAAACCTGCTTATAGTCCGGGTCCGCCACGTGACCTCCCATGTAACCGGAGATGACTTCGTTAACCCCATCCAGTGTCTGGAATGGCGCCTCCAGACACCAGAAACATCCACCTGCGAAGGTGGCAATTTCTTCACGTCGATCAATCATTTCAGACTCCTACCGTTCGTCGGTACATATATATGCTCCCGCAGCATTCTGAGTACAATCAGATTAAGCAAATGCAGAACAGGAGCGAAAGATGACCATTATTCGTGCAAATACTGCACTCCTTACAGTCATGTTTACCCTTATGATTCCGGCAAGCCCGGTTGCCTATGCGGACCCGCCCCCGTGGGCCCCTGCCCATGGTTGGCGCAAAAAGCACGATCCATATTACCAAGGATACTCCGGCGTACAGTGGGAGCAGGACTACGGAATTATTGAAGGGAACTGCAATCGTCAAGCGATCGGCACAGTGCTGGGCGGCGTAGTCGGAGGTGCGATCGGCTCCAGCGTTGGCAAGGATGGCAATCGCAGCGTCGCCATCCTGCTCGGCAGCGTGCTTGGGGCTGTGGTCGGTAACCGCATCGGCAAAGCCATGGACGACGCGGATCGTGCCTGCATCGGCCATGCATTGGAACTCGCCGCAGATCAGCGCACAGTACGCTGGACCGGTGCGGAAGGGATAAGCTACATGGTGACGCCCACCAAAAGCTTCGAACGGGATGGCATGAAATGCCGAGAATACCGACTACGTGTCAATGGCAATGACGTAAATGAAGACCGGCGTGAGAAAGCGTGCCTTGCCAGCGAAGGAAAATGGAAAGTCGTTGATTAAGGATATGTTTCCAATCAGGAGAACAGAGGAACAGCTTCAATGAATTGGAACTTGTAAAAGCAAAGCCCCTGACTCGTTGGGAGACAGGGG
>CAMLDQ010000086.1 GCA_946478965.1 uncultured Methylobacillus sp. | reverse complement strand
GCGCGCAAGAACTACTTCTATCCCGACCTGCCCAAGGGCTACCAGATCAGCCAGTACGAGTTGCCCGTCGTCGGTAAAGGGCGCATCGCGATTCAGGTAGGCGATCAGGAAAAGACCATCAACATCACCCGCGCCCATCTGGAAGAGGACGCCGGCAAGTCGGTGCACGAGGATTTCCACGGCATGACCGGCATCGATCTCAACCGTGCCGGTACGCCGCTGCTGGAAATCGTCACCGAGCCGGACATGCGCTCCGCCGCCGAGGCGGTGGCCTACGCCAAGAAGCTGCACGAACTGGTGCAGTGGATCGGCATCTGCGACGGCAACATGCAGGAAGGCTCCTTCCGCTGCGACGTCAACGTATCGGTGCGTCCCAAGGGGTCGGAAAAGCTCGGCACGCGGCGCGAGATCAAGAACCTCAACTCCTTCCGCTTCATGCAGCAGGCGATCGAGTACGAAACGCGCTGGCAGATCGAAACGCTGGAAGACGGCGGCAGCATCCATCAGGCTACCGTGCTGTTCGACCCGGATACCGGCGAAACGCGTGCGATGCGCAGCAAGGAAGAAGCCAACGACTACCGCTATTTTCCGGACCCGGATTTGCTACCGCTGCAAATCACTGCGGACGATATCGCCAAAGTGAAAGCTACCATGCCGGAACTGCCGGAAGCGATGAAGGCGCGTTTCGAACAGACCTATGGGCTGAGTGCCTACGACGCCAGCACGATTACCGCGTCGCGGCCCATAGCGGACTACTTCCTTTCCGCCGCGGCCGAATTCGGTGGCGAAGCCAAGCTGGTTGCCAACTGGGTGATGGGTTCGGTGGCTGCCAAACTGAACGAGGAAGACCGCGACATCGCCGATGCTCCGGTATCCCCCGTGATGTTGGCCGGTCTTCTGAAGCGTATCCAGGACGGTACCATCTCCAACAAGATCGCCAAGGAGGTGTTCGATGCGATGTGGGCAGGCGAGGGTGAAGCCGATGCCATCATCGCGGCCAAGGGCTTGAAGCAGGTGTCGGATTCCGGTGCCATCGAAAAGATCGTGGATGAGGTGTTGGCTGCCAACGCCGCGATGGTGGCCGAGTACAAGGCCGGCAAGGAAAAGGCCTTCAACGGTCTGGTTGGTCAGTGCATGAAGGCCAGCAAAGGCAAGGCCAATCCGGCACAGGTCAATGAAATTCTGAAAAAGAAACTGGCTTGATGCAAAAGCGGGGTGCTCAGCCGCCCCGTTCCATTTCCGCCCTGAGCGCCTGCCACTGCGCCATCCGTGCTGCAGGCGGGATCGACGCGTTGGCCGGGCTGGTGGAAGGCAGTCGAGTGAATGCCAGATCGGGCAGATGCGCCAATGTCGGTAGCGCATAACGCCGGAAAGCCTGCTCCGCCTTGGCACCGTTGAAAAATACATGGCGGATGCCGGGGTGCTGGGCGAAGAACGGCGCGAAATCGTTGGCGACGATGGAGGCTTCCACAATGTCCGAATCGAGCGCGCTGGCGCGAAAGCATTCCTGCAGCACATCCCATAACGCGATACCTGAATTGCGCAATACGCCCAGTCGTTCCTCGTAGGGCAGTTCCGGATTTGCGCCTAAAAGTTCTCCCATGATGGGCCAGAACAGGTTGCGCGGATGGGCGTAGTACCGATGGGCGGCGAGCGAGGCTTTTCCTGGCATGGAGCCGAGGATCAGCAGGCGCGCGTTGGGTGCGGCGACCGGGGCAAAGCTGTTCACCAGCATGGAAGGCAATCAATAGGGCGATGCCGCTTGCCAGCGCCGCCCGATGGCAATGGAGGGTTGGTCAGCCGTTCGGCATTTCGCCCATGGCGGATTGCAGGTAGTTTTGCTCGCCGACCTGCTTGATCAGGCTCAGTTGCGTTTCCAGGTAGTCGATATGCTCCTCGGTGTCGTCGAGGATGTCGGTCAGGATGTCGCGCGACACGTAATCCTTGACGGTTTCGCAGTGCGCGATGGCTTCAATATACAGGGTGCGCCCGCCGATTTCGAGGTCAAGGTCGCACTTCATGCACTCCGGCACGTTTTCGCCGATCAGCAACTTGTTCAGGTCCTGCAGGTTGGGCAATCCCTCCAGGAACAGGATGCGCTCGATCAGTTTGTCGGCGTGATGCATTTCTTCGATGGATTCCTCATACACCTTCTTTGCGAGTGCCAGCAACCCCCAGTTCTTGTACATGCGCGCATGCAGGAAATACTGGTTGATTGCAGTCAACTCAAGCGTCAGTGCCTTGTTGAGATACTGGATGACCTTCTTGTCGCCTTTCATGGGGGAATCCTCTGCAGAATGGGGTTGGGCGTAGCATAACGCCGACATAGGGGTGCTGCAATAATGGAACGGCGAGTTGCCTGGGTTTAAGCGTAGGCGGCCGCGGTCTCCGCGCTGCCCTGGATGGTGGCTTGTTGTTGCTTGCGTAGAATGCCGAGTGCACAGCTCGAACAGCGGCCACATTCGGAAGCGACGCCAAGGCGCTGGCGCAGTTCACGCATGGAGCACGCTCCTTCGCAAATCGCTTCGCGAATCTGGGAATCGGTTACGGCACGGCATACGCAAACGTACATGATAAGCACCTGGGGAGAACAGTCTCAGGTGCATTGTATCTAAATGAGAATCGTTGTCAATATTATTTAAGCTACGCCGTAGGCTACCCGGTAGTTTTCCATGGCGGCCTTGTGTGCCGCCAATTCTGGAGTGTCGTCGAGGTAGGCGATAAGATCGGCCAGTGAGGCGATGCTGATGACGGGGATGTTGCTGTCGCGCTGCACTTCCTGTACGGCAGAGAGTGCGCCCTGCCCGCGTTCCTGGCGGTCGATGGCGATGGCGACCCCGCAAGGCGTGGCGCCATGGGCACGGATAATTTCGACGGACTCGCGCACCGAGGTGCCGGCCGAGATTACGTCGTCGACGATCAGCACGCGACCTGTGAGCGATGCGCCGACGATGGTGCCGCCTTCGCCATGGTCCTTGGCTTCCTTGCGGTTGTAGGCATAGGGCACGTTATGTCCCTGTCGCGCCAGGGCGATGGCGATAGCGGCCGCCAAAGTAATGCCTTTGTAGGCCGGGCCGAACAGCATGTCGAACTGAAGGCCGGACTTGAGAATGGCAGCCGCGTAGAATTCGCCCAGCTTCATCAGGCTTTCGCCATCGTTGAACAGGCCGGCGTTGAAGAAATACGGGCTCAGGCGGCCAGCTTTGGTCTTGAATTCGCCGAAACGCAACACCTGCTTTTGGATGGCGAATTCGATAAACTGCTGGGTGAAATCGGACATGTTCGATACCGGATAATAATTAAGGATTTGAATTGCTGAGAATTATATCGTTAAACCTCAATGGCATCCGCTCCGCGACCAGCAAAGGCCTGTTTGCATGGCTGGAAAAGCAGGATGCCGATATCGTCTGCATGCAGGAACTGAAAGCGCAGGCGCCCGACATGACGCGCGAAATGTTGCAGCCGGACGGCTTCTACGGCTATTTCCACTATGCGGAGAAAAAGGGTTACAGCGGCGTCGGCATTTACTCCAGGCGTCAGCCGGACGCCATCATCGAGGGGCTGGGCATGGCCGATATCGACGCCGAGGGACGCTATATCGAAGCACAATATGGCAACCTTTCGGTGGTGTCGCTCTATCTGCCGTCGGGTTCGAGCGGCGAGGAGCGGCAGAATGTGAAATTCAGCGTCATGGATCGTTTTTTCCCAAGGCTGGCCGAGCTCAGGGCGAGCGGGCGCGAAGTGGTCATCTGCGGCGACTGGAATATCGCGCACAAGGAAGCCGATCTCAAGAACTGGAAAGGGAATCGCAAGAACTCCGGCTTCCTGCCCGAGGAGCGTGCCTGGATGACGAAGATTTTCGATGAGCTGGGTTGGGTGGACGTCTATCGCCGCCTGCATCCGGATGCCACCGACGCATGCTACACCTGGTGGAGCAACCGCGGGCAGGCCTGGGCCAAGAACGTCGGCTGGCGTATCGACTATCAGATTGCCACACCGGGGATTGCGGCGATCGCTGTTGCGACCAGCATCTACAAGGACGAGCGCTTTAGCGACCACGCGCCGCTCATTATCGATTACGATCAGCCACTTGGCCGATAATTCTGTGAAACAAAATCGGAATAAGTAGTATGCTATAAATGTATCCAGACAAGGGGGCGGAAATGAAGACGGAAACCGACAAGACCCGGGTGATCATCCTGACCGGACATTACCGTATCGTGGGACACATTTCCGTGCTGCCCGAGGCTCGCGTGACCGACTACATTTGCGAATCCAAGGAATTCATCGCCGTGACCGATGCCGAAGTCTGGGATCATGACCAGCGCAAGGTGGCGGTGACCAACTTCATGAACATCAATCGCGAACACATCGAAATCATCATGCCGGAAGACTGCGTGACGCAAGGCGTCGGCTTGCCGCTTCCCCACACTGTCCGCGCTTCATCCATGTCCGCATAAGGGCAGCGATACCGCCTGCAGGACCTCCCCTGTTGCCGTGTTCTGGACGAATGCGGCAACGCCCAGCGAGTCCGGTTTCCAGGTTCCATCCAGTTCGATCTCCTGCCGCCACGAGAGCCTGGCCTGATTGTTTAAGGTCAGGGGCCCCAGCCATTTGCGCACGACGAAGTCGTGGTGGAGCGTGGCGCCAGCGTTTTCTCCTCGGTTCACGTCGGAATGCAGGCCGTTTTCATAAACCGCTAGATACAAGGCATGCGGTCCGGCTTGCACGGTGCCGGCCGTGGCGGTAACGGTGAACGCGCCGGGATTGCCAACCTGAAGATTGAGACTGATCGAAGCCTGCGCCTTACTGGAGCCGGCCGCAGCCAATTCGCGCTCGACGCGTCCGGCATTCCACCAGCTTCTGAAATCGTGCCCGTTGAATACGACCTGCGGGGTATAGATGACGCTGGAGCGACCGACTGCCGCCAGTTCACGTTGTCTGGCTGAGAAGCCGGGCTGTGCGAAACGGTCATGCCAGCCGATGTAATCCCAGTAGTCTACATGCAGCGCCAAGGGCACGATGGTTTTGCCCGCCAGTCCCTGCCCGCCCAGCCGGCTCAACCACTCGTCGGCGGGCGGGCAGCTGCTGCAGCCCTCTGAGGTATACAGTTCTACCAGGGAGACGCGGTGCGTGGCACTTGTGATGCTGCAATCGGCAGCAGCAAACGGGGGAAGAGCCAGTACAGCAAGGGTTATTGCCAGTTGAAGCGGTCTGGGACGCATGATGCAACTCCTTCGGGTAATGCCGCTTGGTCGGCGCAAGCGGAAATACCTTACGTGTTGTTGCGCTGGCCGTTCCATGGCGCGACCCTGAATAGCATGAGCATGCCGGGCAGCGCGATTGCGAAACAGAACAGGAAGAAGACGGTCCAGCCCAGCGATTCGACCAGATAGCCGGTGGCGGCGTTGGCGACAGTACGCGGCACCGCCATCAGGCTGGTAAACAGCGCAAATTGCGTGGCGGTGTAGCGAGGGTGCGTCGTGTGGGCGATAAAGGCGACGAAGGCGGTTGTGCCAAGGCCGACGCCAAAGGCCTCGAAGCCGATCACGATGGCGAGCTTGGCCAGCTCGGCACTACCCGGAGTCGCGAATGGTCCCTGCCATGCCAGCCAGGCAAAGCCGAGGATTGCGAGCATTTGCAGCGCGCCGAATATCCACAGGGCGCGGCCGATACCGAGCCTGACCATCCAGATGCCTCCAAGCAATCCGCCGATGACGCTGGGCCATAGGCCGGCATTCTTGGCGACCAAGCCGATCTCTGTTTTGGAAAATCCCATGTCCAGGTAAAAAGGGGTCGCCAGCGCGACAGCCATGCTATCGCCCAGTTTGTAGAAAAACAGGAAGGCCAGGATCAGCAGCGCGGATCGCCCGCCATGGCGTGACCAGAACTCCTGGAAAGGCTCTACCATCGCGTCACGCAGGCTGCGGGGATGGCTGCCGTGGGCGAGTTCAGGTTCCTTGACCAGCAACGTCATTGCCAGTCCGGGCAGCATGAATAGGGCCGTCACCAGGTAGACCGTTCCCCACGATAGATGATCGGCCAGCACTAGCGAGAGCGACCCGGGAATCAGGCCGGCGACCTTGTAGGCGTTGACGTGGATGGCGTTGCCTAGCCCCAGTTCGACGTCGGCCAGCAGTTCGCGCCGATAGGCATCCAGCGCAATGTCCTGCGATGCCGAAAAAAAGGCGACTGCGGCAGCGAGATAGGCAATCGCCCAGATATCCTGCTGCGGATGCAGTTGTCCGAAGGCCGGGATGGAGCCGAGCAAGGCCAGTTGCGTCAGCAACATCCAGCCGCGCCGACGGCCGAGCGGCGGAATGAAGCGGTCGAAGAGCGGCGCCCACAGGAATTTCCAGGTGAAGGGCAGCTGGATAAGCGCAAACAGGCCGATGGCTTTCAGGTCGACGTTTTCGGAGCGCAACCAGGCCGGCAGCAGGCTGATGAGGATGAACAAGGGAAGCCCCGAGGAAAAGCCGGTGAAGATGCAGATCAGCATGCGCCGGTTGAATAGCGCGGCTTTCCAGTCGGTGTTGGTCATGGCCGCTACCATACCCGAAATCGCGGGGATTGTGCCACAATGCCCGCATGCAGCCATGTTCCCATTTTCCGGCGGCCGCTAGCCATGCCTGAACTCTCCCTGCTTTCCGCGTTTCTCGTCGGCCTCCTTGGCGGGGGGCATTGCATCGGCATGTGCGGCGGCATCGTCAGTGCCGTCAGCCTGCCGCTTCCGGGGCAGCAGCCGGATATCGTGAAGCAGCTGAGTTACAACTGCGGACGTATCGCGAGCTATACCGTGGCGGGTCTGCTGGCGGGGCTGTTGGGCTCTTCCAGCCTGCTGTTGAACCACCTGTTGCCGATGGAGAAGGTGTTGTACCTGCTGGCCAACCTGATGCTGGTTGTCCTGGGGCTGTATCTGGCCGGATGGTGGCGGGGCGTGTTGCTTCTGGAACGTGGCGGAGCGCTGTTATGGCGGAAGATCCAGCCTTTTTCCGGACGTTTCCTGCCGGTCCGGAGCGCCGGCCAGGCTTTCAGCCTGGGCCTGTTGTGGGGCTGGCTGCCGTGCGGGCTGGTCTACAGCGTACTGGTGGTTGCACTGGCCACCGGTAATGGCCCGCAAGGCGCTGCGCTGATGCTGGCGTTCGGCCTGGGAACCTTGCCAACCCTGCTGGCCATGGGAATGGCGGCCGTCAGGCTGCGGAGTTTCTTGCAGCGTGCCTGGATACGCCAGCTCAGCGGTGCGCTGGTGTTGGGCTTCGGTGTGTTGGGGCTGGTGCGGTTGGTGCTACAGTAGTGCTTAAAGCGCGTTGCCGAGCCGATACATGGCCAGGCTACCCAGAATATTGGGCATGGCATTCACCGGCTTGCCATCCGTCAGCACCAGACGCTCGGCGACGCGGATGTGGTGGTCGCGGCAGAAGTTGTCGAAATCGCTGATGGTGCAGAGATGCACGTTGGGGGTGTCGTACCATTGATACGGCAGGTTGCGCGACACCGGCATGTTGCCGCCGATGAGCTGGAAGCGATGTCTCCAGTAGCCGAAATTGGGGAAGGTGACGATCACTTCCTTGCCGACGCGCAGCATGTCCAGCACGATGGCCTCGGTGTTATGCATCGCTTGCAATGTCTGCGACAGGACCACGACATCGAACGACTGCGCCTCGAATCCGGAAAGCCCCGCTTCCAGGTCCATCTGGATGACATTCACGCCATTTTTGATGCAGTCCAGCACATTGGCATCCGCTTTCTCCACGCCATAGCCGCGCACATTGAGCGTGTCACGCAGGAAGCCGAGCAGGCTGCCGTCACCGCAGCCGAGGTCGAGTACCTTGACGCCGGGCTTGATCCATCGCGCAATGGCGGCGAAATCCCGCCGCGCCGCGGCCATCTCGGTGAAATGCGTATGAGCTTGGGTCGGTGTGTGCGTCATTCCATGTTCTCCAGATAGGCGCGCACGATGGCGTGGTAATGCGCATCGGGCATCAGGAAAGCATCGTGGCCATGCGCGGCGGTCAGTTCCGCATAGCTGACGGTGAGCTCGTTATCCAGCAGCGCCTTGACGATCTCGCGCGAGCGGGCCGGAGAGAAGCGCCAGTCGCTGGTGAAGGAGACCACCAGAAAGTCTGCCGTGGCCTTGGCGAGGGCTGCGCTCAAGTCGCCGTCGAAATCGGCGGCCGGGTCGAAATAATCCAGCGCGCGCGTCATGCGCAGGTAGGTATTGGCGTCGAAGGTCTCGGCAAACTTGTCGCCCTGATAGCGCAGGTAGGATTCCATCTCGAACTCGACGTCGAAGC
>CAMLDQ010000085.1 GCA_946478965.1 uncultured Methylobacillus sp. | reverse complement strand
GGTTTTCCTCTTGCGGAAACTCGACGCTGGCGTTGATGAAGGCAAAGCCCTTGAATTCAGGCTCGGCGATCCAGTCCAGGGCCGCATCGACCAGGGCGGAGAGTCGGCTGCGCGGACTGTCTTCCTTGCGCGCGGTGACGGCGGAAAGCCGGGCCCACAATTTACCGTCGTACTCCCGCAGGTATTCGAGGATGAGTTGTTCCTTGGATTTGAAGTACTTGTACAGCGTGACCTTGGCGATACCGGCCTTGTCTACGATGGTGTCGACGCTGGTGGCGTTGATGCCCTGACTGGTAAAAAGGTCCGAAGCAACACTGAGGATGCGTTCGCGCATTTGCGTGGCCATCTTGTTTTATCTCCAGACGGTTTGGGTGTGCCCGTTCTTGGGCTTGAAGTAGCACTCGGTCGCCCGGTTGGCGTCGAACCAGGCGAGGAATTTGCGAATGTTCTGCTCATCGGCTTCCAGGTTCTCCGGCACGCGAAAATGAATGGCATTCATGTAGGCGGTGACCTGGCCTTCCGGTAGTTGCAGCAGATTGGGCGGCGGGCAGATGCCGCGATCGATGCGTTCCTGCAGCACCAGCAGCGATTCCAGTTCATCCGGGCTGATGCCGGTGGTACGGACGACGGATGCGGGATGCGGCATGGGTATGACCACTTGCGTATCGGAACGGGCCTGCACCAGGGTCGGGAGGCCCGGCGCGCGCATCTGCCATACCATGGCAACCGAAATCACGGCAACCAGCGAGGCCGCCACGGCCATCCAGCGGCTGGGGAAGGGCTTGCGGCAAGCCTGCGATACGACCGCTTGCGCGGCGCTGGAAGCGCTTACCAGCGCGCGCGAGTATGGGTCGCGCATTTCTTCGGCCAAGGCGCCATGCAGCAGAATGAGCAGTTGGTTGGCCAGCATGGCTGGATTGCCGGCACCGGCGTCGCGCGCCTGTTCGGTCAGCCAGTCCTTGAGGCGCAAGCAGGGAACACCCTCTGCTTCCTGCGTCAGCAGTTTACGGATGCCGGGTGCGGCAATCCAGCTGGATGCCACGCCGAATACGGCGGTCAGTCTTGCAGCAGGGGATTTTGCCTGTGCTGCCACGAGACCGAAAAACCAGTCGCTCTCGAACAATTCCATGATGCGGCCCCAAAAGTATACGAACCAGTAAGTATTGTGCAGAAACTCGGGCGCGAATACAACAGGATTTGGAGTCCCTTGATAAGGATGCGGCCCGCGAAACGAGGCCTTAAACTGCACGAATGATGGAGATAAAGACCGACCAGCCACAGCCGCGGCGCATTGCACACCTCGACATGGACATGTTTTTCGCCGGGGTGGAGCTGCTGCACTACCCCGAGTTGCGTGGTTTGCCCATGGTGGTAGGCGGACGCTCTGCCATGGCGCCAGTTGTCCTGGCCGACGGCACGCGGCGCTTTCACCAGCTCAAGGAATATGTCGGGCGCGGTGTCGTGACCACTTCGACCTACGAGGCGCGTGCGCTGGGCGTGTTTTCCGCGATGGGCATGATGAAAGCGGCCAGGCTTGCGCCCGAGGCGATCTTGTTGCCGGCTAACTTCGAAGCTTACCGGCACTACTCGCGCCTGTTCAAGCAGGCGGTGGCGGCAATTGCTCCACGCATCGAGGATCGCGGTATCGACGAAATCTACATCGACCTTACCGGGCACGCCGAGGAAAGCTTGATGCTGGCGCAGCGTATCAAGCAGGCTGTGCTGGAGGCCACCGGACTGTCCTGTTCGATCTGCATTGCGCCCAACAAACTTCTTGCCAAGATCGGTTCGGATCTCGATAAGCCGGATGGACTAACGTTGTTAACGATGGGGGATGTTCCCGATCGCATCTGGCCGCTCAGGGTCGGCAAGATCAACGGCATCGGCCCCAAGGCGGTGGATAAACTTGCGACGCTTGGTATTGTGACGGTGTCCGATCTCGCGCATGCCAGTCCGGACCTGCTGCAGGCGCATTTCGGTGCGAATGCCGCGCACTGGCTGCTGGCGGTAGCACGCGGCCAGGATGAGCGGCAGGTGGTTACGACGTCCGTGGCGAAGAGTGCCAGTCGGGAAACCACCTTTGAACGGGATCTCCATCCGCGCAGGGATCGCCCGTTGCTCTCGGAGGCTTTCACCGCGTTATGTCAGCGTGTTGCCGAGGATCTGGTGCGTAAGGGTTATGTCGGCCGCACCGTGGGAATCAAGCTGCGTTTCGAGGATTTTCGTACCGTGACGCGCGATCTGACGCTGCCTGAATTCACCCGCGATGCGGCGTTGATCCGCCGCGCGGCGGGGGAGTGCCTGAAGCGGGTGCCGCTGGACAGGCGCATCCGGCTGCTCGGGGTGCGCGTCAGCACGCTGGTGCGCGCATCGGAGCGGCAATTGCGTGCAGCACCCTCGCAAGGGGCGCTCAGATTCGGCGACGATTAGGGGCGTTCTTCCCTCAATCCGACGGGCCGCGAACGGCTCAAGCGCATTTCTTCGTAGCGGTTGCGGATTTCGCTGAAGCTCTTGTGCTGGATATTGCGCTGTTGCGGCGTGACGAAGGCTTGCAGGCGCGTTTGCAGGCGGATGGTGTTGTATTCCTGACCGATCAGGGCGACGCCGTCCGTAATCAGCTTCAGAATCAGCAGTTCCTCCTGCGTCTTGGCGTGGATATTTTCAGCAACGGGAATGCACAGCAGGTAGGCAAGCAGAATGCCGTACAGCGTCGAAGTCAGTGCTACCGGGATGGTATGCAGCACCACCGCGGAGTCGCTGATGCCGCCCAGCATGCCGACCAGCCCAACCACGCCGCCGGCGACGCCGAAGGCCGGAGCCAGCAGCGCCATATGGCGAAACACGCGTTCATGCTGCGCGCGACGTTGCTGAAAGAAGCTGATTTCCGTATGCAGCGCGTCGCGCAATTCCTCCAGGCTGAACCCATCCACCAGCATGGAGAGCGCACGTTCCAGGAACAGCACGCTGGTGCGTTCGCCGTCTTTCTCCAGCGCCAGCAGGCCGTCGAGCCGCGATTTGATGGAAAGATCCAGCAGCGAGTCGACGATTTCCTCGCCGGTGGGCACTGCGGACTGGTAACTGTTCACCGCAACCTTGAAAGCGGCCACCAGCGATTTTTTCGGGTA
The DNA here is from genome assembly GCA_946478965.1 of uncultured Methylobacillus sp. Next base: position 5,197 of record CAMLDQ010000085.1, on the reverse strand, counting down.
GCTGATGAACATCGCGCCTATGGTGCCGCCGACCACGACGAGCAGCCCTTCGGTGTTGAGCATCATGGTCCTGCCGTCGCTGATGAAGAAGGTGCTGAACAGCAGGATGGTGCAGAGGGCGATGCCCCAGAGGGAGTGGGTGTGCGTTTTCATGGGCGGTATTCTTCGCGGGTGATGACGATTTCCACGCGCCGGTTCTTCGCCTTGTTGGCGAGCGAGTCGTTCGGCACGGTGGGTTGGTAGGAGGCGTGGCCGATCACGGAGAAGCGGCCGGGTTCAAGATTGCCCTGCTGGATCAGGTAGCGTGCAACGCGGGCCGCGCGGGCGGTCGAAAGCTCCCAGTTTGTCGGGTAGGCCGGACTGCTGATCGGGAAGTCGTCGGTATGGCCGGAAACCTCGATCTTGTAGTTGTTGGTCGCCAGTATGCCGGATAACTGGTTGAGGAAGGTGATCGCTTCCGGTTTCAGGTCGGTGGTGCCCAGGTCGAAAAACAGGTTGCCGTGCACGCTGACCTTGATCGCATTGTTGTCGGTCAGTGCGACGTCGATGTCGCCGAGGTTGGCCTCCCGCACCAGTTTTTCGCTTAGCTTGAACAACTCATCGGTGGACAGCTGCGCCTGCGGGGATTTCACAGGCTTCGGTTTTTCCGCACGTGGCGGCAGCGTGGCGGAGACGGGGGCATGCTGCTGCGGTACTGCCCGGGCATCCCGGTGCTGCAGTTTGGCGGCATACATGACGGCGAACATCACCATCATCACCATCATCAGGTCTGCCCATGGCACGGACCAGTGGGAAGGTATCTCGATGGTGTTGTGGTCGATAAAGTGCCAGCGATGCGCGGCGGGAGAAGTGCTGACGGATTCCCGGTTATTCGGGGCGTTGGTGCCTTGCCCCGGTTCCGGGGAAGGTTCGATATCGGGGACGTCGCGTGGTTCTGTCAGCATGCGGTTCTGGTTCCTCTTCGCGACCGGGCCACATGGATCGCTTGCCGGTGCGGGTAAACATTATCTGACCAGAAAGCAATTATCGGGCCGATGGCTGATATTTCTACAAGTATCTGAATATAAAAGACGAATTTGCAATTGATAACGGGTTCCCCGGCGGCATAGCGAAGTGCCCGGCAAGAATTTGCCGGCCGGGGAGGCCGCGGTTATGCCGCGTGCTCCATGTCCCGTAGAGCGGCAATTGCTTCGGCGAACGTGAGCGCATGGAATTTCGCGACGCAGCATGCGCCTTCCTGGGCGGCATGCGCACGTATCAATGCAATGACTTCCTCCAGTGTGGCAGTCGCCTCGCTCGGCACTATCTCCGTGGTGCCGTGTTGGCCCGGGAACAGTGCGTGAATGTGTCCATTCGCATCGATCAGCCGGTCGCCAGGACAGATGCGGGCGCCATGCGGGTGCAGGGCGGCATCCCATGCAGCCTGGTTTTCAACGTAGGCTAGCGCAGCATCGCCGCGGTAGTGGACGATGGCCGGCCAGGCAATCACCGGGAGTGCTCTGTGGCCATCAGCAGCGCGGCCAGTACATGGCGGCCTTCGGCCATGAGGATGTTGTAGGTGCGGCAGGCGGCCGCCGTGTCCATGCATTCGAGTCCGACGCCGGCCTCCAGCAATGGGCGGGACAGGCGCGGATGCACGAAACGCTGGGTTGCTCCGGTGCCGAGCAATACGATTTCCGGTTGGAGATCGGCTATTTCGACGAAATGCTCGGCAGTCAGCTCGTCAACGCGGTTGACCGACCAGTCGGCGATCAGTCGGTTGGGGAGGACGATCAGGCTTCCGGTATGACGCGTTTCATTAACGGCGACCCATCCGGTACCGTAACCGGTTATCAGTTGATTGCCGGCGGCCTGGGTGAGATGGAGTTTCATTGCAGCGTTCCTCTGATGATGCATGTTCCATGATAAGCCATGTCCGGCCAGGCGAAAGTTCCCTGCTTAACGTTTTCTTACAATAACAATATTGATAATCTAAATGATAATGATTATCATATATAACAATTTTAATCAGGGAGCTTCTCAATCATGCGTCATCTTGTCTCATCCTCGCTTGTTTTGGCTGCATTGGCGGCCTCGCAGACTGCATTTGCCGACGAAAATCTGTTTGGCTATGTCAAAGGTGCGGAAACGCTGCCGAAAGGAACCATGGAACTCGACCAGACCTTGACCTACCGGGACGACAAGGATGTCGGTTCCTATCATGCCTGGGATTCCAAGACCGAAATCGAGTACGGCGTTAGCGACCGCTTCACTGTGGCGGGCTACCTCAAGATGCAGTCTGTCGACATCAAGGGGATACAGATCGATGCCTACATTCCCGGCGACGAGAGTTACGGCATGCGGCCGTCCGGCGTTGAAGCGGAGTTCAAGTACAACTTCCTGAGCCCGGCCAAGGACGACTTCGGTCTGGCGGGCATCCTGGGGTTAAGTTACGACTGGCTGGACAAGCACTCCGGCCTGGACAAGGACTCCTACCATATCGAAGGCACGCTGGCCGCGCAGAAATACTATATGGAAGGGCAGATGGTGTGGGCAGGCAATGTAGGGATGGAAGCTACATATGCGGATCGCTCGGCGTTATCGGCAGCGCGCCTCGCGACCTTGCCGGCCGATTTCGAATGGCCGACCGACCCCGAGATGGAAATCGAACTGACCGCATCGACCGGCCTGACTTACCGATTTGCCCCCAACTGGTTCATCGGCGGGGAAGTGCAGTACCAGACGGAGTTTGAAACGGAAGTGGGGCAGGAGCGCTGGTCCCTGTTTGCCGGACCGACCCTGCACTACGGCGGTGAAAAGTTCTGGGCTACCGCTACCTGGTTTCCGCAGTTGAGAGGGGGCGGGCCGGAATATACCGGGCAGACCGATAACAACTTGCATCTGATCGAGAAGACCAAGCAGGAATTCCGCATCAAGGTTGGTATGGATTTCTGAAGGAGATGCCATGCGAGAACGCAATCTGACCGGGCTATGGCTGGTGCCGATGGCCGCTATCGTGACACCGGCGTATGCCGTGGATTACCTGACCGCCGAGCAGGCGCAGAAATCGATTTTTCCTGACGCGGGTACCGCGAAACCCATGCTGGTCAAGTTGAGCGAAGCCCAGCGCGACAAGATCAAGGCGCTGGCCGGCGTGCGTCAGCGCTGGGAAGAACAGAAGGTCTGGCGCATGGAGCAGGAAGGTGTCTTTCAGGGGTGGTTCGTGGTGGACGACGTGGTCGGCAAGCACGAGTTCATCACCTATGGCGTCGGCTTGTCGCCGGATGGTCATGTGCTGGGCATCGAGATCATGAGCTACCGCGAGACCAAGGGCGACCAGGTGCGCAATGCGGCCTGGCGCCAGCATTTCAAGGGCAAGACGCTGGCCGATCCGTTCAAGCTCGACGAGGATATCCCGAACATCAGCGGCGCAACTCTGTCCAGCCGCAACCTGACCGATGGCGTCAAGCGCTTGCTGGCACTGCAGAAAGTGGCGCTGGGCGGTGAATAAGGCAAAACGCATGCGACCCTTGCTGGGCACCTACGTCGAGATCGGCGCGCAGTCCCAGAATGCGGATGTGTCATCGGCGATCGACGCCGCGTTTGCAGCGATTGGCGAAATCCAGGCGGCACTGAGCTTTCACGATTCGCGCAGCGAGCTGTCGCGCCTGAACATGGCGGGCGGCGATTGGGTCGATGTGCATCCGCACGGCATGCGTGTTTTGCGGCTGGCATGCGCGATGACGCAAGCCAGCGGCGGGCGTTTCAACTGCACCGTGGGTGGGGCGCTGGTGCGCAAGGGCGTCTTGCCCGATCACGGCTGTGGCGACTATCTGGACAGGGGACATGCGGACGATATCGAGCTGTGCGGGAACCGGGCACGCTTGCGGCGCCCGGTACGAATAACCCTGGACGGTATCGCCAAGGGGTATGCGGTGGACTGCGCGGTGCGTGCGTTGCGTCGATGCGGGATCGTGGCCGGCTGGGTGAATGCCGGCGGCGATTTGCGTGCGTTCGGCGAACTGGTGTTGCCGGTCGAGCGGCGCGAATCGGATGGCCGCCGCAGCATGTTGGGCGGCTTACGGGATGCGGCGGTTGCAAGCTCTTGCGTGCGCGACCGGCCGGACCGGGATTTTCCGGCCTGGATCGTCGGTGGTGGGGTGTCGCCGGAAGTGGGTGTCTGGACCGTGATGGCACGCACCGCATGGCGTGCCGATGCCTTGACCAAGGTGGCGAGCGTTGCCGCCGCTGCAGAGCGGGAGGCGCTGGTTCGACGGCTGGGCGGCCGGCTTGTATCAGGGCGGGGCGCATGAGAGGGTATCCGCGCTGGTTCTACCTGCTGCTGCTGCTGACCATGCTGGGTTTGATGGCGACCGGCGGCTTGCTGACGCCGACCACGCTTGACGTGCGGCTGGAATGGGATGTGCCGTGGCGCCTGCGCGACCATGCGCAGATCGCGATGGGGGCAGCGCATGCGACGCTGGCATTCTGGATGATGAGCATGATGGGAGCCTTGTGGAACGTCCATATGCGTGCCGGATGGCGTCACCGCAAGCATTGGCGCAGCGGGGTCGGTATGGCGCTGCTGCTGTTGCTGCTGATGGCGACGGCCATCGGCATTTACTATCTATCCGACGACGCGATTGCAAACAAGACGGCCGTGCTGCATCTGCTGGCGGGGCTGCTGCTGGCCGGATTGTTCGTCTATCATGCCGTCATCGGTTTTCGCCGGGCGGTGCATCACGGCGGGCATCGGCATTATTGAGGCTGGCGGAAAAAGCGCCGTAGTTTGAATTGCTTGGGTGTGGGGCGACAAGGTAAAATCGCCCCTTTATCTGACGCGAAAAACGGCATCGTGCAACCCATACTCAAATCCTCCAAGCTCAATAACGTGTGCTACGACATCCGTGGCCCGGTGCTGGCGCGAGCGCGCGAGATGGAGGACGAAGGCCACCGCATCATCAAGCTGAACATCGGTAATCCCGCGCCATTCGGCTTCGAAGCGCCGGAAGAGATCGTGCAGGACGTGATCCACAACCTGCCGGATGCGTCGGGCTACAGCGATTCCAAGGGGCTGTTCGCCGCGCGTCGCGCCATCGTGCACTACACCCAGCAGAAAAACATCAAGGGTGTGACCACCGACGATGTCATCGTCGGCAACGGCGTGTCCGAGCTGATCGTGATGGCGATGAACGCGCTGCTCAACAACGGCGACCAG
>CAMLDQ010000084.1 GCA_946478965.1 uncultured Methylobacillus sp. | reverse complement strand
CGTACTTGACGTCATTGTCCTTCAGGAACTTCTTTGCTTCCGCCAACGTTTTCATAACATCTCCCAAGAAAATTGATTCCGCCAGTTACAGCATTTCTCTGTAATGACAAGAGAGGCCTACCGCTCCGCCGCCAAACTCCTCGGCAATTTCCAACAGCGTGTCCCAGAAATAGGGCCCGTAAGTACCGTCGCACCAGATGCGATAAATCGGCGTGCCATTCATCTGCTGGCGCAGCACCGTGACTGAAATACCCGCCATCTGCGTCATCACGACCGCATTTGCCGGCATGACATGGTCCCGCATATCGATTGCACAGATTTCCGTAAACAACTCCTGCACATGACTACCACTCAACAAAAATGCAGCATCGTTGCGCTGAACCTTGTAGGTTCCGTACGCCTTGGGCTGGGCGGCTGCTTCCAGCACAGCACACAGGTGACCGTCGCGCTGGTCTTCCACCAGGAATTCGTTCCATCCGAGGCGCAGCACCAGCGTTTCACCCTGCTGAACCCAGGTATTGGCTTGCCCAGGGAGTTCCAATTTCTGCTCTTTCAACCATTGCGCGGCATTGAGGCCCTTTACACCGAAGCGCGGGAAACAGCTCACATCGCAAACGCCCAGCGTGTCCTTGCGCTTGTGCTCGATTTCGGCGCTGGCAAACTCGATGGCCACCTCCATGCCATGCAGCTCCGTCGTGCGCGGTCTCAGTCGCATTTGTGCATGGATCAGCGGTGTCTGCCGGGTTAAGGTATTCATGCATGATCTCCTTTATGGCTGGAAATGAACGGCCTATTCGCCACCGTTGCCTTGACCATGGATCCGCCATCGGTACGGATATGGAATTCGGTTCCCGGGGCCGTACCTTCAGGGCCGACATAAGCGAATCCGATCACTCTCCCGGCCGCGCGGCTGTATGCGATGCTGGTGGCGCGCCCCTTGATCTCGCCTGCCGCGTCGATCACCAGATTGCATTCCTGCGGCATCTCGCCCCCATATGCCGCATCCAGTACAAACGGTACCAGGCGCTTGGAAACGGGCCGTTTCGCGATAATCTTGAGGCTGCGTTGCCCTACAAAGAACGGCTTGCCCATCTTCAGCGCCCATTCGACGCCAATTTCGTAAGGTGTAGTCAAGCCGTCGGTATCATGGCTCACCAGCGGATGCCCCATTTCAAGACGCAACAGCCGCTGCGCATCCGTACCGAAGGGACGCAGGCCATCCTCTTTGCCGGCTTCCATGATCGCCTCCCACACGTGGAGCGCCTGTGTCGCCGGCACATGGATTTCATATGCCAGATCCGACACGAAATTCACTCGCAACACCCGTGCCGGCACCCCGGCAATTTCTCCCATGCGGACATGGCTGGCAGGAAAGCTCTTTTCGCTGAGATCGAGTTTGGTGACCTTGGCCAGGATATTGCGTGCGTTAGGGCCCGCCAGATTCATCGCGCCGAAGGCGCCCGTCACATTAATCAGCCCGACATTCAACTGCCAGCGCTGCAGCCAGCGCTGCATTTCCCGATATACCGTGGCCGCATTCGCCGTATTGGTGGAAACATAGAACTTCTCTTCGTCGATACGTGCCGCGATGCCGTCGTCGATCACCACGCCCGCCTCGTCCAGCAACAAGGCGAATCGCATTTCGCCTACCTTCTGGCTGGCAAAGCTGCCGGTATAGAAACGTTCCATGAAATGGGAGGCATCCGGCCCGCATACTTCGATCTTGCCCAGCGTACCGTTATCGATCATGCCCGCCGACAGCCGCACCGCCATCGCTTCATCCAGCACCGCCTCGCGTGCAGCGATGCCAGACTTCGCATAGTAGGCCGGGCGCACCCAGATGCCGCCTTCGGTAAATACCGCGCCTTCTGCCGCATGCCAGCCGTGGATCGAAGTCACGCGGTGCGGGTGGAAGCTTCGCCCGCCCAGATGCCCGATCGGTGTGGGGTGGAAGAAAGGTCTGGCCGTGGTGGTACCGATCTTGTCCACGGGCACGCCGCGGATGCGTGCCAGAATGCGGATCGCATTCATATTGGAGTGCTTGCCCTGGCTGGGTCCCATCCCTACCGTGGTAAAGCGCTTCATCAGTTCGATGTTGTCGAAGCCTTCCTTGGCGGCATTCACAAAATCCTTGAGTTGCAGATCCTCGTCAAAATCCACGAAATTCTTGGCATCCTCATGCGGTACGACCGGATAGGGATGGCTCGGTGCATCGCCGCTGTGGGCGGGCACCTCAACCTGCGGGCCACTTTTGCCCAGATGCCGCAACACCTCTGCTACTGCGCGCGCGGCATCCAGCATGCGTCCTTCCAGGCTGTACACACCATTTACCTTGCCAGCGGCGAAAACGCCCTTGGGCAAGCGCGCAGGCACGAACTGTTGCAGTGTCCCGTCGTAACGCATGCCGGTGCCTGCCTGATACAGCAAGGCGGCAGCAGGCGCCCAGCCGGCACTCATCGCTACACCATCGCATTCGATGATTTCCGTTTTTTGCGGGTCGGCGACGTTGCTCTCTTCATCGTATTTGCTCACCACCACACCGCGTACGCCCATATTGCCCGAGACGGGCAATGCTTCGTAAACACAGCTGCCCTTGCGGATCGGGATACCGCGCCGCGCCACTTCTGCTGCCAGCGTGCCGCTTTCGCCTGCCGCACGCATGTCGATCAGGGCAGCCACTTTGCAGCCGGCTTGCAGAAGATCCAGAGCAACGCGGTAGCCATGGCTGTTGGCGGTCACCACGACGCCCTGGTTAAAGGGCTTCACGGCATAGCGATAGATGAGCCGCTGGGCCGCTGACCCAAGCATCACCCCTGGCAGATCGTTATAGCGGAACACGGGCGGTTGCTCGAATACCCCACTGGCCACGATGACCGCCTTCGCTCGCACCTTGGTAATTCCTTCAGCAGCCACCACAGGAACCAGATGGTCAGCGTAATAGCCAGCTGCATAAGCTCCTGTCATCAGGGTCACCCTGGGCTGCTGGGATAACTTCTCCATCAGCTCCTGCAGCAGATTGGCCGCTTCGGCCGAACCGGCCCGGTCGTATGTAAGACTGCCGCCTGCCTTTGCATTCTCATCCGCAACAACGACCTCCAGCCCTTCCTTGGCTGCAGACAGTGCCGCCGTGAGGCCCGTGACTCCGCCACCGATCACAAGCAGGTCGCAATGCCGGTTGAGCTTGCGCTTCAATATGCGGGGATACTCGAAATTCACTACCCCGAGGCCGGCGGCTTTACGTATGACCCGCTCCCAGAACGGAAACAGGCTTTTCGGCGTATGGAATGCCTTGTAATAGAAGCCGACTGGCAGAAACTTGGCCAGTTTGTCGATATAGCGATTGCGGTCGTTCTTCAGGCCGCCATCGGTATTCACCGCGGTCAGCTGCATGTTGGATTTCACGGCCACCACATCGGCACGTATATTGGTGTCGACGCCATCGGTAACCATCGCGTTGATATCGTGGTTGGCCAGACTCAACACACCGCGCGGGCGGTGATACTTGAAGCTGCGTCCCAGCACGCGCTCGCTGTTGGCCCACAGCGCACTGCTGATACTATCGCCCTCAAACCCGGTATATGCCTGGCCTTCGAACGTGAACTTCACAGGCTTGCTGCGATTGATCCACTCGCCGGACTGTTTCGGCAGACGCATGCTCATTGCTTGTCCTCCTGGCCGTAGAGATAGGTACGTGCCACCTCATCGGTCATCGTGTTTCTCTCGGCGATAAACCAGGTTCCGCTCGGGCCGTGGTACCACCATTCTTTTTTCATGCCAGGTGCGCCATTGCGATAATGCACGTACGCAGCCCATTCCTTGTCGCTGCAGGTATTGGGATCCGGCATCTCGCGCACTTCGCCGCCAAAGACAAATTCGCTTAAAGGCCGCACACCGTTGATAGGGCAATTCAATAACTTCATTCGTCGCTCTCCCTCAATGCCCCACCGACGCGGCACCTTTTTCGCCGGTCAGTTCGTATTCCTCGAAGCGCGACAGGCGGAACGATCGGATCAGATCCGGCGCCTTGTCCTTCGCCACCGTCTCGGCCATGGTCTTGCCGCTAATAGGCGTAGCCTTGAACCCCCAGGTGCCCCATCCGGCATCGAGATAGAAGCCGTCGACCGGGGTCTTGCCCATGATGGGCGCGAAGTCCGGCGTAATGTCCGCCATCCCGGCCCATTGCCGCACGACCTTGATGTTGGAAAGGAAGGGGAACATGTCCAGCATGTGCGAGGTCAGCCCCTCGACGAAATCCAGTGAAGATCGCGTCGAGTGCACTTCGTAGGGGTCGAGCGAGGAACCCATCACCAATTCGCCCCGGGAGGACTGACTGACATACACATGCAGGCTGCCTGAGACGAGAATGGTATCGAGCCAGGGCTTCATCGGTTCGCTCACGCAGGCCTGCAGTGGCTGGATGACGATCGGTGTCTCCACGTCCACCATCTTGGTCACGCGCGGGGTGAACCCGGCCACGGCCGACAGCACCTTGTTCGTGGCGATGTAACCGCGGTTGGTCTGCACACCCTTGACCTTGCCGCCCTGCACGTCGATGCCGGTGACTTCGGTATTCTGGAAAATCTCGACGCCGCGCTCATCCGCACCGCGGGCATAGCCCCAGGCGACGGCATCGTGGCGTGCGACCGATCCGGGCGCATGGTAAAGCGCCCCAAGAATCGGGGCCTTCCCACTGCAGCTGATATCGAGCTGCGGGCACGCCTTGGAAATTTCATCAGGGCCTACCACATAGCTTTCCACGCCGACATGCTTGTTGACTTCGGCGCGCCAGCGCATAGTTCGCATCGCGGACTCCGTATGCGCCAGCGTGAAATGCCCGCGCGTGGAGTAAAAGAGATTGAGATCGAGATCCTGGGACAAATCCTCGAACAGCTTCACGCTGGCGTTGTAGAAATTCACGCCTTCAGGAGTCAGGTAATTGGAACGTACGATGGTGGTGTTGCGGCCCGTGTTGCCGCCACCGATATAGCCGCGCTCGAGCACGGCGACGTTGGTAATGCCGTGGTCTTTGGCAAGATAGTAGGCCGCGGCAAGTCCATGCCCGCCGCCGCCGATAATCACCACGTCATAGCTCTTGCGCGGCGTCTCAAGCGCCCGGAAAAAGCGTTGTCCCGGGTGTTCCCGGTTAAGCGCGTACTTGAGCAACCTTAATGGCATGGACAACCCCTATTTATCGTATTCATAAATGCCTCAGCTAGATAACCAACCAATTAACATTTTTTAATGACATGAAACATTGGGTGCTATTTATCCATATCCAATTTTGGGTGTCAACACATTTATGCAACAATTTTTCTTTAAATGAAACTTTTTTCGCATCCCGCCAAAATTTTTAGGTAAAATTAGTACGTTACGAAAAAGGAACCAGCATCCCATGACAGCACTGTCACCCCTTCCTGCCCCCGTTGCGAGCAATACGCTCGACACCCACCTCGGCCACACCATTCGCCAGCTACGTCTGGAACACGGCCTGACCATCGCTGAAGTGGCGCAACGTGCCGGCATTAGCCGAGGGATGCTGAGCAAGATCGAGAACGGTCTGGCCTCCAGCAGCCTGGAATCATTGGAGCAACTGGCAAACTCTTTGGGGGTGACGCTCGCCCGACTGTTCCGGGACTACAACGCCCCAAGCGGGGGCGCCCAATTCGTCAAAAGCGGTCAAGGGATGGAAGTGGTGCGGCGCGGCACCCGGCGCGGGCATACGTATCAGCTGCTGGCATACGATCAAGGACCGCAGAAAGTATTCGAACCATTTCTGGTTTCTTTGGAAGAACAAAGCGAGGAGTTCCCGCCGTTCGAACACCCCGGCACCGAGTTCATCTACATGCTGGAGGGCGCGGTGGAGTACAAGGTCGGTGCCGAATCCTTTGTCCTGGAGCCGGGAGATTCGCTCACGTTTCGTGGCGAACTCCCGCATCGGCCGGAAAGATTGATCAAGATGCCGATCCGCTTCCTGGCGATCATCCATTATTCAAGCATCGAGGGCCTGAACGAGAGCGAATAACTTATGCCAGGGTGCAGCGGCAGAATGCGGGAAACTGACCTAATAAATTATCGCTAACAAGCGCCGCTAACAGCCAAGCCATACGCTAGCCGGCGAGTGCTGCACGCATTAAACACGCGGACGCCGCGCGTCATGGCGCTGGATTTGAGATAGCATCTGGCTGGGAAGGGTGGGGTGGCTGATGGGACTCGAACCCACGACAACCGGAATCACAATCCGGGACTCTACCAACTGAGCTACAGCCACCATCGTGAAGCGCGCATACCAAATATCGGATGCCGCCATTACGAAGAGGGAGGCGATTATACCCGAGCTTTGCCGACTGTCCAAGCACGTCGAACCCGGCTTTTCCCGATAGCCACAGGTTTTCGTATGTCGGCGCTGCTCCTTACGTTAAAATAGCGTTTTCATTTCACTTTTCGCGACGGATACCCGCGCGAACAGAACCCACCGCGATGACCAAGCCCGTCCCACCGCTCGTACTCACGTTTGCCGCCACCGACCCCAGCGGGGGCGCAGGCCTGCAAGCCGATCTGCTCACGCTTTCCAGCATCGGATGCCACCCGCTCTCCGTCGTTACCGGCATTACCGTGCAGGACACGCTGGGCGTGGAGAGCTTCATGGCGCTGGATGCGGACTGGGTCAACGAACAGGCGCGCACCATCCTCGAAGACATGGAAGTCGCGGCGTTCAAGCTCGGCATGCTGGGCAGCGTGGAGAATGTGGCCGTGATTGCGGAAATCGTTGCCGATTATCCCGATGTGCCGCTGTTGATCGATCCGGTGCTGGCATCCGGCCGCGGCGACGAACTGGCCGGCGACGAGATTCAGGACGCGATGATCGACCTGCTGTTCCCGCAAGCTTCGCTGCTCACGCCCAACAGCCTGGAGGCGCGCCGCCTGGCATTCGGCGATGACAGCGAAGAGGGGGAAGGCGAGTCGCTCGATGACTGCGCGCGCCAACTGCTGGCCACGGGATGCGAATACGTGCTCATTACCGGAACACACGAGCGCACCAGCGAAGTCGTGAACACGCTGTACTCGGAAAAAGGCCTGATCCGCAGCTACACCTGGGAGCGCCTGCCCGGCAACTACCATGGCTCCGGCTGCACGCTGACCTCGGCTATCGCAGCCTGCCTGGCGCACGGCCTGACCATGGAAGAAGCCGTGGCCGAAGCGCAGGAATACACTTGGCAAACACTGCAGGCAGCCTTCCGGCCGGGCATGGGCCAATACGTGCCGGATCGCCTGTTCTGGGCACGGGAAGAAGAGGATGATCAGGATTAAAGGGCTGTATGCAGTCACGCCCGACATCGACGACACGGCACTACTCGTAAACCAGGTCGAGGCGGCCCTGAAAGGGGGCGTTTCCCTGCTGCAATACCGCCACAAGACGGCGTCCTACGCGCTGAAACGCGAGCAAGCGACGGAATTGATGTGGCTATGCGAGGAATACGGCGTGCCGTTCATCATCAACGACCATGTGCTGCTTTGCGTCGAACTGGATGCGGACGGCGTACATATGGGCGGCTTGGATGGCGACATTGCCGCCGCCCGCCGCCTGCTGGGCGCGCGCAAGCTTATCGGCGCTTCCTGCTATGACCGCATCGCCTTGGCCGAACAGGCCAAGGCACAAGGCGCCGACTATATTGCCTTCGGCGCCTGCTTCGATTCGGACACCAAACCTGCCGCCGTACATGCGCCTCTGAGCCTTTTCGCCGAGGCCGGCTCGCTGGGGCTGCCAAAGGTTGCCATCGGCGGGATCACCGCCGAAAATGCGCCTTTGGCAATCAGCGCCGGCGCAGACAGTATTGCCGTAATCGGCGCGCTGTGGTCGGCACCGGACATCACGGCGGCCGCGCGTTCGTTTTCCACCCTTTTTTCTCAAGACTGACACCATGACTTCTCGCAACCAGCAGTTATTCGAACAATCGCAGAAACTCATTCCCGGCGGGGTGAATTCGCCGGTGCGCGCATTCCGCTCGGTAGGCGGCACGCCCGTGTTCCTCAAGCGCGGCAAGGGCGCCTATGTATGGGATGAAGACGACAAGAATTACGTCGATTACGTCGGCTCCTGGGGCCCAATGATTCTTGGCCACGCCCACCCCGCCGTAATCGAGGCGGTGCAGAAGGCCGCGGAAAACAGCCTCTCGTTCGGCGCGCCAACCGCACGCGAACTGGAAATGGCGGAACTGCTGATCAAGCTGGTGCCCAGCATGGAGCAGGTGCGCCTGGTGAGTTCCGGCACCGAAGCGACGATGAGCGCCATCCGTCTGGCGCGCGGCTTCACCGGACGCAGCAAGATCGTCAAGTTCGAAGGCTGCTACCACGGCCACGCCGATG
>CAMLDQ010000083.1 GCA_946478965.1 uncultured Methylobacillus sp. | reverse complement strand
GGCATGGTGCTGACCGGCGGCGGCGCGCTGCTGCGCGACCTCGACCGCCTGCTGATGGAGGAAACTGGCTTGCCGGTGATCGTCGCCGACGATCCGCTCACTTGCGTAGCGCGTGGCAGCGGCCGGGCGCTTGAGGAAATGGATAAACTGGGCAATGTGTTTGCCAACGAGTAATTCCTGAAGGGCCACGCCTAACGTGCCGTCCCCGATGGAGCACCAGACTCCCCCGGCATTCTTTGTTCGGGGTCCGAGCCCGCTCGCACGGCTCACCTTCTTCGCCGCCGTATCCATTTCACTGATGGCGGTGGATGCCCGCCTCCACTACCTGACCGAAATCCGGCAAGGCATTGCTGCCCTGCTGCATCCGCTGGAAGTGATTGCCAATGCTCCGGCAGCCGCATTCCGCTACACGGGCGAATACATCTCCACTCAAAGTCGCCTGGTGCGCGAGAACCAGGAAATGCATGCCCTGACGCTGCGCCAGAGTGCCGACCTGCAGCGCTTTCGCACACTGGAAGCAGAAAACACGCATTTGCGTAGCCTGCTCGGCACCCTGCCTTCCCTTCCCCCTGCCACCAGAATGGGGGAAATAGTACATACCGGACGCGACCCGTTTACCCACAAGGTGGTCGTCAATCTCGGCGCCCGCCAGGGCATCAAGCCGGGGCAGGCGGTCATCGACGAGGCCGGCGTGGTCGGCCAGGTTACCCAGGTCTACCCGTTCAGCAGCGAAGTCACGCTGGTGACCGACAAGGATCTCGCCGTACCCATACAGATCGAACGAACCGGCATGCGCGCGATTGCCTTCGGCAACAGCCGCGCCAACGCCATCGACTTGCCTTACCTGCCGGTCAATGTCGACATTCAGGAAGGTGACAAGCTGGTCACTTCGGGGATCGACGGCGTCTATCCGTCCGGTCTCGCCGTCGCCATGGTCTCCCACATCAACCGCACTGGCAGTTCGCCCTTTGCCCAAATCGCCTGCACGCCTACCGCTGGCATAGAGAGCCACCGGCAAGTGCTGCTGATCCCTCAGGCCGACACGATGCCGCCATCCGTGGTCGTCATCGAAGAACCTCACTCGACATCCGCCAATCGCCATGCGCCCCGTAAGCATTAAGGAAATCTACCTGGCCCTGCTCGGGGCATTCATGCTCTACCTGTTGCCATGGGCGGGTTTCGGCCTGATGCTGCGCCCGGATTTTGTCCTGGTCACACTGTTGTATTGGATGCTGCGCGCACCCAATCTCTGCAACGTCGGCACCGCCTGGAGCATGGGGCTGTTGATCGACATCGCCAGTGGCAGCCTGTTCGGCCAGAATGCGCTGGCCTACTGCCTGACCGGGTTCCTGGCGGTTCATTACCAGCGCCGGCTGGTACTGTTCAGCGCCTGGCAGCAGGCGATTTACGTGCTGCTGCTGCTGCTGATCGCCCAGGCCACACTGCTCATCATCAAGCTGTTCGCCGGCTACGCGCCGCTCGGCTGGGGTTACTTCCTGCCCAGCCTGAGCGGAGTGTTGCTGTGGCAATTTCTCGTTTCGTCGGGCGTGATCGGTACCGACCCGAAAAACAGCGCCTGAGCCGGGCTGCCGCATGAAGCCGTATTCGGAGCTGAAAAACTACCGGCGCGAGCAGCATTACTTCCGGTGGCGCCTGGGGGTTGCCGGCGTTGTCATGCTGCTATGCTTCGGCATCCTTGCCGCGCGGTTTTTCTACCTGCAAATCTGGCGTTACGACTACTACCATACGCTGGCGGAAAACAACCGCATCTCGCTGGTGCCGACCGTCCCGACACGCGGCCTGATTCTCGACCGCAACGGCGTCATCCTGGCGCACAACTTTTTTGTTTACACGCTGGAAATCACTCCGTCCAAGGTCAAGGATCTCGAACAAACCATAGCCGATCTCGCCAAGCTGATCGAGATCAGCCCGTCCGACCGCAAGCGCTTCAGAAAACTGCGCGAGCAAAGTCACGATTTCGAAAGCGTGCCGCTACGCACCCACTTGAGCGAAGAAGAAGCAGCGCGTTTCGCCGTCAACCGCTACCGCTTTCCCGGGGTGGAAATACGCTCCCGACTGTTCCGGCACTACCCGCTCGGTGCGCTGGGGTCGCATCTGCTGGGCTATATCGGCCGCATCAACGACGCCGATGTTAAAAATCTCAAGGACAGCGGCGACAGTTCCAACTACCGCGGCTCCGACCACATTGGCAAAGCAGGCGTCGAGCAGTTTTACGAACACGAGTTGCATGGCATCACCGGCACGCAGCAGGTGGAAACCGACGCGGACGGACATGCGGTACGAGTGCTCTCCAGCACGGCTCCCATCGCCGGAAACAATCTGGTGCTTTCCATCGACAGCAAGATGCAGGAGATCGCCGAAAAAGCCTTCGGCAACCGCCGCGGCGCGCTGGTTGCGCTCGATCCGGCGACGGGGCAAGTGCTCGCTTATGTCAGCATGCCTACTTTCGATCCCAACCTGTTCGTCGACGGCATTGATCCCGATAGCTGGAAAGCACTCAACGAATCCCTGGACAAGCCGCTCATCAATCGCCCTTTACGCGGGCTCTATCCTCCCGGCTCGACTTTCAAGCCGTTCGTCGCCCTCGCCGGACTGGAATCCGGGCAACGCGAGCCGCCTTTCAGTATCAACGACCCGGGCTATTACACCTTGGCAGGCAGCAGCCACCGCTACCGCGACTGGAAGCCGGGCGGACACGGCAGCGTGGATATCAAAAAAGCTATTACCGTCTCCTGCGATACGTTTTTCTATGGCCTGGCGCACGACCTCGGCATCGAGCGCCTGAGTGCCTTCATGAGCCATTTCGGTTTCGGCAAGAAAACCGGCATCGACCTGATCGGCGAGCAGAGCGGCCTCCTGCCGACGCCGCAATGGAAACAGAAGCGTTGGAAGCAACCCTGGTTTCCCGGTGAAACTTTGATCACCGGAATTGGTCAGGGTTATACGTTGGTAACGCCGCTCCAGCTCGCTGAAGCGGTTGCAATGCTCGCCAACAACGGGGTTGCCATGCGGCCGCATCTGGTATTTGGCATCCAGAAACCCGGCAGCGACGCTACCCAGCCATTGCCGCCAGAGGTGGTGGACAGTATCAAGCTCGATCCGGCACATGTTGAACTGGTCAAGGAAGGGATGATCGATGTAACGCAGCCTGGCGGTACGGCCGCAAGTATCGGCGCCGGCGCGCCCTACCTGATTGCGGCCAAGACCGGGACGGCACAGGTGGTCGGCATCAAGCAGAATGAAAAGTACAACGAGAAAAACGTCGCCGAACGTCACCGCGACCATGCTTTGTTCATCGCCTATGCGCCTGCGGATGCGCCCAAAATTGCGATTGCAGCGATCGTCGAGAATGGCGGTCACGGCGGCTCCGCCGCCGGCCCGATCGCCCGCCAGTTGATGGATTACTACCTGCTGGGCAAGGAGCCGCCAGCACCGGTCGTTGCAGAAAAGACCAACGCCGCCGGCACCGAACCTGCTGAGGAAGAAGTCGATGTTCATGATTAGATCCGTGCTCTCGCGCCTGTTCAGGCACTTCGATCAGTTCCTGCTGAGCGTGCTGCTGTTTACGCTGCTGATCGCCATGTTCATCCTGTTCAGCGCTTCCGGACAAAGCATGGACCGGATGATCTCCCAGGCAATCAACATCCTCGCAGCGGGCGGAGCGTTATGGCTGTTTGCGAATATCCCGCCGCAGCACCTGCAACGGGTCGCGGTACCGCTCTATATTCTCGGCATTCTGCTGCTGGTGGGCGTCTTCCTGTTCGGCGATGTCTCCAAGGGCGCACGACGCTGGCTGGATCTGGGTGTGGCGCGCATTCAGCCTTCGGAACTGATGAAGATCGCCGTACCGATGATGCTCGCCTGGTACTTCGACCGGCGCGACCAGTCACTGCGGTTTGCCGACTACATCATCGCCGCCGTCATGCTGGCAATCCCGGCAGCGCTGGTGTTGAAGCAGCCGGATCTGGGGACGGCATTGCTCATCGGCGCCTCCGGATTCTATGTGCTGTTCCTTGCCGGGCTCAGCTGGCGCTTGATGGGCGGATTGGCCCTGGCCGGTGCAGCGGCGACGCCCTTGCTCTGGGGCATGCTGCATGATTACCAGCGCAAGCGCATCGAAATCCTGCTCGACCCTTCCCAGGACCCACTCGGCGCCGGCTACCACACGATTCAGGCAACCATCGCCATCGGCTCGGGCGGCATTGCCGGAAAGGGATGGCTCAACGGCACCCAGTCGCAGCTGGATTTCCTGCCCGAACGCCACACCGATTTCATTTTTGCCGTATTCGGGGAAGAATTCGGCCTGGTCGGCAACCTGCTGCTGCTGCTGCTGTTCAGCATCATCATCTGGCGCGGCATGATGATCGCCGCCAATGCACAGAATGCCTTCTGCCGGCTATTGGCAGGCAGTATCGCGCTCACCTTTTTCACCTACGCTTTCGTCAACATGGGCATGGTCAGCGGGATCCTGCCGGTCGTGGGCGTGCCACTGCCGCTGATCAGCTACGGCGGCACCTCTCTGGTGACGCTGATGATCGGTTTTGGTATCTTGATGAGCATTCAGACCCACAAGAAACTGGTAACAACCTGATGCACACCAGATACCTGTTCGTCTTCCTGCCGTTACTCCTGCTGGTCGGATGTGGCACCGTACAAAGCAAGCCGGAGCCCTCCGCTCCGCAACCATCCACGCAATCCGCGCCCAAGAGCGAACCGCCGAACGCCAAACGGGGCGGCGGTTATTATCTGGACGACGGCCCCGGCGACACCCCCCCGCCTGACCTCGACGCCATCCCGGATGCCGTCCCGCGCAACGAGCCTTTGCTGGCACGGTCGAATCGCCCTTATGTAGCACTGGGCGAAACCTATACTCCGATGACCGAATACCAGCCCTACAAGGCGCGTGGTATCGCCTCCTGGTACGGCAAGCGCTACCACGGGCAAAAGACCTCCAGCGGGGAGGTGTACGACATGTACGGCATGACGGCCGCCCATCCGACCTTGCCGATCCCGAGCTATGCGCGCGTCACCAATCCGGACAACGGCAAATCCGTCATCGTGCGCATCAACGACCGTGGCCCATTCCACCAGGACCGGCTGATCGACCTGTCCTATGCCGCCGCCTACAAGCTGGGACTGGTCCAGCATGGCAGCGGACTGGTTGAGGTCGAAGCCATAGACACGCGCCCGCAGACCGCGCCTGCAATGGTTGCAGACAACACGCCCACCACAGCGCCCGATCCACCTGAACAAGCTGGCGCCTATGTGCAGGTGGGCGCTTTCAAATCCAAGGAAAACGCGGATCAATTGAGCGACCGCCTGCGCCGCCAGAACCTGGCGCAAAACGTGTCCTTGCGGAACTGGTATAATGAAGGCATCTACCGTGTACGGCTCGGGCCGTATGCCACCCGCGAAGAAGCGGAGCAAGCCGCCGGCATGATCCGGCAAACGCTCGGAATTTCCACCCTCGTCACGATTCGGTAAGCACCCATGAAATATTTGCTATTGCCCTTGCTGTTCCTTCTCTCCCTCGTCGCGCATGCCGAGGACATCCCGCCGCCGCCGACGCTGGCGGCCAAATCCTACGTCCTGCTGGACTACAACAGCGGTGCCACGCTCGCCCAGCAAGGCGCTGACGAACGCGTGGAGCCGGCGTCGCTGACCAAGCTGATGACGGCCTATCTCATCTTCAAGGCACTGAAGAACGGCCATCTGCAGCTGACGCAATCCCTGCCGGTCAGCGTCAAGGCCTGGAAAGGCGGCGGCGCCGGCTGCGGCGGCGGCGCCGGTTCCTGCATGTTTATCGAGCCCAACAAGCCGGTCACAGTGGACGAATTGCTGCATGGCGCGATTGTGGTTTCCGGCAACGACGCCAGTGTCGCCCTCGCCGAAGGCCTTGCCGGATCCGAGGAAGCGTTTGCCGACCTGATGAACAAGGAGGCGCAACGCCTGGGCATGAAGAACACGCATTACGTGAATGCCACCGGCCTGCCCGACCCCAATCACTACACCACCGCCGCGGACCTGGCGAAGCTGTCTGCCGCGCTGATCCACGACTTCCCCGAGGATTACAAGCGCTTCTACTCGATGAAGGAGTACACCTACCACAACATCAAGCAAGCCAACCGCAACCGCCTGCTGTGGCTCGATCCCTACGTCGACGGCATGAAGACCGGCCACACCGCCGCGGCCGGCTATTGCCTGGTTTCCTCCGCCAAGCGCGGAGACATGCGCCTGATCTCCATTTTACTGGGTGCGCCGTCGGACACGAGCCGTACCGTGGAAAGCCAGCAACTGCTGAACTACGGCTTCCAGTTCTATGAATCGCACCTGCTCTACAAACACGGCCAAGCCGTCAGCAAGCTGAAAGTCTGGAAGGGCAGCAGCAGCACCCTGGATGCAACCGTCGCCGAAGACTTGTATGCGACGCTGCCAAAAGGCCAGTATTCCCGCCTCAAGGCCAGCGTGATCAGCCGCCAACCCCTGATTGCGCCGATAAGCGCTAACCAGGAAGTCGGAACCATCAGGCTGACGCTAAACGACAAACCGGTATTGGAACGCCCGCTGGTCGCCGCACGCGCGATGTCGGTCGCCGGCATTTTCGGCCGCTTGTGGGACGGCCTGAGACTGATGCTGCAATAAATTGGGCAATGGCACAAACCGTCTACCTCAACGGCCATTTTCTCCCGATCGAGCAGGCGTTCGTGCCGGTGCTCGATCGAGGCTTCATCTTCGGCGACGGCGTCTATGAAGTGATTCCGGTCTATTCCGGCCACCCATTCCGGCTGGATGACCACCTGCATCGGCTGCAGCACAGTCTGGACGGCATCCGGCTCCCCAACCCCTACGACGACCCGGAATGGATGGCGCTGATTGAGGCGCTGATCGCCGGCAACGAAGGCGAAGACCAATACGTCTATCTCCAGGTCACGCGCGGCGTCGCCAAGCGCGATCATGCCTTTCCCGCGGATACCGCACCGACCGTATTCATGATGAGCAACCCGCTCATCACCGCGCCGCGCGAGTTGTGCAGCACCGGGGTCTCCGCCGTATCCGCGGTCGACAACCGCTGGGATCGCTGCGATATCAAGGCCATCGCGCTGCTGCCGAATGTGCTGCTGCGCCAGTTGGCTGTCGATGCTGGCGCGACGGAGACGATCCTGTTCCGCAATGGCGTGCTGACCGAAGGCGCCGCCAGCAACATATTCGCCGTCAAGAACGGCATCGTGCTGGCTCCGCCCAAGGACAATCACATGCTGCCTGGCATCACTTACGATGTGGTGCTGGAGCTGGCAGCCGCCAACGACATCCCGGTGGCCGTCGGTCATCACGAGGAAGCGCGGATACGCGCCGCGGACGAATTATGGCTGACCTCTTCCACCAAGGAAGTGCTGCCGATCACCACGCTGGACGGCAAGCCAGTCGGCACGGGCACACCCGGCCCCATGTTCTGGAAAATGCACGCGCTGTATCAGGACTACAAAAGCCGCGTGATGCGGGCACCCTCATGAGCCAGGAAAATACCAGCACTTTGCTTGAGTTTCCCTGTGCGTTCCCACTCAAGGTGATGGGGGCAACCCAGGACGGGTTCGCGGAGGAGATCCTGCGCGTGGTGCGCCTGCACGCTCCGACATTCGAGGCGACCGATATGGAATTGCGCGCCAGTTCGGGCGGCAAGTACATCAGCGTGACTTGCACCGTACTTGCGACATCAAAAGCTCAACTGGACGACCTCTACCGCGCCCTGACCGCGCACCCAATGGTCAAAGTCGTGCTGTGAGCGGGTCGCGCATCCGGCATCTCGGCACCACCGACTACACTGCGACCTGGAAGGCCATGCAGGCCTTTACCGCAGCCCGCGATGCGAATACGCCAGACGAGCTGTGGATCACCGAACATCCGCCGGTCTACACGCTGGGACTCAACCGCAAGGATGTACGCATGCCCTGGCGCGACGACATACCGCTGGTACTGACGGATCGCGGAGGCAAGATCACCTACCACGGGCCGGGCCAGGCCGTGATCTATCTGCTGCTGGATCTCAAGCGCAGCAGTCTCAGCGTACGGCAGGTCGTCGATCGGATGGAAGGAGCCATCATCCAGCTGCTCGCCGAGCACAACATTGCAGCCGAGGCCCGCGCAGATGCGCCGGGAGTCTATGTTGCCGGACGCAAAATCGCTTCGCTTGGATTAAGGATCAGGAACGGTTGCTGTTACCACGGCCTGTCGCTCAATGTAGCCATGGACTTGGCGCCATTCGACGCGATCGACCCCTGCGGCTATCGCGGAATGCAGGTAACGCAGCTGCACGATCTTGGCATTTCATTGAATGTCGATAGCTGCGGACATACTTTGGCGCAGCGGCTGTGCGTGGGATGGGACGCTAACGCGATGATTGCATCATGAACAAGCGCCTGATCCTCATCACAGCGCTCGCGGTCGGCATCCAGTTTGTTCAGCCGCATGTCTTGC
>CAMLDQ010000082.1 GCA_946478965.1 uncultured Methylobacillus sp. | reverse complement strand
TAAGACGCAACTGGCGCAAGAAAATGAAGATGGTGACTGAACTCATTGCCGATTTAGTGTGGAAGTTATAACGATTACACACGAGCGTTAGCGGTTGAGGGCGAACTTTAAACATAACTTATTGATTAATAGTATCAAATATTAATCCGTTTGTCGTAGGTTCGACCCCTACATGCCCCACCAGCATTCATACGGATCGCAGCAATGCGGGCCGTTTTGTTTTATTGGGCCTATCCGCTACCGAACGCTGATTCTGGCATTCCCTTCAGCCAGTCTGCCTATGGTCGCCGCCTGGCCGAAACCGTCGGAGCGGAAGGCGGCGAGCACGGCATCCGCGCTTTCAGGCGCACAACTGACCAGCAGGCCGCCGCTCGTCTGCGGGTCGCAAAGCAATTTCTGCTGCCATTCGGCAACCCCCTCACCCAGCACAATATCCTGGCCGTAGCTACTCCAATTACGTGCCGCAGCCCCGGTAGCATATCCCGCTTGAGCCAATTGAAGCGCCGTATCAATCATGGGAATACTGCCGAAGTCGATCTGCGCCTCAACCCGCGATCCGCGGCAGATCTCTAGCAAATGCCCAAGCAGTCCAAAGCCGGTGACATCTGTCATCGCGTGCACGCCGTCCATGGACGACAACTGCGGTCCCGTGCGGTTGAGCTGCGTGGTGACCTCCACCATCTTCCGGTAACCACCCATACCCAGTTCGCCCTTTTTCATAGCGGCACTCAATACGCCGATGCCTAGCGGCTTGCCAAGGATCAATACGTCGCCGGTCTGCGCTCGGTCGTTGCGTTTAACCTGATCCGGATGCACCAGCCCAAGCACGACCAGCCCGTAAATGGGCTCCGGCGAATCGATGGAATGCCCGCCTGCAATCGGAATCCCCGCCGCCTGGCATACGGCTGCGCCGCCCGCCATGATTTGCTGGATGGTTTCAACCGGCAGCTTGTCGATCGGCATGCCGACCACCGCCAGCGCGAACAACGGCTTCCCGCCCATGGCGTAAACGTCGGACAAGGCATTCGTGGCGGCGATGCGGCCGAAATCATGCGGGTCATCGACGATGGGCATGAAGAAATCGGTGGTGGCTATGATCGCCTGGGTGTCGTTCAGGCGGTAAACCGCAGCATCGTCGCTTGATTCGAGACCGACCATCAGGTCCGGGAAGAACCCGGGCTGCGGCAACTTGGACAAGATTTGTGCTAGCACGGAAGGGGCAATCTTGCAGCCGCACCCGCCGCCATGTGAATACTGGGTAAGGCGAATTTCGCTCATATCAAAACCTGTTTTTTTCCAATAGTTCGGCAGCCGCGCGCTGCAGGCTTTCTCCATCCAGTGAAGCAAGACGCACCACCGGAGCCGCCGTCAATTTTGCAAAACTGGCATTCGATGAACGAAGATAGGCGGGATCATAATGCCTGCCGAGCAAATCCGTCACCAGCGACAGCCACTCTCCCTGCCGCGCCATTTCGCACCAGTGGTCGATCACCTTATGCCCATGCAGTTCCACCAGCAGCGACAAGCGCTCCGCCAGTTGCGCGGGATCGCGCAGGAAATGTGCGTAGTCTTCCATGAGCAGACTGACGCGGGCCGCATGATCGGCCTCGATTCGCACGCATTGCGCCTTGCGCATGGATTGCAGAAGCGTGTCCGGAACCGTCAGAACGCCGACCTTGCGGCTTTCCGCCTCCACGAATACCGGGCAATCCGGGGTGAAACCGCGCAAGCGGTCCCAGATGCGACTCTCGAATGTTTTTTGCGAAGGCTGTTTCTGCTCCGGCAGGTTGCCGAGCAGAGAGCCACGATGCTGTGCCAGTTCCTCGAGATCGAGCACCTGCGCGCCCTGCTCTGCCAGCGCATGCAATAACCTGCTTTTCCCAGAGCCGGTTGCCCCGCAGAGGACAACTAAGCTGTAGCTTTGAGGCAGTGTGTCGAGAGCGTCAATGACGTGGTGCCTGTATGACTTGTAGCCTCCATGTAGCTGCGCCGTCCGCCAGCCGACCTGTGAAAGAATATGCGCCATCGCGCCACTACGCATGCCCCCTCGCCAACAATAAACCAAAGGGCGCCAGCTTTTCGGTTTGTCGTTCAGCGCAGCATCTAGATGGCGGGCGATATTGCGTGCAATGAGCGCGGCACCCTGCTTTTGCGCTTCGAACGGAGAGACCTGCGTGTAGGTCGTGCCGATAAATGCCCGCTCTTCATCATTCAACACCGGCAAGCTGATTGCGCCAGGCAAATGATCGTCGGCGAATTCGGCAGGAGACCGGACGTCTATGATGTCGTCGAAACCGGCAAACGCCTGCGCGATATCGATGATCTTATGGGTGGCCATTGGGCGGCATCAGAGACCGGTTAAGATGCGGCAGGAAAGGGCCGCGTTAAAACACATGCGTAGCGATAAGGCCAGCCACGACACCTGAAAACGCGACGCCGCCTGCGATCACGAGCCGGAGTCGCAAGCTGAAAACGCCGCCCAGCATGGCCAGCGAGGGCAAGCTGATTGCCGGCAGGGTCATAAGCAGTACGGCGGCCGGCCCCACGCCCATGCCCAGGGCGAACATCGCTTGCACAATCGGGATTTCCCCGGCCGTGGGAATGACGAACAGAGTGCCCGCAAACGCCATAGCTAGGATCCAGCCGATGCTGTCGTCCGCCCCTGACACCGGGAACAGCCAAGCCCTGGCTGCACCGAGCAGCAAGACGATCACGAGATACTCGGGCAGCAGATTGATTGCAAGCTTCATGAATTCGCGCACCCATCGCACCAGCACGTTCCCTGTCGCATCCTCCGTCTCAGGAGCCAGTTGCTGGCTAAGCACCCCTGCCCGGCCCGGATCGGCATAACGTTCTGCCAGCAGCGCAATTCCAAGCACCATGGCGATTCCGAATATCACCCTGAACAACGCCCAACCCCAGCCCAGCACAAAGCCCATGAACACCAGAGTAGCCGGATTCAGAACAGGATTCGCTAGCCACCAGGCGACCACGCTGCCAACCGAGGCGCGACGTTGCCTCATGCCGGCAACGACCGGTGCGGCGCAACAGGTGCACATCATGCAGGGGATGGCGAAAAGGCTGCCCAGGAAGACACTTCTGAAGCCAAGACGGCCAAGCACCGCGCTTATCCAGCGCGTCGGCAAAAGCACCTTGATGCCCGATCCCAGCAGGAGCCCCAGAACCATCGCCTTCCAGATCGCTTTGCCATACGCAATCGCGTACTCCACGGCAGCGCTCCACGATGCGGGAGGCGCTGAACCAGCCTTTCCGGTAATAATGGAATCACCGATGGCGTGTTGACTTTGCGCGAGAAATGCCTTGGCGTAATAGGGAATCCATTTTACGTAGGCAAATCCAATAACAGCCACAAGAGCAAAGAGCATGGCCCAGGCAAAAGTGGATCGGGATTTCTCGTTCAAACCGGCTTGCATGAAAAATTTCTCGCTTGATTGGTCAACAACAGGTGATTTTTCGCCATGACAAAATGCTCTCTGGCGATCGAGAGCGGCCCTATATCCATGATAATCGATAAGTATTAAAACGCTTAACTCTGTCCATTGCCGACCCACCCTAAAACCCTCTCAGGTGCTCAAGGTGAGCCTAGGTGATGCGGCCCTGTCGTTCTCAGTCAAGCCGCTAAAGTTTATCGTGTTTCTGCCGTTAGCGTGGTAAGCTAACTTGCAAGACACTCGAGATTCAGCATGCAAATCGACAGTTCGAACAGAACTCCCGCCCTGACCGGAACCACAACACCCACCACGGTACGCAGTGACACGCCTGCTGCGAAACCTAGTGGAGCGCAGGATAGCGTACAGATTTCCAGTCTTTCCACGCAGATTCAGGCGCTTGAATCCGGCATCGGCCAAGCCAGCGGCTTCGACACATCGAAGGTCGAAGCGGTCAAGCAAACGCTCAATGAAGGCCGTTTTGCGATCAATGCCGACACCATTGCAGACAAGCTGATTTCCTCCACGCGCGAACTACTTGCCAAACAAGGTTGATTTTGTCCGACATTCTGCAGCAGGAGCAGTCCGTTCTCGACGGCTTCATTGAGCTACTCCGAAACGAACAGCAGGCACTGATCAAAGCCGACGTAGAGGCACTGAGTGCCCTCTCGGACGCCAAGATCAAGCAAAGCGAGCAGCTGAATGCTTTGGCGCAGCAGCGCGCCAAAATGCTGGCCGAAGCCGGCTACGGCGCCGATGCTGCAGGCGTGAACGGCTGGCTGGCCACCCAACCCAAAGCGGTCTCTGCCGCATGGGGAAATCTGATGGACAGCGCAAAAACCGCGCGACATCTCAATGAAACCAACGGCAAGCTGATCCACACCCATTTGCAGCATAACCAGATGGCATTGACGACTCTGCTGGGCGCCGCCGGCGTCGCCAGTGTGTATGGCGCGGACGGACAAGCGCGTACCACAAGCGGCACCACCCAGCGATCCATCGGAAAAGTTTGACGGCTAAGGCACTACCCTGACCGGCGCCACCACTTGCGGCGGCGCGGGAGTTGGCGTCGCAGCAGGCCGTGTATCCGGATCCAGCGACAAATCTGTCTTTTCTCCCTCGTTTTCCGCCAGAATCTGCACCGTGACCCGCCGGTTGCGGGCGCGTCCTTCCGGTGTATCGTTGCTGTCCACCGGGCGATTATCCGCATAGCCGATCACAACGATGCGCTTGGGATCCACGCCGTTTTCGACGAAAAGCCTTGTCACGCTACTGGCGCGCGCCGTTGACAGTTCCCAGTTGGATGGGAATATCGGCGAACTGATCGGCAGGTTGTCGGTGTAGCCTTCAATCTGCACCTGATGCGTATCCGCGGCCAGTACATGCGCAACCGCCTTCAACACATCAACCGTCGTTCCGTTCAAGGTGGCTTCCGCCGGCGCGAACAACAGGCTGGCATTGATCTCGATGGAAATGCCGCGATTGCTTTCCGTCACCTTCACCTGCCCGCCCTTGACCAGCGGCTCGACCACATTGAGCAGGTTGCCGGCCACGGTTTTCATTTTCTCGCGCCGGTCCTGCTTGGCCTTTTCCCGTTCGATTTCATCCTGCGTCTTGATCGGCGTGATGGCAGCCTTGCCCGCTTCGCCACCTTGCGGCACGGGTGTTGGCAGAACAATCGCCTTATCGCTGGTGGGCGCATTCTTGAACGCATCGACGATGGAATCCGACATGATGCGGTACTTGCCTTCGTTGATCGACGAAATGGCGTACATCACCACGAAGAACGCAAACAGCAGGGTAATGAAATCGGCATACGACACCAGCCAGCGTTCGTGGTTTTCATGCTCCTCGTGTTTTTGCCGGCGCGCCATGCGTGAAAAACTCAGGTGATGTAACCGCGCAGCTTGGTTTCGATGATGCGAGGATTCTCGCCGTTGGCGATACCGACCAGGCCTTCCATCACCATCTCCCTCTTCACCATTTCCCTGCCGATGATGGACTTGAGCTTATTGGAAATCGGCAGGAACACCAGGTTGGCGCTCCCCACCCCGTAAATCGTGGCGACAAAGGCCACCGCGATGCCGCTGCCCAGCTTGGACGGGTCGGAAAGATTTTCCATGACATGAATCAGCCCCATCACGGCGCCCAGAATACCGATGGTCGGCGCATAACCGCCCGCCGCCTCCCAGACTTTGGCCGCCATGCGATAGTGTTCGTCGTAGGCATACATGTCGACTTCCAACGCTTCGCGCAGCTTTTCCGGCTCAGCGCCATCCACCAGCAATTGCAAGCCCTTGCGCATATAGGGATCATTCAGCTCCGCCATCAGGGGCTCTAGCGAGAGCAGCCCGCCACGACGTGCCGTCTGCCCCCAGCTGGTCACATGATCGATCACTCCCTCCAGGGAAATCGCCGGGGGCATGAAAACCCAGCGCAGCATTTTCACGCCTTCGAGGAATACCGTCAGGCTGAATTGCAGCATGCAGGCGCCGAACGTGCCTCCCATCACGATGATGAACGCTGTCACCTGCATCAGGGAGGCGATATGCCCCCCTTCCAGGAACTGGCCGCCGAGAATGGCGGAGATGGAAACCAGAATGCCGATGATGCTGATGACATCGAACGACAACTTCATCAATTCACCCACTCTTTCATTTTGCTGCGTATACGCATGATTGCCTGGGAATGCAGCTGACAGACGCGCGACTCGCTCACGCCCAGCACCGCACCGATTTCCTTCAGATTCAGGTCTTCCTGGTAATACATTGCCATCACCAGCTTCTCGCGCTCGGGCAATTCCGTAATCGCCTGCACCAGGCCGGCCCGCATGCCTTCATCTTGCAACAACTGGAACGGCGTGGGACGGTCATCCGCAAGATTGAAAGCGATGCTTTCCCCGTCATCGTTCTCGAAATCGTCGTAATGCACGAGCTGGTGTCCACGTGCGTCCGCCAACATCCCCTGATATTCAGCAAGCGGTACGCCCAATTTGTCGGCGATCTGCTGCTCGTTGGGCGGCTGGCCCAGCGCCTGCTCGAGCTGGTGGATCGCCAGTTCGATGTCACGCGCATTCCTGCGCACCGACCGCGGGGCCCAATCCGCCTCGCGCAGCTCGTCCAGCATTGCGCCTCGAATGCGCTGGGTGGCATACGTCTCGAATTGCGCGCCGTGACTTTCGTCATAGCAGTTGATCGCATCGAGCAGACCCATCATGCCGGCCTGCACCAGGTCATCGACCTGCACACTGGGCGGCAACCTGGCTACCAGTTGGTAGGCCAGCCGTTTCACCAATTGCGCGTATTCGGCAATCGATTTCTGGCTATCAAGCAGCGCCATGCCAGGCCTTATTTGGAAACGGCCTGTATCGCAGGCGCCCGGGCTCCGCGCAACAAGCGCCGCATAAGCTCGGGGAACAGCCCGGCTTTCTGGTAGGAGACGGGCCATTTTTGCAGCGTTTCCGCCATTTCGTCAAAACATTGCTTGCGCGCCTCGCGCTGGGACGGCAACAAACCAAGATATTCCGGCATCAGCTTGAGGTGCCTGCGGCTAACGGCGGCGAGATTATGATGTAGCGCTCTGGCACGATCAACGTTCATCCCTTGAAACAGCAGATGAAAGCCGCGCTCGTCTGCATGGTGCAGCATCTTGATCAGCGCATAGGCCTGCGTTGCATCGTCCTGCCGCTGCCCGCATAGCACAATCACATCCTGGCACGCCCAGCAATAGCTTGATTGCCGCGCGGCGGCATCCGGATAGGCCCGGACCAGTACCGTGTCATAGCGTCCGGCAAGACGATAGAAGGCATTCACCATCCCGACCTGCGCCTCCATGCGTGGGCGCGGCAAAGAAGCACTATTTGCACCCCCTGCCAGCAAAGCCACGCCGGGGGATACGCGCATCACCGCGGACTCCATTTCCGCTTGCGCCAGCATCAGGGTGACCAGGTCATGTTTGGGAGTGACGCCGAACCCCTTATGGAGTTCGCCTGCGCTCAGAAACTCGTCCAGCACCAGCACGGAGCGCCCTTGCGCTGCCAACGCATGGGCCAATTCCGCCGTTACATCCTCGGAACCGCTACTGCAATCCGTCGATAGCACCGCGATCATGCGTCGAGAATCGCCGGCAAAGAGTCGCCGCAACCCCTCGGCCTGATCCGCGTGCGCTTTAGCCACGCGTCCCTCCCGGCGCTTCGCTGCCAATGCCGGCGGCAATGTCCCATTCTTCCGGCCGCAGCTTGTGCGCGGCATTGTCCAGGCCCTTGAACGCGCGATCGACGAGGTAGAGGGCATTGGCGAGATGGAGGTCTTCGGGCACCTTCTGGCCGTTGGTCACATAGTGCAGGTCGAGACCGTGGCGGATCAGCGCATCCACCGCCGGCGCAATCGACACCGACTCGTCGATCTTGGACAGGATCACCCCGTCCATGCCGGAACCGCGGTAGGCCCGCACGATGTCGTCCAGCGTGACGTTCTGCGCCGTCGCCGGCAGCAGCAGGTGGCGTCGCACGCGGCTGCCGCGCCCGCACAGGAATTCGATCTGCTCGGTGATGCGCCGGTCGCGCTGGCTCATGCCGACGGTGTCGATCAGGATCAGGTGGCTGCGGGTCAGGTCGGCCAGGGTGAGCTGCAGTTCGGTCTCGTCCTTGACCGCGTGCACCGGCACGTTGAGGATGCGGCCGTAGATCTTGAGCTGCTCGTGTGCCCCGATCCGGTAGCTGTCGGTGGTGATCAGTGCGACGCGCTCGGCGCCGAACTTGAGCACGGCGCGGGCGGCGAGCTTGGCGACGGTGGTGGTCTTGCCGACCCCGGTGGGGCCGACCAGGGCATAGACGCCGCCGCGGGTGATGAAGTCGGCACCGGATTCGACCACGCGCAGGTTGTGCGCGAGTGCAGCCTTCAGCCACTTCAGGCCCTTGTCGTGATCGACGCCCTTGGGCAGTGCATCGATCAGTTGGCGCGAGAGCTGCGGACTGAAACCGGCACCGAGCAGGGTGCGCATCAGTTCGGCCTTGACCGGGTCGCGCCGCGCCAGTTCGCCCCAGGCAAAGCCGGACAGCTGCGATTCCAGGAGCCCGCGCATGCGCTTCAGCTCCTGCGTCATCTCGCTGAACAAGGGCTCCGATACTTGCGCTTCCTGCATCGGTGGAAGTGTGG
>CAMLDQ010000081.1 GCA_946478965.1 uncultured Methylobacillus sp. | reverse complement strand
ACCACTTCCGGAATCACATCGCCGGCACGGCGAACGATGACCGTATCGCCGATGCGCACATCCTTGCGATCGATCTCGTCCTGGTTATGCAACGTCGCATTGGTAACCGTTACGCCGCCCACGAATACCGGTTTCAAACGTGCCACCGGGGTAATGGCACCGGTACGGCCGACCTGAACGTCGATATTCTCGATAATCGTCATTTCTTCCTGCGCCGGGAATTTGTGCGCAACCGCCCAGTTGGGTTCGCGCGCACGAAATCCAAGTTCACGCTGCAGGTCGAGCCGGTTGACCTTGTACACGACGCCGTCGATGTCATAGGGCAGGCTATCGCGCTTGGCCGCTACCGCCTCATGGAAGGCGATAAGCGTTTCGGCACCGGGGCCGACCACGCGCTCTTCGCAAACCGGAAAACCGAATGCCTTGAGCCCGTCTAGCATTTGTCCATGGGTGGGTGGCACGCTCCAGCCGACGCATTCGCCGAGGCCATAGACGAACAACGACAGCAGCCGTTGTGCCGTCAAGCGCGAATCCAGCTGGCGGACGCTGCCGGCGGCACCGTTGCGCGGGTTGACCAGGGTCGGCTTGCCCTGTTCGCGCTGACGGGCGTTGTAGCGATCGAAATCCGGACGGCTCATATATATCTCGCCGCGCACTTCCAGCACTTCCGGTGCCGATCCGCGCAAGCGCAAGGGAACTTGGCGGATGGTGCGTATGTTCTGCGTGACATCCTCCCCCACTTCGCCATCGCCGCGCGTGGCTGCCTGTACCAGCAGGCCGTGCTCATAACGCAGGCTGATCGCCAGGCCGTCGAATTTCAGCTCGGCCGCATATTCGATGGGCGGATCTTCCGGCGCCAACCCCAGTTTTTTGCGCGTGCGCATATCGAAAGCACGTGCGCCTTCCGGGGTGATGTCGGTTTCGGTTTGAATGGACAGCATGGGAATCCGGTGCCGTACCGCGGCCAGCTCCGAAAGCGGCATGCCGCCGACCCGCTGCGTCGGTGAATCCGGCGTCAGGAGTTCTGGATATTCGCCCTCCAGCGCGCGCAGCTCCCGGAACAGGCGGTCGTATTCGCTGTCGGGGATTTCCGGGGCGTCAAGTACATAGTACTGATAGTCGTGATGCAGGATTTCTTCGCACAGCTTGCGGACGCGCTGCGCTATATCGAAAGGTACGGCCATGCGTCAGGAAAACAGGCGCAATGCGCTCGGGCTGCCGGGCTGGATACCGTAACTGACCATCTTGCTGTAGATCATGCTGAGCTGCTGGCGGATTTTATCGATTTCGGCATCGCCGAGCGCGTGCTGGTTATCATCCACCAGGGATCCATCGAGACTGAGTTCGAGCTGTTTGGCGCACAGCACCATCTGGTTGAATGCCTCGAGGCAGTTGCCGACCTTGGGCACGTCGAGCTGGAAGCTGACGCCGCGATAGAACACGGTACGCAAGGTTTCCGGCTTGAATGGACGCTGGTCCTGGCTGACCAGGGAAAACAGCGTGGCGCCTTGTGCGTTGCAGTAGTGGAATGCCCCGTCCTCGCGCAACGTCAGCCCACCCGCTTCAGCCAGGCCGCGCAGCTTGGTGCCGGCGAAAGAGCCGTTGCTGCCCTGCAGGATATGGAATCCGACCATGACGTCGACCCCGATACAGAACTGATCCAGTTCAACGGCATATTCGATAGGGGTTTCGCTGCCGTACCATTCCAGCTCGGCGCCAAGGCGGCTAGCCAAATCCGCCAACTGCTCCTGAAACGCCAGCAAGGTACCTTGCGATGCGGGGCCGGAACGGTCCGCCAGCTGCAAGGCAGTGGCGAGGCGGGTGTATTCGCCCGCGCTTTCCGCTGTCCAGGATTGCCAGCCTGAAGCCGGGGTGTAGAGTGCCCATTGGGTCGGTTTGTCGAATTTCGGCAGGGCTTCCAGAGCGGCAGCAAGGACCTTGCTGTCCGTGGGCTGCCCCAGCGTCAAGACTGCCGTCAGGTCGATTTTTGGGTCGACTGCCGCCGGCAGCCCGCCCTGTTCCTGCTGCAGGCGCGGCGGTTCCGCTGCTTCTGCAACGACTGGCTCCGACTCTGTTTCGATAGCAGGCTCTACCGTGGCCGGGATGGGGTCCGAATAAACTTGCTCGGGCTCGAGCGCTCGAGGCAGCTCGTCGATTGAGTCGATTGATTTGCCATGCAGCTCATCCAGGGTTGCATCCTCGGGGATCGTCACGACGTCTTCAGTCTCTTTCACCGCAACGGGAACGTTGTCGAGGCCGGCAATCCGGTCGGTATCGATATGGAAATCCTCCATCAGGGCATCGTCCGCCGGCGCATCGAAGCGCTTGATGCTGTCCTGGATGAAGCGCCGTTCCTGCCACCAGTTGAACAGTATGACCCCGGCGATGATGACTGCGCCCAGCGCCAGCAATGACAGTTGCAAGTCCGACATGCTATCGAGTTCCTGTATGCATTTTGGCCAGATTATACGTCACGCCGCCCCGCCTTACACCGACACTTCCGTTTGCATGCGCATGGCGGCTTCCATGTCCACTTCGACGATGCGTGAAACGCCCGATTCCTGCATGGTGACGCCGATCAGCTGCTGCGCCATTTCCATGGTGATCTTGTTGTGGCTGACGAACATGAACTGCGTGCGCTCCGACATTTTGCGCACCAGCGCACAAAAGCGCTCGGTGTTGCTGTCGTCCAGCGGTGCATCAACTTCGTCCATCAGGCAGAACGGCGCCGGATTGAGCCGGAACAGCGCGAATACCAGCGCCAGCGCCGTCAGGGCTTTTTCTCCGCCGGAAAGCAGATGGATGCTACTGTTCTTCTTGCCGGGCGGTTGCGCGAAAACCTGGATGCCGGTGTCGAGAATTTCGTCGCCCAGCAGCTGCAGCTGTGCCTGGCCGCCCGAAAACAACGTCATGAACAGCTCGCCGAAATGTCGGTTGGCTTCGTCGTAGGTCTGCTGCAGGCGGCTGCGGGTTTCCCGGTCGATGCGGCGGATGGCTTCTTCCAGCGTTGTAACCGCTTGTTCAAGATCCAGTGCCTGGCTATCCAGATAGGTTTTACGCTCGCGCTCGCTTTCCAGTTCCTGGATGGCGGCAAGATTCACCGCCCCCAGCATTTCGATCTGTTCTTCCAGGCGTTTTGCCTCGCGCTCGAGCTCATCGCTCTTCGCGCCCTTGCCCAGCCCCTCTTCGAGCATGGCCTCGTCGAGTTCCATGGCAGCCAGTTGCGCGGAGCATCCTTCGAAATGAAGGCGGGCTTGCTGCTCCTGCAAGCGGCTTTGCTCGAGCTTGTCGCGTAGCGGGTGCAGTTGCTGCTCGGTGTGAAGACGGGTGCGTTCCGCGTCCTGCAGTTTGGCCTCCACTCCGGCCAAATCGTTGCGCCTAGCCGCCAAGCCCTCCTCTCCCTGGCGACGAAATTCCAGGGCCTGCTCAAGCGACTTTTTCAGGTTGTCCGACACCGTTTCGGCCAGTTGACTTTCAATTGCCGCCCTGCGTGCGGAGGCGGATAGAAGAGCCTCGTCCGAAACCTTAATTTTACCTTCCAGCTCATTGATATTGTTTGATATTAGTTTATCGTTGAAGCTGCATTGCTGTGCAGCCCGCTCCGACTCCATCAGGTGCTCGCGGGCGCGCCTTAGTGCAGCCTCCGCTTCTTGCTGCGCCTGCCCGGCTTGCTCGCGTTGCAAGCGCAGACCGCTTGTTGCGGATTCAAACTGTGCGATCTCGTGCTCATGCGCACTCAGCCTGGTATCGAGCTCGGCTTTCTGCTGCGCCAGACGTTCGCCCTCGTTCATCAGTTGCTGCCGGCGGTCCTGCACATGCTGTTGCTGTTGCTGCAATCGTTGGATATCGAGCCGCACTGCATGCAGGCTGGCGGTTTTCTGGCGCTGGCTTTGCTGCATTTCCGCACTGCGCTTGCGCAAGGCATGCAACTCAAGTTCCGCTGCCCGGGCGGCTTCTTCTTGCTTTCGCAAATCGGCCCTGAGCGATGGCAGTATTTCAATTAATTGGGCAAGTTCGCGCTGCCGCTCCAGAACGCCATGCAAGCCCGACTGCGGCGCATACCAGGAGACACTGTGTCGCGTATAGACATCGCCTTCTTTCGTGACCAGGCATTCGCCGGAACGCAGTCGTTTTTGCAGTCCATCGAGATCGACGCCCTCGGGGGGCAGCCATGCCTGCGCCAGCCATTCGCCCAGCGCCGCCTTGATACGGGCATCGGCATGCCGAATGCAGCGACTTACAGGTTGCCAGCCCGCCGGATGTTCTGCGTGTGGCGATTCCGATGTGCCGTCCTGAAACAGCACCAGCGCCGATGGCGGGCGGCCGTCTCGAGACGGCATACCTGAAACGGCATTCAGGCGGTTACCGAGCAGGCCTTCCAGTACGGTTTCATAGCCGGGCTCCACTTCAAGAAACTGCCATAGCCGCTGGTTTCTATCGATTCCAGCCTGCGCCATCCATGCATCCAACTTGCCTTCGTGCCCGAGCGCCGTTTGCAGTTTCTCCAAAGCGGCGAGTTGCGCCTCGATTTCGGCAATACGGCGGGCCTGCTGCTGCGTATCGTTTTGCAAAGCCCTGCTCTGCGCAGCCAGGGAATGCTCGGTTTCGGCCGCCTGTACCAGAGCCAAGTCGAGTTCGCTCAATTGCGTCTGCAGTTCCGCACATTCGGCTTCCCGGCCTTGCAGACTCCCGGAGTCCGGTATGGTCAGGCGCGCCTCTTCTTCGGCAAGGCGCTGGCGTCTTTGCTGGATTTCGCCCAGCGTCCGGCGCGCATGCTCGAGATGCGTGCGCTCAAGCTGGATTTTTTGCTCCGATTGGAGAATGGCTGTCTGGATCTGGCTGAATGCGGCCTGCGCATCACGCCCATCCTGCTCGGCCTTCGGCAGTGCGGCACGCGCCACGGCTAGCTCCTGCAGCGTATTTTGCGTGTGCGATTGCGCCTGCTGAAACTGCACATGCTGGTCGGCCAACTGCTGCCCGTATTGCTCGCGCTGTGCTGACGCCTTGTCGCGATCGGTATCCAGTTGCGCCAATTGCGCCAATAATCGCTCGCGCGTTTCCTGGAGGTGGCGCAGTTGCTGTTCCAGCGCCGAGACTTGCGCGTTCGCCTCGTAATAACGGCCTTGCGCCAGCTGCACCGCATCGCCGGCTGCCTGGTGCGCCTGCCTCAGGAGTTCCAGCTCGCTTTCGATTTTGCGCAACTGCGCCGCCTGTGCTTCCAGTTCAATGGCCAACCGTTCCACCTGGCGGCGAGAGCGCTCCCAGGCCTGCGCGGCATCGCGCTTCTTCAGCAGCCAGAAACGCCCTTGCGCATGGATCTGCTGCTGCCGCAACTGGTGATACTCCTGCGCAACCAGAGCTTGCGCGGCGAGACGGGTGATTTGCTTTTCCAGTTCGCCGCGCACGTCTTCCACACGCGTCAGGTTCTCACGGGTGTCACGCAGGCGTAGCTCGGTTTCGCGCCGACGTTCCTTGTATTTGGAGATGCCGGCGGCCTCCTCCAGGAATACGCGCAATTCTTCCGGTTTGGCCTCGACGATGCGGGAGATGGTGTTCTGGCCGATGATCGCATAGGCACGGCCGCCCAGCCCGGTACCGAGAAAGAGGTCGGCAACATCGCGCCGCCGCACCTGCGTATTGTTGATGTAATAGGCGGAGCCGCTATCCCGGTGCAGTACGCGCTTGACCGAGATTTCGGCATATTGCGCCCATTCCCCGGATGCGCCGCCGAGAGAATTATCGAACAGCAGTTCGACACTGGCGCGCGATACCGGCTTGCGATTTCCAGAGCCGTTGAAGATGACGTCCTGCATGGATTCGCCGCGCATTTCGCGGGCGGAGGATTCGCCCAGTACCCAGCGGATGGATTCCATCACATTGGACTTGCCGCAGCCGTTGGGGCCGACCACACCGACACGCTGGCCGTGGATATGCAGCGTAGTCGGGTCGACGAACGACTTGAAGCCGGCGAGCTTGAGGTGGGTCAGGCGCAATTGGGCGGCGCTTCTTCTGGGCTGTATAATTAGCTGTCGATTTATACGGGACGCATCATGTCTAGTCAACCCAGCAAAACCCTGGAAACCTTTGAAAACCCTCAGCCTGAGCGCGATTTCCATATCCACATGGAAATTCCCGAGTTTACCTGCCTGTGCCCCAAGACCGGCCAACCCGATTTTGCGACCCTGTATCTGGATTACATCCCGAACCGGAAATGCGTGGAACTCAAAAGCCTCAAGCTCTATATCTGGTCGTTCCGCAACGAAGGTGCTTTTCACGAAGCTGTCACCAACAGTATCCTGAGCGACCTCGTAGCCGCAACAGAGCCGCGCTTCATGCGGCTGACAGCCAAGTTCTACGTACGCGGCGGCATTTTCACCAATGTGGTCGCCGAACACCGCATGCCCGGCTGGCAGCCGGCGCCGCGCGTGGACCTCACCCAGTTTGAGCACCAGTCCAACACGCGCGGCTGACAGCGGTCTTTTTCTCGGTCTGGATTTCGGCACGAGCGGCGCCCGTGCCTGCCTGATCGATGCCGGCGACCTCTCTTGCCACGAACAGACCATCCCGTTTGAAAGCAATACCTGGCAGGAATGGTCCGCAGCACTGGAGCAGCTGTTGTCAGGCCTGCCCGCCGATGCCAGGTCGCATGTACAGGCCATCGCCATTTGCGGTACGTCGGCAACCTCGCTGCTATGCGACGAGACAGGGCAGCCGCTGCTGCCGGCGCTCCTCTACAACCGGGCCTGCCCGATTGCCGACGCCGGCTTCATTCCGGATGGACATCTGGCCGCCAGTGCCACGTCCAGTCTGGCAAAACTGCTGCACTTGCTTGAACAGGCAGATATCACCCGAGCAGGCTTCTTCCTGCATCAGGCCGATTGGCTGGCATTCCGGCTGCACGGCATTCCGGGCGTCAGCGATTACCACAACAGCCTCAAGCTTGGTTATGACGTCGCCGACCTGCGCTATCCGGAATGGCTTGCAAAACAGCCGTTTGCCCGCTTGCTACCTGTCGTGCACGAGCCCGGGCATGCCATTGGCCCTGTTCTTCCGGATGTCGCCCGCGTGTTCGGATTGCCGCCGGGATGCATTGTCAGAAACGGGACAACGGACAGTATTGCGGCCTTCTTTGCCAGCGGCGCCAGCATGCCGGGCGAAGCCGTCACGTCGCTCGGTTCGACCATGGTTTTGAAGCTGCTGAGCCGGCATCGGGTAGAAGCGTCGGAATACGGGGTCTACAGCCATCGTTGCGGAAATGCATGGCTGGCCGGCGGGGCCTCCAACTGCGGCGGGCGGGTGCTTGACAGCATCTTTGGCAAACAGCGGCTGGTCGCGCTTGCAGAACGAATCGACCCTGGTCATGCCACCGGCCTGGAATACTACCCGTTGCCGGGGCTGGGCGAACGTTTCCCCGTCAACGATCCCCAACTGCCACCCAGGCTGGAACCGCGTCCTGTCGATGATGTGCTTTATCTGCAAGGGCTCCTGGAAAGCCTCGCCCGCATCGAGGCGCAAGGCTACCGGTTGCTGGAGCAGCTCGGCGCAACTTCCCTGCATTCCGTGCTCACGGCCGGGGGTGGCGCAGCCAATACCGCCTGGGAATCCATCCGCGCCAGCACCCTGGGCGTCCCGGTAAAGGCCGCACCTCACACGCAGGCGGCCTATGGCGCCGCGCGACTGGCCCAGCGTGGCGAGAAGTTGCTATACTCGACAACACCATGAGCGTTGCCGACGAAACCCCGGGGATCACTTATCAGGCCAGCCTGCCATTGAGCTGGGGAGAAGTTCCCCAGCCCACACTCGCCACACTGATTGCTTCGCGGCATTCCAATATCGCACTCTTACGCACGCTGGCGGCACTGGAAGCCTCCGTGCCGGAACGCGACCATGAACTCGATACGCATGCCGCCAAGGCGCTGGAGCGCCTGGAAACGAAGCTGGATATCGCCCTCAATATGCTGGCGCAACTTGCTGCCCGCGATATTTCGATGCCGGCAATTACTCCCATTGTCCTCGGTGCACGGCAAGTGGAATGGCATGGCAACACGCCGCAACCTGCGCAGGGGCAATGCGTCGCGATCACACTGTATCTGAGCCCACGTTTGCCGCAACCGTTGCGCCTGTATTCGCGCATCGTTGTCTCGGAAAATGGGCGCTGCCTGGCCAAGTTCCTGGATCAGGACGCGGAGTTCGATGAATGGATGACGCGCACCCTGTTTCGCTATCACAGGCGCGGGTTGCAGGCACGTCACCAGCAATAATGCGCAGGTGAGAAATTCTCGCGGGTACCAAGCAAAAACCGTTGACAAGCCCCCCGCCTGCCATTAAGATGCCGCTTCTTTTTCGGGGGTATAGCTCAGCTGGGAGAGCGCTTGCATGGCATGCAAGAGGTCAGCGGTTCGATCCCGCTTACCTCCACCAAAAAGACTGGTCGGGTCCCCATCGTCTAGAGGCCTAGGACATTACCCTTTCACGGTAAGTACCGGGGTTCGAATCCCCGTGGGGACGCCATAATGCGTCAAACCTGCCGGTTGTTTCCTGCTGCGGAAATCCTGGCCACGCTTTTAAGACCTCGGGGGTGCATATATAATGCCTCCCAACGCTGCGGAGCAATCCCGGCGAAAATGCCTCACTGTCCCCATCGTCTAGAGGCCTAGGACATTACCCTTTCACGGTAAGTACCGGGGTT
>CAMLDQ010000080.1 GCA_946478965.1 uncultured Methylobacillus sp. | reverse complement strand
GGCTGCACGTCGTGCACATGGCGGCAGTAGGCGCGCAGGTTTTCCAGGTGATCGGCATTCATGTGGGCGAGAATCCCGGGCTCCTGCTCTGCGAGGCTACTGGCCGGCGGCATCAGGTCGGCGGCAGGGAGCCAGTGAATCTTGCCGAAGCCGCCGATATAGCGTGCTTGCTGGATCGTGATGCGGTAAAACTGGAAATCGTGCATGTCGAAATATTGTTCCGCCTGCGGGAAATAGCGCAGGTAGCGGGCACGCAACAGATCGTCCTTGGCTGCCGGTTCGGCATCGCCGACCAGAGTCAGGCGGGCGCCGGCCTGCATGTCGTTCCCCGCCGGGTCGAAGGCGATCAGCGAGACGCGCGGATTGGCCTGAATATTCCTGGTGTGTTCCGCGATGGTGGAAATCAGGATGAGCGGATGGCCGGTGTGATCGAGCACGAAGGGGGCTACGGAACCGAACGGATAGCCCGGCAGCCTGGCCGAATGCGTGGAAAGTATGCCGTTATGCGCGGCACGCAGGAAACGGCGGGCTTCGCTGGCGGCGCTCATGCGAGTTTCAGTGCGGTTTCGGCGAGGCGTTTACCGAGCGCGATGCAGAGATTGCGCTCGGCCTCGGTGATCGGGCGGTCATCCGCAGCGCCGGCGACATGACTCGCACCGTAAGGCGTACCGCCGCTGCCGGTGGCGGACAGGTCGGGTTCCGTATAGGGCAGGCCCAGCAATAGCATCCCGTGGTGCAACAGCGGCAGCATCATGCTGACCAGTGTCGTTTCCTGGCCGCCATGCATGGAACCGGTCGAGGTGAACACCGCCGCCGGCTTGCCGACCAGGCTACCGCGCATCCACAGGCCGGAGGTGCTGTCCAGAAAATACTTGAGCGGTGCGGCCATATTGCCGAAACGGGTCGGGCTGCCCAGTGCTACGGCAGCGCATTCCTCCAGGTCACGCAGTTCGGCGTAAGGGGCGCCGCTGTCGGGGATGGCAGGTTCAGTCGCCTCGCATACTGCGGAGACCTTGGGCACGGTACGCAGACGTGCACGTGCACCGTCCACCCTGGCAACGCCGCGGGCAATCAGTTGCGCCATTTCACGCACCGCCCCGCCGTGAGAATAGTAAAGAATCAGGATGTCCTTCATGCGGGTATTTTACTGGATGCGGCTGAGGCGATACAGGCGTATTTGTATTCTTGGCGGGGCGGGATAGAATCCGGGATAACCCATAATTCTTTGCTTCCAGGAAATCTCCTCGATGAAAACCGTTGCGACTTTGCGTTATTTACTTCCCCTGGCGTTGCTGCTCTCGGCTGCCGCCATCGCCGATACGCTGCCGGGCGCGGATGCCGAAGCCGTGACCGCAAGCGGCGACAAGGTCATCCTGCATCCGAATGGCCGCTGGGAGTATGTCGATGTTGATAAGGCAAAAACTGCCAAGGACATCGCCAAGCAATACCCCGAGAATCAGGGGTGCCCGCCTGGCTGGCAGGGCGGTTATTTGGGCATCGGCCGCTGCATCCCCCCGGGAGACAAGGATTTCAACCGCGGTTCGCTGATCGGCAAGTAGTCTGGACTGTTATCCGGTGCCGCCCACGGTCAGGCCGTCGATGCGCAGCGTCGGCTGGCCGACCCCGACTGGGACGCTCTGGCCTTCCTTGCCGCAGGTGCCAACCCCGGTATCGAGTTGCATGTCGTTTCCTATCATGGAAACACGGGTCAGTACATCCGGCCCGTTTCCGATCAGCGTGGCACCCTTGACCGGATAGGTCAGCTTGCCATCCTCGATCATCCAGGCTTCCGCCGCCGAGAATACGAACTTGCCACTGGTGATGTCGACCTGGCCGCCACCGAAATTGACGGCATAGAGCCCTTTCTTGACCGAGCGGATGATTTCCTCCGGCGTCTTGTCACCGTTCAGCATTACCGTGTTGGTCATGCGCGGCATCGGGATGTGCGCATAGGATTCGCGGCGTGCGTTGCCGGTGTGGCCCATGCCCATCAGCCGGGCGTTCAGGGAGTCCTGCAGATAGCCTTTCAGAATCCCGTTTTCGATCAGCACCGTGCGCTGGGTCGGCATCCCCTCGTCGTCGATGTTGAGCGAGCCGCGGCGGTTCGCGATCGTGCCGTCGTCGACGACAGTCACGCCGGGTGCCGCGACCTGCTGGCCGATGCGTCCCGAGAACGCGGAACTGCCCTTGCGATTGAAATCGCCCTCAAGGCCGTGACCGATCGCTTCGTGCAGCAGGATGCCGGGCCAGCCCGAGCCGAGTACGACGGTCATTGCACCCGCGGGTGCGGGACGCGCATCCAGGTTGGTGATAGCCTGATGCACGGCCTTGCGGGCATAGTCCTGCAACACTTCGTCGCTGAAATACGCGTAATCGAAACGCCCGCCGCCGCCGGCGCTGCCTTGTTCCCGTTTGCCGTCCTGCTCCGCAATTACCTGGATCGACAGGCGCACCAGCGGACGGATATCCGCCGCCATCATGCCGTCGTGACGCGCAATCATTACCACTTCGTATTCGCCGGCCAGCGAAGCCATTACCTGCGTGACGCGCGGGTCGAGCTTGCGCGCGAACTCTTCCAGCCGCTCCAGCAGCTTGA
The DNA here is from genome assembly GCA_946478965.1 of uncultured Methylobacillus sp. The sequence goes on along the minus strand of CAMLDQ010000080.1, from coordinate 6,195 downwards.
CCTTTTGCGCATCGTTCAGGCTTGCAATGGGATCGTGCGGAACATATAACTGCGGCACGGCGGAACGCGTCATCGCCTGGGCCTGCTGCTCGCCGCCCTGAGCGGCAATCGCGCGCGTGGCCTCGGCGGCCTGCTGCAATGCGGGCAGGCTGATGTCGTCGGAATAGGCGAAAGCGGTCTTCTCGCCGGACACGGCGCGTACACCGACGCCCTGGTCGATGTTGAAGCTGCCGGACTTGACCTGGCCTTCTTCCAACCCCCAGCTTTCGGAACGGCTGTACTGGAAATAGAGGTCGGCGTAGTCCACCTTGTGCGTCATGATGTTGCCCAGCACGCCCTGCAATGCTGGCAGGTCGAGCGCGTACGGGGCCAGCAGGGTCGAATCCGCCGTGGCGAACAGCGTGCCCGGCTCCGGGCTGGAAGTGGTCGGAAAGACTTCGTTTTTCATTTGGTTACCAAGATGGCGGGGTACACAGGAGAGACAATGTCTCCCCCGTGGCGTTCCCCAAGGTTAATTCAACAATGGTGCAGCGTGCGATGCTTCAGAGCCGGCAGGCTTTTGCGCAGGCTGGCCTGGTAGGCTGGGTTGATGCCCGCGACGACGACGCCGGAGCCGCGCGGCAGGCGGTCCAGTACCACGCCCCAGGGGTCCACGATCATGCTGTTGCCGTGCGTTTCGCGGCCTGAGATGTGGTATCCGCCCTGTGCCGGCGCAAGCACGTAGCACAGGTTTTCGATCGCACGGGCGCGCACCAGCGTTTCCCAGTGCGCCTTGCCTGTGGTCTCGGTAAATGCCGCCGGAATTACGATCAGGTCGACATCCCCCATCGCGCGATAGAGTTCCGGGAAGCGCAGGTCGTAACAGATCGACAGGCCGATCCTGCCGAACGGGGTTTCCACAACCACGACCTTGTCGCCGGGCTCGATGGTGGTTTCCTCATGGTAATGCTCGTTGCTGAGATCCAGGCCGAACAGGTGAATCTTGTCGTAACGTGCCGCCAGCTTGCCGGTCGGGTCGTAGACCAGGCAGGCGTTGCGCACCTTGTTCGGGTTTTCCGCCTCCATCGGCACAGAGCCGCCGATGAGCCAGATCTGGTGCTTTTTCGCCATGCGCGACAGGAAACGCTGTATCGGGCCGCTGCCTTCTTTTTCGCGGGCCGCCACCTTGTCCGTGTCCTTGAGCCCCATGATGGCGAAATACTCCGGCAGGACGATCAGTTTTGCCCCTTGGGCCACGGCGATCTCGATCAGGCGCTCGGCTTCGCTCAAGTTGGCTGTGACGAACGGCCCCGAGGCCATCTGGATGCCGGCGATCTTGACGATGCCGGGAGGGGATGCCGTCTTGCTGTTTTTCGCCGGTTTGATGTTTTTTGCACGGGATTTGATGGGCATGGGTTGTTTCCGTAATGCTGGGTTGCGCTTTTCTTGAAGCCTACCATATCCCCGCGCCGGTTTCAGTAATATCCGGCACGGGGAATGATTTACTGCGGAACAGGCGTGGCTGACGGAGTCGTTGCGGGCGTGGACTTCGACTTGACTTCCTGCGGGTCATCCCAGGTGCCGGTTATGTCGTACTCATAGGCTACGAGCTTGTTAAACGGGTCGTTGAGCAGCTTTTGCGCCACGATGGCGGCGACGCCGACCGCCGGGCCGCCGGCGAATGCCGCCACCGAAAGGCTGTCGCTCAGGGAAGGTGTCACTTTGATGTGCAGGTTCTGGGTCTCGTGCGCAAGGTCGGTTTCTCCCTTGATATCGACCTTGGCAGCCGGGCCTTGCATGCTGAAGTCATCGCTACGCATGACGCCATTGTCGATACGCACGTTGGCGTCAATTTGGTCGAAGGCGAAACCAGCGCTGAACAGGTCACGGAAATCGAAGACCAGGCGGCGCGGCAGGGTCTGCAAGCTCAAGATGCCGAGCAGTCGCCCGACGCCAGGCTTGATTTTGAGGAACTGGCCGTCCTTGGCATGGAACTGCAAGTTGCCGCCCAATATCGCGCTATTGAATTCGGTGGGACTTCCGGTCCAACGCAACTTGCCGCTCAAGTCGGCGGAACCGCCCTTGACGGTTTCCGGATAGCCGAAGCGATCCAGGGTTTTACCGATGTTCGAAATATTCCAGGTCAGGTTGAGCTTGGTGCTCGGATGGCGTTTCCAACTGCTCCAGACGCCATTGACAGCCAGCGTGCTGTCGGGATTGCCGATCACCAGTTTGTCGATGTTCCAGTCCATCCCTTGCGGGTTGGCGAGCAGTTCCAGGCGGCCGAGGGCTTTCTTCTTGAACTCGAAGCTGTCGCTGATGATATCGAGCGCAGGGTAGTCCTGGTCCTGCTGTTTCTGCTCGATCGGCGCGCTCAGTTTTGGCGGCGCATCACCGGGTACGGTCAGTGACTTGAGCCGGGCGATGATCTTGCCGTTGCCATCCTTCACCCATTGCACGTCGCCGTTGACTTCTCGGCTCTGGATGGCGGCACGCCAGCCACTGGACGCGACTTTGGCATCCAGTTTGAGCTCGTTGATGCGGCGGCCGAATACATCCAGCGTGCCGATCGCCAGATTGGCCGCGCTGATCTCGGCTGACCGGGATTGCTTGCCCGCGCTGTTCAGGATGTTCTGCCACTGATCGACATCGACATGGGCGAGACTGCCGCGCAATACCAATCCATTTTGCGTAGGTAGTTCGGCTGTCCCGCCGAAGTTGATCTCGCCGCGTTCGAGGTTGCTGCCGCCATCCGCGGTATTCAGCAGCAGTCTCGCGCTCAGCGTATCGCCCAGCGCGATGCCGAGCAGGTCGTGCTGGGCGTCCTGCATTTTTTTGTCAATTACCAATGACAGCGGAGTCGTGTCGCTCTTGTCAAATGGTGCGGGCAGGCTGGAGGCCAGGCCCAGCAGCGAAGACTTGATCATCAGGTCGGCCTGGTTTTTGCGGACGTTGATTTCCCCGGTCCAGTCCGTGCTGCCGTATATCTTGTCCATGAGCGGAGAAGCGATGGCCTGGCGGATGCCGCTGTCGCTGATATGTCCTTGGGCGGAAACGTGCAGCAGGCCGTCCTTGCCATTTTCCAGACTGAACTGGGCCGGGCCGCCGAAAATCCTGGCGCTGACGTTCTGCGCACGTAGCGAGGATTCGGTGAAGTCGAGCCGGCCATTGATGCCGCTCAGCGGTGGGAAGCCGCCCTGGCCGTTCAACGTGCCATCGGCGATGACGTAGCTGCCCTTGACGCGCGCACCGACTCCGTCCGTGTCGAGCGGAATGCGCAGGCCGAGTGCAAGCCGGCCGTTGCCTGTGGCTTTCATGCCTTCCGTGAAGCGGTCGATGGCTTCCAGCACGGGGCTGCCGTTGATGAACTTGATCGTTTCCGCAGCCGGGCTCTGGATATCGCCGGTGACTTCCAGCACCGGATGGTCGGCATCCAGCACCGGGATGATGGCCTTTGCCTTGAGGATGCGGCTACCGTAGATATGACCGTCGTTGGCGGTCAGTTCCATGCGATTGCCGCGAAACAGCAGGTCGAGCTTGATACCTTCGATTTTTGGCCAGCCGACGGCATAGTCCAGCACGCCGTCGGTGATTTTGGCGTCGATCTGGAACAGGCCGCGCTTGCCGTCCGCCCACGGGAATTCATCCAGATCGCCGCGTACAACCACATTCACATCCTCGCCGTGGCCGTTCAAGATCGAGGTGTCTAGCCAGTTCAGCGTGTCCTTGCTCAGAACGGTAGGGTAGTAGTAACGGGCGAAGCGGCCATCGGCTCGGCCGAATTTCCCGGTCAGGTCGAGCGTGCCGCTGCCCTTGCCGGCATAACGGTAATCGGCATTGACGGTACCGGTAATGTGGGGGCTGGCGATGGCGAGGTTGGAGACTTTGACTTCCAGCGCGCCGTCATGGTTTTTCCAGTTTGCCTGGCCGCTCAGTTTATTCACCGGGATCGGCCAGCGCAGGACATCCTTGAGATCCAGTGCGGTATTCTCGGCAGAGACTGTCAATGTGCCGCCGGCTTGCGTGGCATCCACCGAGCCGGCGAGGTTGGTGAAGCCGGGAATGCCGCGATAGGCATTCATGCTGAGCTGGCTGAACTGGCTGCGCAGCCCGAAAGCCTGAATTGCCGAAGAAGTGCCGTCCCAGTCCAGTTCGAAATGCCGCAAGCGCCCTTTAGGCGCGATTGTGGCGATGGCCTGCTGGTTTTCCTCGCTCAAGGGGAAATTCCTGGCGAAGGCGACCAGGTGCTCCAGGTTGATGTCGTCGAGGCGGATGCTGCCATCGGCCAGTTCCTTGCCGGCGACGTTGCGATTGCGCAGGCGCAGTTTGCCGTCCCGCATCTGCAAGTCGTCCGAGGTCAGCCGGACCTGGTCGGCACGAAACTCCTGCCCGTCGGGCAGATGCTTCCAGGAGAGCCGGGCGCTGAGGCTACGGAAGGTGGTTTCCGGCGCACTGGCCGCGAGCGGCATCCGGACGTTGGCCAGTACCACATCGGCGGTCGCCTGTTCCGCGCGCCCGTCGGCAAAATCCAGCCATACCTGAGCCGCTCCGAAACCTTGCCGCACGTTGTCCGGTAGCGGAATCCAGGTGCGCCAGGAGGCGATTTCGGTGCCTTCCGCTTTGGCATAGAGCGTGCCGTGCCATTTTTCGGGATGGGCTACATCGGCGCCGTAGATATCCCCGCGCACATCGATCGGCTGCGAGGCGCCGACCGATGGGGTGGCGCGCAATCCGAAGCGGTGCCGGCCGAGAAACCTCTCCCAGGGCGGATTGAATATTTGCAGCGTCAGCTTTTCCAGCGACAGCGGTGGCGCCTTGCGCAGGTCGTCTTGCCAGACGACGGAAGCGTCGACAATGTCGACGCGCGATTGACGCAGCAGCCAGTTTGGGAACTCCGGTCGGCTCGGGCCGCTCATCGAAATGCCGGCAACGTAGAGTGTGCCGTCTGCTTCGCGGCGCACAGTGAGGCGCGGCTGATGGATGATGAGCGAAGCCAGGCGTGGTTCGCCCAGCGGCAGGCTGAGCCATGACAGGCTGGTTTCGATGTGGTCGAGCGACAGCGCCACGCGGTTTCGCGCGTCATAGAGATCGACCTGGCGCAGGTCGAGATAGGGATTCATGCCGTCCCAACCCGCCTTGATGCCGCCTATCGTGATTTTCTGGCCGGCCGTACGGCTCAGTTCCTGCGCGATCCGGTCCTTGTATTCCTCGATATGGGGCAGGACCAGATAACGCAGGCTGAGTACCACCGCTGCAACCAGGATGATGCTTGCCCAAAGGATATAAGTGGTCGTGCTGTAGAGCCAGACCAGTGATTTTTTTATCATCGACCGAATTCTAGTTGCGGATTGTTGCAGAACACCATCATTTACGTTCGGTCTGACCCGGCGTGCCGTTCGAGGTTCAGGAAACCGCCTGTTTCAATTGTTCCAGGATGGCCGGATTGTCGAGCGTGGAGACATCCGAGGTGATCTCCTCGCCCTTGGCCAGCGAACGCAGCAGGCGGCGCATGATCTTGCCGGAGCGGGTCTTGGGCAGGTTCTCCCCGAAACGTATTTCGTCCGGCTTGGCGATGGGGCCGATTTCCTTGCCCACCCAGTCGCGCAACTGCGCGACGATCTGCTTCGCTTCCTCGCCTTGCGGTCGCGCGCCTTTCAGCACCACATAGGCCACGATGGACTCGCCCTTGATGTCGTGCGGCTTGCCGACTACGGCAGCTTCTGCCACCAGCGGATTCGCCACCAGCGCGGATTCGATTTCCATGGTGCCGAGGCGGTGGCCGGAGACGTTCAGGACGTCGTCGATGCGGCCCATGATCCAGAAGTAACCGTCCGTATCCTTGTGCGCGGAGTCGCCGGCCAGGTAGTAGCCAGGCAGGGTGTCGGGGAAGTAGCCGCGCTGGAAGCGGTCCGGGTTGCCCCAGATGGTGCGTATCATCGACGGCCACGGCTTCTTGATCACCAGCAGGCCGCCTTCGGTACTGTTGACCGGGCTGCCGTCCTCATGCACCACGTCGACCAGGATGCCGGGCAAGGGCAGTGTGCAGGAGCCGGGCTTGGTCGCGACGGCGCCCGGTAGCGGGGCGATCATGTGCGCGCCGGTTTCGGTCTGCCACCAGGTGTCGGCGATCGGGCAGCGGCCCTGGCCGACGACATCGAAGTACCACATCCAGGCTTCCGGGTTGATCGGCTCGCCCACGGTGCCGAGCAGGCGCAG
>CAMLDQ010000079.1 GCA_946478965.1 uncultured Methylobacillus sp. | reverse complement strand
CCGATGGCATTGGTGCCGCGCAGGGTTTCGTCCCACGAGGCGCCCGCCGAGAGCGCGACGCGGTCGGCGCGATCGACAAAATCCGGATCGCCGACCGTTTCGAGCAACAATCCGTTGGCGTTGGCCAGAATGACCATGCTCCCGGATTCGCGAATCTGGTCATAGATATGTTCGAGGATCGGACGTCCCTGCGAGAGCAGGAAATGGCTGCGCTCCTGCTCGTTCTTCAGGGAGGGGGCGCTCAGCACGTCCGTTTCCGGCATCATGGTCGTCCCCGTCAGGCCAAGCCGGCGGCAACGTTCCCACGAACGGATGATCAACGGGTCGACCAGGCCTTCCGGCAAGGCGCCTTGGTCAAAGAACAGCTGTCGGGCCTGTTCCAGTCGCTGACCATGTGCATCGGCCAAGATTTGCAGACTACCCATCTCTCCTCCAGAATGAATCATTATGTTTGTTCTAGTGTTCCATAACGTAGCACATGTGCTTTTTGGAAGCAATGGAGCAAACGGTGGCAGCTTTTTGGCTAAATCGACTTAGGTCAACTGGTCGCGGAACTGTCGCGTTTTTCCTTCTATGCTCAAATGGCTTTCCGGAAATTGTTTTGATAATCTGTCAGGCTTACCTGGCACAACGCTTGCAGTGCAGTGCAGGCTTAGTAGCAACCCTTACCTATCAAAGGAGACATTGTGAAACATCCCTTCCGACACCTCGGTGCTGTTGCGGCAGCTCTTTTCATCAGCGTGGCCGCTCCGCAGGTTTTCGCTCACGGTGATGTGACGCCGCAAGCTGTCGATACCACGGGTCTGAAAGACCTGGGTGCCGATTTTCTGAAGAGCAATCCTTATCGCAAGGACAAGACGGCAATCCGCATCGGCAGCTCCGCCTACAACCAGAACTGCGCCCGCTGCCATGGCCTGGAAGCCATCTCCGGCGGCATCGCTCCCGATCTGCGCTACCTGCCGCTGGGCGATGACGGCGACGAAATCTTCCTGCAACGCATCCGCAAGGGTTCGGTGCGTGACGGCCGTGTTTACATGCCCCCGTTCGAACATACCCTGAGCCAGGAAGCCATGTGGGCTATCCGTTCTTACCTTGAAACCGTACATGAAGAGTAATCGTCGTTTCTGGTTGAAAGCGCTGGCTGCGTTGCCCATGGCCGCAGCCTTGCCTGCTGTCGCGGAGATTCCTGAGTCGGTCCGTCAGCGTGGCCGCCTGCGCATCGCCGTCTATAACAACTTCCTGCCTTATTCGAGCGAGGGCAAGGGCATCGACGCCGATATCGGCCGCGCCATTGCTGAAAAGCTCGGGCTGCTCCCGGAAGTCGTCGGTTTCAATGCCGACGAGGACATGAATGACGACTTGCGGAACATGGTCTGGAAGGGCCATTACCTGGGCACCCAACCGGCAGACGTGATGATGCATGTGCCGGTCGATCAGCATCTGGCCAAGACCAATGACAAGGTTCGCATCTTCGGGCCCTATCATCGCGAAACGCTGGCGCTGGCACGCAATCCGGAACGGATTCCGAATGCGCTGTCGGGGTCGGCAGTCGTTGCCCTCGAGGTCTTTACGCGCGAAAAGGTAGGGGTCGAAATTGCGACCTTGCCCGATGCTTTCCTGCTCTCGGCCATGAACGGCCGCTTGCGTGAAAACGTCGTGCATTTCAAGACGGTCGCCGAAGCCGCCAAGGCCTTGGAAGACGGATCGATCTCCGCGGTATTGGCATCCCGTGGCGAACTCGAAGCTGCTCTCGGAAAGCAGTCGAAGTTCGTTGTCGAGGACCAGAAGTTTGCCGAACTCAAGGTTGATAGCTGGCCGGTTGGCATGGCGGTCAAGGCCGAGGAAATGGAACTGGCTCAAGCAATTGCCGAGGTTCTGGCTCATTTGAAGGAAGACGGCACCGTTGCCGCCATCTTCAAGCGCCATGGCATCACCTATTCCCCGGCCTGAGATGAGTTTGTCTCCGGTCAGGGGCTTGAAGAAGCCGGCGATCTCTGCCGGAACAGCGGTTGATTCGTTGTTCCGGCAGGTTTCTTTTTTTGACGGTCGCCGCAATATGGCGAGTCTTCTCGATATCGGCTCATGGTTCACGGGAGTTGTGCTTCGATGAATCTTCAGCGTTACTCCCTGCCGGCAATTATTCTGCATTGGGTTCAGGCGGCCATCGTGCTCTGGTTGCTCTGGCTTGGCTGGACGATGGTCGACATGCCCAAGGGTGCGGAGCGCACGGCTGTCTACGGGTTGCACAAATCGATGGGACTTATGGCCTTGCTCCTGGTCGTGATTCGCCTTGGCTGGCGTCACCGCAGCCCGGCGCCCGCGCCGCTAGGTCAGGGTTGGGAAGTCAAGGTTGCGCAATTAACGCATCGTCTGCTGTACATCTTTCTGCTGTGTGCGCCACTGTCGGCCTATTTGGCGTCGTCGTTCGGAACCTACCCGCTCAAGTTCTTCGGATTCGAGATCATCAAGGCAGGGTGGCCGGACGAGGGTATCAACGCAGTATTCAAGCTCGCCCATCAGGTATTCGTCTGGGGCGGAGCGGGGCTGGTGGCTCTGCATGTCGCCGGAGCAATCAAGCATGCCATCAAAGGTGACGGGACCCTGCGTCGCATGCTTCCCGGGGGTGGTGTTTAATTATTAAGCGCACTGTTTCGCAACGAAGCAGTGGTTGAGCAGTTTGCCCGACTAAAGTCATAGTCAAATGCCATGCTCGGCTTGGCCGGGATACAAAAAAACCGCAATCCTTGGATTGCGGTTTTTTATTGCGCTGATCTATCGATCAGCTGGCAGCAATCAATGCAGCGACAGGATCCAAGTGATGGCTTCGTGCAGGTCGTCGTTGCTGATCTTGTCTTCGCCGTGCGGGATCATCGGGACGTTGCCCCAGTTACCAGAACCACCGTGACGGACTTTCTCGAATAGGGCTGCCGGGGCCTTGGCGTCGCCCTTGTACTTGGTGGCAACGTCCTTGTAGGCGGGGCCGACGCGCTTGGCGTCAACGGCGTGGCAGGCTACGCAGCGCGCCTTCTTGACGATGGCCTCGCCGTCGGCGGCATGGGCCGATGCGGCGATGGCGAATGTGGCAACGGCGAACAGGGCGGTGGTGATTTGCTTTTTCATTTGCCTTCCTTTGGTTTGTTCAGAAAAATCTGGCTATCTGCAGTTAGCCCATTCAATAACGGAGCCTGGGCTTTATGGTAGCCATTTTCAGGTTGCTAGGTGAATCGCAGTTGGTGAAACGACTGCCCAACTGTTAAAACATCAACTCCAAGCCATGTCTGCGTTTCAGGAGTAAAAACGAACCCGCTGGCGCTTTGGTTGACATGCTCGTTCATCGTGTCTCCAGAAAAAGGGGGGCGGTTGCCCGCCCCCTAAGAGTTGCCCGCAAACTTATGGGCCAGTGGAGGAGATGCAGGGTTAGATGCGCCCATTTTTTTGTTCGTTCCTCAGGGCCGCCGCTTACATCGCGGCTCAGACCTGTCTGGGCGTCATCAATTCGGTTTCAAGCTGATCCTCTGGGCGACGCTGAATCTGGCTAATGCCGATTACTGGCGGCGCCGGGCGAGGCGTAAAGCATGTATGTATTCAATCTTCCTGGTTGTGGTTCAGAAAAATGCTTGCTTGACAGGTGGTTGGCACGGTTTGGCGCTGATATCTGTCGTTTCTTTGCCATAAAGAGTGCACGCCGTGTGCCAGCTATTCCGGATTTGTCGTTTTCTGAAAAAGTTTATATTAATCAATTGCATGTTGTTTTTGTTAGGGCGGTGCATTTGCCTTGTTCGTGCCTGTTCTTGGTCAAATCCGGAACATCTGTTCAGCACTGGAGCACAGGATTGTTGCTTCAAGTGGGTTGGGCATAAAAAAACCGGCCACCTGGGCCGGTTGGTTGTTCTGGCATTGGCCGGAATTACATGGCCAGGATCCAATTGACCAGCTGGCGTGCGTTGCCTTCGGTAATGGCGACAGCGTTGGGCGGCATGGAGAGACCGCTAACCTTGCCCTTCCAGTGGCTGCTGTAGGGATTGGAGCCTTCCAGAACGACGCGGGTAAGGAATTCGGAAGCGCCAGGCTTGCCCTTATACTGCTTGGCAACATCGCTCCAAGCGGGGCCGATCGGCTTCATGCCATCCGGGCCCGGCTTGCCAGTTTCGATGCTGTGGCAGGTCATGCAGCCGCTGGTGGTGGCCAGCTTGAGCATTTCGGTGTCTTTTTTGGCATCGGCCATGGCGAGCGGGCTGAACAGGCTGCAAGCCAGCAGGCTGACGAGAATTCGGTTTTTAAACATTGCTTTCCTCCTGATGAGCGGTTGTTGAAGTGGTTTTCCGGACCCGAAGGGAATCGGTATTCCGGACGATAAATCGTTGTAATCCTTATGCCTCAATTGTACTGCTGATGTCCACCAATCCGTGGCGTGCTGCCAGGTGCAACAGTTTGAAGTCGCTGTCGGCATCCAGCTTCTGGCGAATCAGCGAAAGATAGTTGAGGACGGTCTTGGGTGAGAGATGCATGGAATTGGCGATGTCGCCTGCCGATTCGCCCTGTACCAGCATGCGCAGGACCTCGAATTCGCGCGGGGTTAGGTTGGCCAGTGGGGCATCGCCTTCGATGGCTTCGCGGGCCAGTACTTCGGCAATTTCGGGGGAAAAGACTCGCTTGCCGGCTGCGATGCGCCGGATGCCGCTGATCACGTCATCCGGTTCGCAGTATTTTGTCAGGTAGCCGTGGGCACCGCTGCGCAGCGCCTGGGTCACATGGCCGGCGCTGTCATGCATCGAGAGAACCAATACCCTCAACCGTGGGTGCCTGGCGAGCATGCCGCGTATCGCTTCTATGCCGCTGCTGCCCTTGAGGCTGAGGTCAACCAGCGCTACGTCGGGCTCGACGCGCACCACCAGTGCATTTGCCTCGTCGGCGGTGGCAGCCTCGCCGATTACCTGAATCCCCGGCTCGGCATCAAGCAAGCGGTGATATCCCGTACGTACCACGGCGTGGTCATCGACCAGAATTACACGAATCATGCTTCCTTCTCCTGTGCCTCGTTCAAGGGCAAAACAACTCGCAGATGCAGGCCGGTCGGTTGCCCGGTTTGCAGTTCCAATCGTCCTTGCACCATTTCCAGACGTTCTTCTATGCCCAACAGGCCGCCGCGTCGGGTTTCCCCTGCGCTGGGCAGTCCCTTGCCGTCGTCGTCAATCTGCAGGTGCAAATTTCCATTCTCCGCATGAATCCTTACGATGCAGTGGCGTGCCTCGCTATGGCGCACGGCGTTGGTCAGGGCTTCCTGAACAACGCGATACAACACCAATGCCTGTTCCTCTCTCATTGCCGGCAGCCGGGCAGGAATCTCCAATCGAAAATCGATACCGACATCCCGCTGCTGCCAACTGGCAATCAGTTCGCGCAATGCCCCGGCAACGCCCTCGGCATCCATGCCATGAGGGCGTAGTCGCTTGAGCATTACGCGTAGCTGCTCGCCATTGGTCCGCACGTCACGCCGCAGTTCCTGAGCGCATTCGACAATCCGTTGGCTGTCGAGCGTGCCGGCATTGCGTTCGAGAAATGCTGCCGTCACACCGATGGCAGTCAGCGTTTGACCGGTCTCATCATGCAATTCCCTTGCCAAGGTCCGGCGCTCTTCTTCCTGAACCTGGATCAATTGTCTGGCCAGTTGTTTTTGCGCTGCCCGGGAGCTGTTGAGCGCCGATGCCAGTTGGTCGATGGCGCCGGCCACCTGCCTAAATTCCCGCAGATCGAATGGGGGCAAGGCGGCATCTGGCTCGCCGTCGGCCAGTCGTTGCAGGCCGGCCTCCAGTTCGCGTACCGGCGCCAGGGCCCGGTCGGCAGACCACCAGGCGACCAGAAGTGTCGCTCCAGAAAAGAGCAACAAGGTGATGCACAGGCGAACGGTGTCACCCAGGCGTTCGTCGATTTCCGAGCCGGGGTTGGGGGCGATATACAGTGTTTGCTGACCCAGTTTGACCTGCTTGACCGGGCTTTGCGGCGGCGTGATGCCCAGCATCTGGGCAAGCTGAATGAAGCTTGCATCGGTGGGCGCCGGGCCATCGGGTTCTTCGACCGAAATGCGCAAGTGGCGCAACGGGGCGCTATCAATCAGTGCACGCAGGCGCGCTAGTGCCTCTTCTGGTGGTTGGTGGTGATCCAGACTGCTGGCATCCAGCAGGATTTTCGCCAGTCGTTCCGAGGCGGCAACCTCTGCATTGATGTCGCTACGTAGCGAGTAGAGGTTTACGAGCAGTGCCATCAGGAACAAGCCGGCGAGCAGGGCGCCAAGATAACCGACCAGACGTCTTCTGAGATCCACGTGGGAGGGGTTTGCAAAAGTTGAAAGTATTTATCCAGCAGTTTTTATACCCGGTCGCGAATCGGTTTGGTCGCAAGTACCAAGTGCGCTGGTCAATGTGATCGTAGCAATCTTGCCATCCCGGGCTGTCTGAATCGGTGCTCCCGGACCACATTGTTATGCGGATATCCGAACGGCGGGAAGATTTCCCGGGATTCAGGGCCGGGATTCCTGGAAAATTGGCATACCTAATTATTCCCAAGGTTTTCGGAGACTATATGAAGTTGCATTTCGCTGCGGGGGGCGGGGGCTCGCGCTTTCGTCCGCGCTGGCTGGCGCTGGCGGTAATGGCTGCTTATCAAGGGGTCGGCGCGGAGCCGGCAGCCTTGTTGCCGACGGTCGAGATCGTCGGCACTACACCGCTGTACGGTATTGGTTTGCCGGTTGAAAAGGTGCCGGCCAATGTGCAGACGGTCAAGGGCAAGGCCCTGGAAGAGCAGCGCAGTCTGACCATCGCAGACTTCATGGCGCAGAACATGACGGGCGTGAACGTCAATGAAACCCAGGGCAATCCGTTTCAGCCCAATGTCAATTTCCGCGGCTTCGCGGCCTCGCCGTTGCTTGGCACGCCGCAGGGCCTGTCGGTGTACCAGGATGGCGTACGCATCAATGAAGCGTTCGGTGACGTGGTGAGCTGGGACCTGATCCCGATGAACGCACTGGCCAACATGTCGCTGATGCCTGGGTCCAACCCGATGTTCGGCCTCAATACGCTGGGTGGTGCCATTTCAATGCAGACCAAGCGCGGCTATACGCACCGGGGTGGCGCCGTGGAATTCTCCGGTGGTTCCTGGGGGCGCTACAACACGCAGGCCGAGTATGGCGGCGTGGCAGCCAATGGCGTGGACTATTTCCTGGCCGGTAACTATTTCGATGAAGACGGCTGGCGCGATGCGTCGCCCTCCAAAGTGCGCCAGATGTTTGGTCAATTGGGCTGGCGAAACGAAGCAACCGATCTCAGCCTGACCATGTCGCTGGCCGATAACAACCTCGTCGGCAATGGCCTGGTGCAAAGGGAGTTTCTGAGCACCCAGGGGTGGAACACAATCAATACCAAGCCGGATCAGACGGTTAACAAGATGGCCTTCCTTAATTTCAACGGAAGCCACTGGTTTGATGATGCCACCATGCTCAGCGTCAATGCCTACTACCGCAACGTGCGTACCCGAACCCTGAATGGCGATATCAATGATGACATCAACCCGGATGATGCCGCTTTTAATCTGAGCAATTGCGTGCCTGGCGCGAACGAGGGCGACGCTGAGATTTCCTGTGGCGGAGCACTTAATCGCAGCAAATCCCGGCGCATCGGCTATGGCGTTACCGGGCAGATCAATTTCAACCAGGACTTGCTGGGCCACAAGAACCTGTTCATCGCCGGGCTGGGCTATGACCGCAGCCGGAGCGATTTCCAGCAATCTACCGAGTTCGGCACCATCAATGGCGGCCGCGGCATCGATGGCATCGGCGTGTTCGGCGACGAGGCCGAAGTGGATCTGCGTGGGGTGAACCGGACCTGGAGCCTGTTCGCGACCGAGACCTTTTCGTTCAATGATGTCTATCACCTGACCCTGTCGGGGCGCTACAACTACACCCGGGTGGAGAACCGTGACCGGCTGATTCCCGACGCCAGCGATCCGGCGTCACTGACCGGCAACCATGATTTCCGGCGCTTCAACCCGGCAATTGGCTTGGCTATTACGCCGACCAAGACATTGTCGTTCTATGCCAGCTATAACGAAGGCAGCCGTGCACCAACAGCGATCGAACTGGGCTGTGCCAACCCGGCCCAGCCTTGCAAGCTGCCCAACGCCATGGCTGGCGATCCGCCGCTCGACATGGTGGTTTCCAAGACCTTTGAAGGCGGCGTGCGTGGCAAGCTGACGAGCGACATCGGCTATAACATCAGCCTGTACCGTACCGAGAATAGCGACGATATCCAGTTCATCGCCGCCAATTCCACGGGGGCCGGCTACTTTTCCAACGTCGGCAAGACGCGCCGGCAAGGGGCCGATTTTGGCTTGAACGGCGAATGGGGGAAGTTCCGCTGGTTTGCCGGTTACAGCTATATCAAGGCCACCTTCCAGTCCAATTTCGCTATCGCCAATGACGTCAATTCCAGTGCTGTGGATACCAGCAGCGATGGCGAAGGAGATACGATTCTTGTCGGCAAGGGGGACTCCATTCCCGGTATCCCGCGTCATCAACTGAAGTTGCGCGGCGAGTGGGAGGCGCTACCGCAGTGGGCCATCGGTGCCAACATCGTCGCCTTCTCCAGCCAGTATTCACACGGCAACGAGAACAACGATCACCAGGGCGCGGGTGCCAAGGTGCGCGGCTTTGCCGTGGTCAACATGGATACCCGCTATAACTTCGGCAATACCGGCTGGCAGGTGTTTGCCAAGGTCAATAATCTGTTCGACAAGCGGTATTACACCGGCGGCATGCTGGGTGAAACCTACTTCACCGCCAACGGGGCCTTCATGGGCGGCGACAACGATTTCGCCGCGCTGGTGGCGCCTGGTGCTCCCCGCGCGGCCTGGGTCGGTGTGCGCTACGAATTCGGCAAACCGGCTGGACGATAACTCTCTGGAAACATTCCCTGGTTTCCTGTCTCCTGCGCCCTCTTCGGAGGGCGTTTTTTTTGCCCTGGCGGCTCCTGATGCGCTTCAAGGCTTTGGCCATTTGGCGGTGCCACGGCACTCAATCGGGAATCTGTCCGGTTGGGCAATATGCCCGACAGCACCGGGAAGAATTCCGCATTTGCCGGGGCGGTGCTCCCGAGACCATGGCTTGGGGCGTTCCTATACTGGCCTGACCTGTCGAGACGGATGGGGAGGCCCGGTGTTCGGGCACGTAGCGACACCAATTCATAGGAGACGAAAGAACAATGCATTCAATCCGGTTCAATTCCCGTCAGACCATTATTGCCGCCCTGGTGGCCGCGACCTTCTGCGGCTCGGCAGTTGCCGCCGGGGCCAAGGTGTCCTGGGA
>CAMLDQ010000078.1 GCA_946478965.1 uncultured Methylobacillus sp. | reverse complement strand
CTTCGTCACCAACGGCACCTCGACCTCCAACAAGATCGTCTGGCACTCGACCGTAGCCCCCGGCGACATCGTCGTGGTGGACCGGAATTGTCATAAGTCGGTGCTGCATTCCATCATCATGACCGGGGCGATTCCCGTGTTTCTGATGCCGACGCGCAATCACTTCGGCATCATTGGGCCGATTCCGAAGGAAGAATTCGCCTGGGAGAACATCCAGAAGAAGATCGCACGCAACCCGTTCGCCAAGGACAAGAATGCCAAGCCGCGCGTGCTGACCATCACCCAGTCCACCTACGACGGCGTCATCTACAACGTCGAGGAAATCAAGGAAATGCTCGATGGCAAGATCGACACCCTGCATTTCGACGAAGCCTGGCTGCCGCACGCGGCGTTCCACGACTTCTATGGTGACTACCATGCCATCGGAGAAGGACGCCCGCGCTGCAAGGAATCCATGGTGTTCTCCACGCAGTCCACGCACAAACTGCTAGCCGGGCTTTCACAGGCCTCGCAGATCCTGGTGCAGGATGCGGAGAACTGCAAACTCGATCGCGACGTTTTCAACGAAGCCTACCTGATGCACACTTCCACCAGCCCGCAGTACTCCATCATTGCGTCCTGCGACGTCGCAGCAGCGATGATGGAAGCGCCGGGCGGTACCGCGCTGGTGGAGGAATCCATCGCCGAAGCACTGGATTTCCGACGTGCAATGCGCAAGGTCGAGGTGGAATGGGGCGCCGACTGGTGGTTCAAGGTATGGGGTCCGAACGACCTCTCCGAAGAGGGCATTGAAGAGCGCGCAGCCTGGATGCTCAAGGCGGGCGAACGCTGGCACGGCTTCGGCAACCTCGCGCCGGGCTTCAACATGCTGGACCCGATCAAGGCCACCATCATTACCCCGGGCCTCGATGTGGAAGGCGAATTCTCGGACGAATTCGGCATCCCTGCCGCCATCGTCACCAAATATCTGGCAGAACACGGCGTCATCGTCGAGAAAACCGGCCTCTATTCTTTCTTCATCATGTTCACCATCGGCATCACCAAGGGCCGCTGGAACACCATGGTAGCCGCGCTGCAGCAGTTCAAGGACGATTACGACAAGAACCAGCCATGCTGGCGTGTGCTGCCGGAATTTGTCGCCAAGTGCCCGCGTTACGAAAAAATCGGCCTGCGCGACCTATGCACGGAGATTCACAGCGTCTACAAGGCCAACGATGTCGCCCGCCTGACGACTGAAATGTATTTGTCCGACATGATCCCGGCGATGAAACCGGCGGACGCCTTCGCGCGCATGGCGCACAAGAATATCGAGCGCGTGGAAATCGACGCGCTCGAAGACCGTATCACCGCGGTGCTGCTGACGCCCTACCCGCCCGGCATCCCACTGCTGATCCCGGGGGAACGTTTCAACCGCACTATCGTCAACTACCTCAAATTCGCACGCGAATTCAATGCGCGCTTCCCCGGCTTCGAGACCGATATCCACGGCCTCGTCAAAGGCGATAACGCCAAATACTATGTAGACTGCGTCGCACAGGACTGACGACGGTAAGCGACAAAACTAAACGCGAGTCCGGCACTACTGGTGTGGGACTCGCGACTGGTTTCGTGCCAGGTATGGCGGTCATACTCGGGAAAGAACGCATCCCCGGCAAATTCCGCATGCACTTCGGTGAGATAGAGCCGGTCGGCCAGCGCCAGCGCCTCGCGGTAGAGTTCGGCACCGCCGATCACGAAGACTTCCTCGTCCGCTCCACAAGCAGCTACGGCTTCCGGAAGGGATGATGCCGTGATTGCGCCCGCGACCCGATAGCCTGGCTGGCGGCTGACGATCACCGTGGTGCGCCCCGGCAACAGGCGTCCCAACGACTCGTATGTCTTGCGCCCCATGATGATATGATGCCCCATCGTCAGGTTGCGGAAGTGCTTGAGATCCTCGGGTAAATGCCACGGCAGGGTATTATCGAGGCCGATGGTACGATTGCGGGCAACCGCGGCGATGACGGAAAGGCAAGGCATAGACATGATCATCCGGATTCAACAGCCGAAATTATAAGCCCTCGATTTCGCCATGAGACGTTTACGCACCCTCTACCCAAATTCTTTTCTCAAACTGCTGCTGATCGGCTTCGCCCTGACGATGCTGCCGTTGCTGTTCGCCTTCGCCAATGCCGCGCTTTATCTCGACCGGCTGGCGGAACAAAGCCGCAAGACCGTGTACCAGGCCGTGGAAGCCACCCGTTCCAGCCGCATGCTGACGGAACAACTGACTACCATGGAACGTAGCGTGCGTCAGTACCTTGTACTGGGCGATGCCTCCTTGCTGGAAAACTACGGCATCGCCCACCAGAAATTCCTGTCTACCGTGCAAGAGCTCTCGAAGCTGCCGCTCGACGACACCTTGCGCAAAGAGTTACGGAAGGTCAGCGCGCAGGAAGAGCGCCTATCCGCCGCGATCGTCGCAGGCCCGACGCAAGCCGACGCACCGGTCATCGTCGGACAGTTCTACGAACTCTCGGGATTGGCCAAGGATATCCTCGATGCCAACAATCAATTAATCGACCGCGAATCCTCCATTCTGGCGGCAGAGGCCGAACGTGCACAGAACATGCTGCTGTGGCAAACGCTGCCCTTGGTCCCTGTCACGGTCCTCGTCGCCGTAGCGATCGCTTTTCTGCTGAGCCGCCCGATCCGGCGCATGGAAGCCGCCATCCGCAAACTCGGCCGCGGCGAATACCAGGACCCCATTGTGATCGACGGCCCAGGCGATCTGCGGCATCTGGGCGAGCGGCTTGATTGGCTGCGGCAGCAATTGAACGATCTGGAGGAACAGAAAAAGCGCTTCCTGCGCAACGTATCGCACGAACTCAAGACGCCGCTGACCTCGATTCGCGAGGGCAGCGAGCTACTATCCGAAGAGGTGGGAGGCACGTTGTCACCGCAACACCGCGAAATTGCCGTCATTCTGCGCGAGAACGGTTTGCGCCTGCAGCGCATGATAGAAAACCTGCTCAACTACACGGCCGTGGAATTTCAGAAACCGGTGCTCACGCTGGAAACGCTGGCATGCAAGCCTCTCGTCGAGCAAGCGCTTGCCGCCTACAGGCTGACCATAGACGCCAAGCAGATCCAGATTGCCACCGCATTGGCCGAGGCCAGCATCGAGGCCGACCGGGAGAAGGTCGTCACCGTCATCGACAACCTGGTCTCCAATGCCATTAAATACACGCCCAAGGGCGGCAGCATTACGCTCCGCCTGCAGCATGGTCAGACAGGGGTGATTCTGGAGGTGGCCGACAGCGGCCCCGGGATCATGCCCGAAGAACGCGAGCATCTGTTCGAGCCATTTTACCGCGGCAGCGGCAACTACGAGAGCCACATTACCGGCAGCGGTCTCGGCTTGTCCATCGCCCGCGAGTATGTCGAGGCGCATGGTGGTCAAATTCAATTGGTTCCCTCCGAACGGGGGGCCGTATTCCGGGTGACGCTTCCTTACCGACAAGGTACTGCAATATGAAACTGATATTCCACTGGCCCGTTTTTTGCTTAACAGCTATTGTCCTCGGCGGCTGTGCGCAGGTCGCATCCAGGCCAGCGACCCCACCAACCCCGCTGGTATCCGCCTCAAAGCCGGATATCGACTACCTGGCGTTCACTCAGCGGTTCGCGGCCATGTCGGCGGAAGAGCAGAAAAAGGAGTTTGCCACGACCAGCCTGTCGCTAAATCGCAACAAGGACTCTCTGGCCAACCGAATGCGTACCGCCATCATGCTGGCCCTGCCATCGAGCCGGGTACGCGACAATAACCGGGCGCTGGTTTTACTGGAAGATGTACTGCATGACGAACAGGCCGGTGCGGCAACGAAGTCGCTTGCGGGCCTGCTCAGGGATTATGCAAATGACCGCGTAAAGCTTGAGGAAAACGCAGGAAAACTGGCTCAGAAAGCCGCTGACGAACAGAAAAGAGCCGATGCCCTGCAGCAGAAGCTGGATGAATTGAAAAACATCGAAAAAGCACTGACAGACCGTGACCAATTAAAACCGAAATGATGGAACCCGCTTACAAGATTCTAGTTGTTGATGACGACGCCGACATCGTGCGACTGATTTCCATGCGGCTGCAAGCTGCACGCTACCAGGTGGAAACAGCGTCCAGTGCTGAAGAGGCCCTGGCCCTGGCCACCATGGATAAACCTCAACTGGTCATTACCGACTTGCGTATGCCCGGCATGGACGGGCTTGCCCTGTTCGATACCCTGCACCGCAACGATCCCGCGCTGCCCGTCATTATTCTCACCGCTCACGGTTCCATCCCGGATGCGGTGGACGCGACCCGGCGTGGCGTATTCGGCTTTCTGACCAAGCCCTTCGACAGCAAGGAGTTGCTACGACAGGTCGCCACGGCACTCCGCCTGACACAACCCGAGACCGGCACGGGCGATGGCGATGCGGAGGCGTGGCGACGCGACATCATCAGCCGCAGCCCCATTATCGAAACCATGCTGCAGCAAGCCAAACTCGCTGCGGCCAGCGGTGCCAGCGTACTGATACACGGCGATAGCGGTACCGGCAAGGAATTGCTCGCCCAGGCCATTCATCGCGCCAGCCCAAGACATGGCAAGCCTTTTGTGGCCGTCAACTGCGGAGCAATTCCGGAGCCACTGTTGGAATCCGAACTGTTCGGACACACCAAAGGATCGTTTACCGGGGCCACACGTGACCACAAAGGCCTGTTCCAGGCGGCTGAAGGCGGGACGCTGTTTCTCGATGAAATCGGCGATATGCCATTGACCTTGCAGGTGAAGTTGCTGCGTACGCTGCAGGAACGCACCGTACGCCCGGTGGGCTCTACGGCCAGCCTTCCGGTCAACGTCCGCATTATTTCGGCGACCCATCGCGATCTTGCGGAGGAAATGAAGGCCGGAGCCTTCCGCGAAGACTTGTACTATCGTATCAATGTCGTCAGTCTGGAACTCCCCTCCCTCGCCTCGCGGCGCGAGGACATCCCGCTCCTGGCCAATCACTTCCTGCAATCCATCAGCAGCAAATACGACAAGCCGGTCAATGGTTTTGCACCGGAGGCGATGGAAATGCTGATCAGTGCTCCCTGGCCGGGCAATGTGCGCCAGCTGCAGAATATTGTCGAGCAAACGGTGGTGCTCAGCACCACGCCATTGATTACCGCGACCCTGGTACAGAAAGCCTTGCGCGAGGATGTCGGCGGCGTTATTCCCTTCGAGACGGCGCGCCGCAACTTCGAGCGCGACTATCTGGCACGACTGCTCAAGGCCACCAACGGCAATGTGACCCAGGCTGCTCGACTGGCACAACGCAATCGGACAGAGTTTTACAAGCTGCTGGATCGACACCAGCTGACCCCCGCCCTATTCAAGCGCGAAGATTAATTCGTCGCCAAACGGCGACAGATTAATTCCTTTCAAATCATAAAATTACGCCACCCACCGGATTAGTGTCGCCTTGAGGAGACAGGCTGCACTGCGAAAATTTCACCAAAAAAAATATAACCATATGAATTAATTAAATAAATTTATTCTGGCACAGGGCTTGCTGTACTCCCATCGTCTTCATCAAGACGGAGGAGATGATCATGAATACAACCAACAATGGAAAACTTCTTCCCAAGCATGGCCTGCTGCTTTCCATAATGACCGTTGCCGTTATCGCGTCGACGGGAGTTGGCAGCGCATACGCATTCGGCACGAAGGAAGACCAGTCGCAACCTCCCTTGTACTCCGAATTCAAAGCCCTGGATCGTAATAGCGACGGCAAACTCTCGCGCGAAGAAGCCGCGCGCGACAGCGATATCGCCGTCAACTTTTCCAAGGCTGACAAGGACGGCGACAATGCCTTGAATGCCGAAGAATATGGCAGCTTCAAAAGCGGGCTCCAGCAAGCGCGGGTGGAGGCCTATCTCGACGACAGCACGATTACAGCCAAGGTCAAAGCCGAATTGCTCAAGGATACCGGCATGAAAGGGCTGGCAATCAAGGTGCAAACGCACAACGGGCAAGTCATCCTGAGTGGCTTCGTCGATAGTTCCGCCCAAGTCAAACGCGCTGTCGAGATTACGTCCGGCGTAGAGGGCGTCGTCAGCGTCAAGAACAGCCTGGTCGTCAAAAGCTGATGGCGTCCTACTCATACCTCAAGCGCCAACGCGACGATCAGGGAGGCATCATGCGTAGAAAATCTGTACGTTACTACCAGCCGGAACCGCAGGCCCCGGCATTGTCCACAGCCGTTGCCGCGCTCGGCATACTGGGCATGACCTTGTTCGTTGCCTTGGTACCGCTGGCTCACGGGCAGCGCATGCAACCAACTGCGCTGGCACATTCAAGGCTGTCGGACACCCCAGATCCGCAGCGGGTCAGGATCATCCCGGCCTGGCCAGTTTCCGCGGAGCGCGGGGGGGCGTGCGACGTATGCGGTATCGTCGCATCCATCAGTATCGCTGCCGATATGGAAGCGCAAGACCTGGCCGAACAAATGCACTTGCCTGGCGACCTCGCACAAAAACAGCTGAGGAAAAACCATGGGGATATGCTGCTGACCATCATCAGCCTCAGCGGCAGCCCTTATGCAGGCCATGTCCTGGAATCGGATGATGGGGATGACGTTATGCCTGCCCAGCCCGGCTTTGTGATCAAGGTACGCATGCAAAACGGCAGCAGCCGTGTGATTCCTCAATTAGCCAAACCCATTTTTGCCGTGGGTGATCACGTCAGGGTCACCCAAGGAGTTGTCATCTCCACCTGACGCCTCATCGTAATTCCCCTCCCCCTTTAGGCGAGCCGTTTTCCAACCCCGGGCGGTTCGCTTTTTTTTGCCTGAAAATCCCCATTTTTCTTCGATCCGATCGGGAAAAGCGACCGTCAATGGACAGTCGCACTTGCAGATGTTAAGGTGCGGCCCGGAACTTACAGGCTCGCATGAACTCAATGGGTAGTGGGCGCCAATCAGCCACTCTGCGGCGGCGGCGCTTTTAACCGCTATCCTCACGGATAATCGAACCAATCAATGGAGAACGACTGCATGAATCAAAGACATCTGAAGTTTGCGTTGGCAACTGCCCTGTTACCGCTTGGTATTTCCGTGACAACCGCATCGTTTGCCGAGGACAAAGGGATTGCCTACGTATCCAATCAGGATGGCGCAGTCACGACAATCGATCTCGCCACCCTGGAGCCCAAAGGCACCGTCGATATCGGAGCCAAAGGACCGCGCGGTATCGGCATTACTGCAGACGGCAAACTGCTGGTGACCGCCAACAAGGATGATGGCAACATCTCCGTCGTCGACACCGCCACTGGTAAAGCCAGCCATATTGCAATCGGCAAGAACCCAGAGTTCGTGCGCGTCTATGGCGACATGGCCTACGTAACGTACGAGCCCAGCTCCGAAGGCGGCCCCCCTCCCAAACCGGGCTCCGAAGCCGCCAAGGAAGATGACGACAATAACAAGATTCCCGGTCGTATCGCGATCGTGGACCTCAAGCAAGGCAAGGTCATCAAGGAAATCATCGGCAAGCCGGAAACGGAAGGCCTGGAATTTTCAAAAGACGGCAAGAACCTGATCGTGACCAATGAATCGGATAACTCCATCACCGAGCACGACATCAAATCCGGCAAACTCTTGAAAAGCGTTTCGGTCGCCAAATATGGCGAGCGTCCACGCGGTATCAAGCTGGCACCTGATGGAAAATCCTATGTAACGACACTGGAAATGTCCAACAAACTGCTCGTCCTGGACAGCAAACTTAATCCAGTCAAGGCGATCGACACCGGCAACTCGCCCTATGGCGTTTCGTTCGACCGCGCCGGAAAGCGCCTGTATGTGGCCACCTCGAGACAAAAGGCGCTGCAGGTTTTCGACGCCAAGACTCTTGAAAAAATCAAGGATATCCCGACAGGCAATCGCTGCTGGCATTTCACTTTTACACCTGACGACCAGAACATTCTGCTGGCTTGCGGAAAATCCAACGAGGTTCTGGTCATCGATACGCAAAAGCTGGAAGTAACCAAGCATATCGGAGACAAGGAAATGCCTTGGGGGATTGTGACCTATCCCAAGTCCATGGGCAGTCTGGATCGCCCATAGGCGTATCCACGGCAAGGGACAAAAAAACGGCGCTACAAGCGCCGTTTT
Organism: uncultured Methylobacillus sp.; assembly: GCA_946478965.1. Next base: position 1,228 of record CAMLDQ010000078.1, on the reverse strand, counting down.
GCTTTTCCAGAGTCATCAGGAGGAGCTGTCTCCAATCAACGACATCATACTTTATTATTATTTATCATATAGTTATATAAATTCTAAGAAAAATTGTCGCCAATCGGTGACATCAGAAACCCATCCTTCCCGGCACCCGATAGCCAGATTGCAAAAAGCGTCGCCTAATGGCGACACGATCCACACCTAAAAGCCTGCGTGAAAATATGTAACACAATGTTTTTATTATGAAATAAATAATTGGCATGCAACTTGCCACTATCAGGCTGCAATCATGTTTTGCTCATTAATGATAGGAGGCTAAATCATGCCAACACAACGGACCAAAGGATTGACGCTTATTCGCACGCTGGCGGTCACGCTGACACTGGCTACCATGTGCTCCATCCCGCTGAGCTGGGCGGGCGGCCCGCAGGACATCGCCGACCAAAGCCCGATGTACAGCGCTTTCAACAGCCTGGACCGGAACCACGACCATAAACTCAGCGCAAGTGAGGCGGCGCAGGATCCGGACATTGCCGGAAAGTTTGCCCAGACCGATGCCAACAAGAATGGCTCGCTGTCGCTGACGGAATATTCGGAAGTGAAAAGCGCGGCACAGCAAGAACGGATCGGCCAGTATTTTGACGACAGCACCATCACGGCCATGGTCAAGGCTGAAATCGTCAAGGAGGAAGGAATGCAAGGCCTCAAGATCAGTGTCGAAACCCACAAAGGCGCTGTCATCCTGAGCGGCTTTGTCAACACTTCCAGCCAAGCCAAACGCGCGGTCGAGATTGCCGCTGGAGTCAGTGGCGTGCAATCCGTCAAAGATGGCCTGGCCATCAAGAGCTAATACTTAAAACCTAGAGGAGTTCATCATGAAATCATCCAAGATGCTGTTTCTTGCCGCCACCGCCGTGGGCTTGCTGTGCGGATTGCAATCTGCCCAAGCCGCCGACGTCGGGGTGTCCGTTAGCATTGGGCAGCCAGGGTTCTACGGCCAGATCGACATCGGCGATTATCCGCGTCCGGTACTGGTGCAGCCGGAGCCAATTATCATCGCACGCCCATATGGCGTGGTCTATCAACCCGTCTATCTGCATGTCCCGCCTGGACAGATCAGGCAGTGGGGCAGTTACTGCGGCCGCTACGGCGCATGTAACCGCCCGGTTTACTTCGTCCAGGATCGCTGGTATGACGAGGTTTATGCTCCGCGCTATCGGGAACGTCATGGCCCCGGCCATCG
>CAMLDQ010000077.1 GCA_946478965.1 uncultured Methylobacillus sp. | reverse complement strand
GTGTCACCAGGCTTAAAAAGAAGTTTCCCTTAATTGGCAAAAAGGCCAGTATTTATGACTGCCCATCTAAAAAAACCGCGCCTGGCCATCGCCCGAGAATCGAGCGATGGGGAGAAGGATGACCTGGTCGTGCTGACGCTCAACGAGAAAGGCATGATCCGCAGTTGTAATCCCGCCTGCAGGCAATTATTGGGCACCGGATCTGGAACCCTGGTGTGGCGTCATGTTTCCACCTTATTGCCGCAACTAGCCAATATCCCTTTAAAAGCCCAGGGCCGGCTGAATCCAAAGCTGCAATTCCTCTCCCGCGTCGGCCACTGCTTTGAAGTGGCGCCGCCCAATGGAGGCCACTTTTTGAGCCGGCTTTTTTTCAATGAGGTAGGCCTTTCCGGACATCAACACCTGTGCGTCATCCTGCGCCCGATCAAGCACTGAGCATCGAGACCGGGAAGGATCGCCTTATAGCTTTAAGGAGACAACATGGATACCAAAGTGAAGCATATCAGCCCGGTAGAGGGTGGGAAGAGTGCCGCCAAATCCAAGCTTTCCAACCTACACCCTATCGCCGACATGGAACGGGCATTCGACCGGTTTTTCGGCCAGGGATGGCCGGCGATGGCACGCTGGCAAGAGTTCCCCGCGCTGGGAAGAATGTTCGAAGATAGCGGCATTCGCATGCCCAACCTGGACGTGGTCGACCGCGACAACGATATCCTGGTTCGCGCGGAAATTCCCGGGGTCGAAAAAAAAGACCTGGATATTTCCCTGACCGATAACCTGCTGACCATCAAAGGCCATTCCCGCAGGGAAAGCCGGGAAGAGAAAGGCGACTACCACCGTCACGAAATCTCTTCCTCATCCTTCGCACGTTCGGTCACCCTGCCTGGCGCAGTCGATTCGACCAAAGCGAAAGCGGTGCTGAAGGACGGTTTGCTCGAAATCACCCTGCCAAAGCTGGAAGCCTCCAAGCGGCGCAGCATCGCCATAACCTGAGCGGGGCAACAAAACACATGTTTGTGACGCCGAGGCGGTCGCTCTGCAACCGCCTTGGAAGTCGTATGGCCTAGTCCTCGAAGTTGAAAGAAGTATCCTCACCCGGCTCGCCAGTGTCGGGATCCACCCATTCGGACAAATCAAGCTCGGACTCGGCTTCGTCCAGCGTGTCTTCAGCCTCGGCGCTGGCCTGCGCTGCTTCCATATCGGCCAGGGCCTCGTCCGCAGTGGCAAACGGCCCAAACTCGATCTCGGTCTCGGGGTCCAGCCAGTAGAAGCCATCCGGGCGCTCGACAATATGCGGCGCCTCGCCATCGGGAATATGTATCGTGCGCTGGATCATAAGCTGCCCCCTCATCATGGAAACAAGATCGGAGTGATCCGCAGAGACCTGCCCGCTACACGCGGCAGTCGGTCCAGTATAAGCACGATGACCGCATTTGTCATCGCGCCTAAAACCAGCGGCGCCGGTCAAAGCCCGTTGGGCTTCACTGCACGGCCTCGACCCTGAAGCCGGCCTGGCGCAAGCGCGCGATCAACCCGCCTTCCCCGGCCAGATGCGCGGCACCGACAGCCACGAATACCGGACCTTTTACAACCTGCTGCGCGATGCGTTGCACCATGCGCACATTGCGTCTATCCAGCAAGCGCTCCTTTGCCGCCTGCCACACGGCCTTAGGTACGTCGGCTTCCAGACTTTCTTCATCAAGAGCGGCAATGCGTTCCACATCCCGACTCAGGTAGGCTTCCATCAATTTGTCGTAAGCCGCCTCCTTTTTCTGAGGGGAATCGGCCAGCGTGACTGTAAGCAAGGTCACCTGGTCGGCAATCGGCATATCGTCAAGCGCGCCGAAATGCTCCGCGGAAGTTTCCAGCCCCAGCACGGTTTTTCCTTCGCTCTGCGCCATGCCGAACAACTGGATGTCTTGCGTAAAAGGCGATTGTGGATGCGGCAGGGAAAAGATCGCTGCCAACAGCCATGGCTTCATGCGCAGCGCCATTTCCTCGGGAATCGCGTTTGCATCGGACAATATTTGCATCTGCTTCAGTTGCTTCGCATCCAGCCAATCGCGCAGGCTGCCCTCTTTTAGAAAAATAGCTGAAAAATCCTGTTGCGGCAGGATTTCCATCATGAAGCTGCCGGACTGCTGCAAGGCAGTTTTGAGTTCCGGAGAAAAATCGGTCACGCGGTTGTCGTCGGTGTGTATTGTCCCGAACAGATAGCTGGGCGCCACGCCCGGGGATTCGATTTTCCATAGCAGGCCGTGTTCCGCGGCCGCGGCCGAACCGGCGACGAGCGACCAGCAAATCAGTACCAGCCAACGCGCCAGCGTCCTGGATGGGATTGAATTCATGGCGCTGCCTCCAATTGATCGATGTATGGAACAATTCGAACACGATTGCGATCATAATTTCAATCGGATTCAATCGGGGAGCGCGAGCATGTCGCGTTTATTTCTCATCCTGCTGATGGCGTTGCTGCCCCATACGCCCGCCGCTTTGGCCGACGACAGCTACTACGACGTCCCGCCACCCGGGAAGCGCGTGGATATCGGCGGATTCAAGCTGCACATCAACTGCCGCGGCGAAGGCCGGCCGACGGTGATTCTCGAGGCCGGACTGGGCGACTGGTCCACACACTGGACCGCCGTGCAGAACCTGCTGCAGCCGGATATACGTGTTTGCAGCTACGACCGCGCGGGTTATGGCTGGAGCGACCCCGGGCCGCGTCCGCGCGACAGCCAGCATATCGTCACCGAATTGCACAGCCTGCTGGAAAAGGCCGGCATCGACCCGCCCTATCTGCTGGTCGGCCACTCCTTCGGCGGCCTGACCATGCGGCTGTTCGCCAGTACCTATCCGCATGAGGTAAGCGGACTGGTGCTGGTGGAAGCCTCGCACCCGGACAGCCTGCCCTTCCGCCGCAGCGAGGATGGCAAAACGCCTTCGCTCGCCGCCGCCAATCAAATAATGATGATCCATCCCGTCGAACCGGAAGAGGCCTCCTTTCCGCCGGAAGCGCAGCCGGCCATGCACGACAATCTGCTGCATACCAAATCACTCGTGACCTCGCGCGGTGAATTGCGGGCATTGAACTACAGCGTGGAAGAGGTACTGCAAGCCAGACCGCTCGGTGACCTTCCGCTCGTCGTGATTACCCGTGGAAAACGGGAATGGCCCCCGGGGAAAGATGGCGATGAACGCGAGCGCGCATGGCATGAGGAACAACATGAACTGGCCGGACTTTCTTCCCGCAGCCGCATGATCACAGCCCTGCACAGCGGGCACCAGGTGCAACTCGACGAACCGGGCGTTGTTGCCAACGCGGTCCTCGGCATGGCGCTGGAGGAACGCAGGGAATCGATTGCCGCGATGCGTGCGCAATAACGCCCCGCGATAATCGCCAACACTGCGTACAGTTATCCAAAAGCGGCATTGGTGCGATAATTCCGCATGGTTTCCGTACATCACAAACACCTCCCGCTTTCGAGCAAGGAAAGCAAGGATATCCAGACTTTTCTCAGCGCGGTTTCCGCCCTCTTCACCCCGCTCGAAGTCGACAAAATCCGGCACGCCTGCACCCTCGCCGAATCGTTTTACCGTGGCCATCGCGAGCTGACCGGCACGCCCCTGCTGGAACATGCGCTGGGCGCGGCCTCCATTCTGGTCGGCATGAACATGGACAGCGAAACCATTATCGCCACCCTGCTGCATGCCTTGCCGGATTATCACGAACACTGGGCGGAAGAACTGGAAGCGGAATTCGGTGAAACCGTGAAAGCGCTGGTCGAAGGCATTTCGCGCATGGAGCAGATCCAGCAATTCAGCGAAATGCCCGGACTGCATGGCAACGCCCGTGACAAGGACGAACATGGCCAGCAGGTAGAGAGCCTGCGCAAGATGTTGCTGGCGATGGTGGAAGACATCCGCGTGGTGCTGATCAAGCTGGCCGAGCGCACGCAGACATTGCGCTGCCTGTCCGGCGCAGAGACGTCGCAGCAAAAGCTCGTTGCCGGCGAGACGCGCGATATTTTCGCCCCGCTCGCCAACCGTCTGGGCGTCTGGCACATCAAGTGGGAACTGGAAGACCTCTCCACCCGTTACCTGGAACCGGAACTCTACAAGAAAATCGCCAGGCTGCTGGACGAGCGCCGCGTGGATCGCGAGCAATATATCGCCGACATCATGGCCCAACTGCAGCAAACGCTGCAACAAGCCGGCATCAAGGCAGAGATTACCGGCCGCCCCAAGCATATCCACAGCATCATCAACAAGATGAAGCGTAAACGCATCGACTTCAGCGAACTGTACGACGTGCGAGCCGTGCGCGTACTGGTGCAGGATATCAAGGACTGTTATGCCGTATTGAGCGTGGTCAACGACTTGTGGCAGCCGATCCCGCAGGAGTTCGACGACTACATCGCGCATCCCAAGAGCAACAACTACCAGTCGCTGCATACCGCCGTTATTGGTCCGCGCGGCTTGCCGCTGGAAGTACAGATCCGCACCTACGACATGCACCAGCACTCCGAGCTGGGCGTCGCGGCCCACTGGCGCTACAAGGAAGGTGGCAAATCCGACAGCGGCTTCGACGAAAAAATCGCCTGGCTGCGGCAAATCCTGGAGTGGAAGGAAGAAGTCGCGGATCGCGGCAAGGCGCTGGAGCAATTCAGGAGCAAACTCTTCCAGGACAGGGTTTACGTGCTCACGCCGCTAGGCAAGGTGATCGACCTGCCGCGCGGCGCCAGCCCGGTGGATTTCGCCTATACCGTGCATACCGATCTCGGCCATCGCACGCGCGGCGCAAAGGTGGACGGCAGCATCGTGCCGCTGAACTACAAGCTGCAGAACGGGCAACGCGTCGAGATTCTCACTGCCAAGCAGGGCTCCCCCAGCCGCGACTGGCTGAACCCGAACCTGGGCTATCTGCAGACTTCAAGCGCGCGCGCCAAGGTACGGCACTGGTTCAAAAACCAGAATATCGAGGAAAGCATCGCGCAAGGACGTGCGCATTGGGACAAGGAACTGCATCGCCTGGGCATCGCCTCGCTCAATCAGGAAAAAATCGCCCAGCGGCTGCGCTTTCACAAGCCCGAAGACTTTCTCGCAGCACTTGGGCGCGGTGAAATCGGCCAGCGTCGGCTGGAACAGGCCATTCATGAGGAAATCCCGCACACGCCGGTCGCACAGCAGCCCGCATTCGTTCCAAGGGCTGCCGGCGCACAACCGGCCGCCGGCGGGGTATTGGTGGAGGGGGTCGGCAACCTGATGACGCGCATGGCCAAATGCTGCCTGCCCGTTCCACCTGATCCCATCGTCGGCTATGTCACCTTCGATCGCGGGATCACCATCCATCGCCAGAACTGCCAAGCCATGCTGCGCCTGCCGCAGAACCGGCGCGACCGCATGCTGGAAGCGCGCTGGCAGGGCGGCAAGAGCAGCCCGCTGGCCGTGCGGCTGGAGGTCGAAAGCCTGGACCGCCAAGGCTTGCTGCGCGACATCAGCGACCTGTTCGCGCACGAAAACATCAACGTCACCAAGGTCAACACGTTGACCAAGAACGACCAGGCCGCCATGCGCTTCACGGTCGAAATGGGCAACCTGGAACGTCTGCCGGGCCTGCTCGCGCTGCTCAAGCAAGTGCCCGGCGTAATCGCCGCCCGGCGTTACTGAAAATCAGAAGAGAATGGGAAGCGCCCCGAAAGGGATCGATTTCAGGCGGCAGGTTTTTTCACTCGCGGTTTTGCCTTTAACGCGGCCTTGGTCGGCGCGGTGGGGGCAGCCGCTTTTGCTTTCTTGGGCTCTTCAGCAGGCTTGGCCGGCGGCACTATCTTGGCGGCTTCCTTGTTTTTTTTCGTTGCCGGGGATTTCGATTTTTGTGCTGTCTTGCCGGCGTCCCTGCCTTTCAAGGCATGCATGCGTTCACGCCATTCCTGAAGTTGCTCGTCTTCGAGCTCCATCTGGATGGCCAATGCCTCTTCGCGGCTGAGCTTGTCCTTCTCAAGCCGGTGCGGCAGCTTGCCCACCATTCTGGACAGCAGCCGCTCGGCTTCTTCCTCGCCTAGCAACCTGGCCTTTTCCAGATATTCCGGCTTGCAGATTTTGGATACCATCGATTTCCCCTTGAATCATCATAGACGGCCTAGACTGTAATCTGAATCCGCCACAAGTTGCGTTACATTTTCATGACAGTAATATGAAATCGCCAGGCAAGAAACCGCTCGACACGTCGTCCCCCATAAAAAAATGGCAGCCTGACGATGGGCTGCCATGCGAGGAGCAAGGAAACAGCAAGGCAGTGACATGCCTTGCTGAATCCTATTTGAGCAGTCGAACATGACAGGGAGATGACGTTCGTCGGCCCGCTTGCAACTCTTGTGCACCGGCATTGAACTTTCCGGCCTTTCCAGATACCAAATCTCCCGTAACCACTGCTTCAGCTCGATGGGCTCCCCCATCCGGTTTATTTCTTTCGAGGTGAATCATGAAATCGAATTTCTTTCCAGTGACGTTCAAATCCATAGGTGTCGCTGCATTGATCGCAGCCATTTTCGGCGGAGGTTATCTCTACCGGGGAACCACGCCCATTTCGGAAGCGCATGCCACCGCGAACATAGCGGCCGTCGCGCCGGCCCAGGCCATGGGCGGAAAATTCGTAACACTGCCGGACTTTTCCAGCATGGTTGCCCAGCAGGGCCCCGCTGTGGTCAATATCAGCGCTTCGGGCATGGTGAAGACCGACCTGGCGTCCAATCCCGGCTTGCCGCAGCTGGACCCTAACGATCCTTTCTACGAGTTTTTCAAACGCTTTCAGATGCCGGCACCGGAAAAGGAATACCCGATGCAGGCGCTCGGTTCCGGCTTCATCGTCAAGTCCGACGGCACCATTCTCACCAATGCCCATGTGGTCGCGGATGCGGACGAAGTGACCGTCAAACTGACCGATAAGCGCGAATTCAAGGCCAAGGTGCTCGGCATCGACAAGACTTCCGATGTCGCCGTGCTCAAGATCGACGCCAACAACCTGCCAACCGTCAATATCGGCAATCCGCAAAACTCGCGTGTCGGCGAATGGGTCGTGGCGATCGGCTCGCCTTTCGGTTTCGAGAACAGCGTGACGGCAGGCATCATTTCCGCAAAGTCGCGTTCTCTGCCGGATGACGGTTACGTGCCCTTCCTGCAAACCGACGTTGCCATCAATCCGGGCAACTCGGGTGGCCCCCTGTTCAACATGAGCGGGGAGGTCATCGGCATCAACTCCCAAATCTACAGCCGCAGCGGCGGCTATCAGGGCTTGTCTTTCGCCATTCCCATCGACGTGGCGATGAAAGTCGAACAGCAACTGCTCGATCACGGCAAGGTGCGCCGCGGCCGCCTCGGCGTCGGGATCCAGTCCGTCAACCAGGAACTGGCCAAATCCTTCGGCCTCGACAAACCGGAAGGTGCACTGGTCAGTTCGGTAGACTCGGGCAGCCCGGCAGACAAGGCCGGCATAGAACCGGGCGACATCATCCTCAAGTTCAACGGCAAGGAGATTGATCGTTCCGAGGAACTGCCGCCGCTGGTCGCCGACTTCGCCCCCGGCGATACCGCCAAACTGGAAATCTGGCACGATAAAAAAGCCAAGGAAATCAGTCTGCGCGTGGGTGAAATGAAAACGGCGGAAGCCGATGCGCCGGCTGCGGCACAGACCAGCAACGTTCGCCTGGGCCTGGCCGTGCGTCCGCTCTCGCAGGACGAGCAGCGCCAAGCCGACGTCCGCCAGGGGCTGCTGGTTGAAGACGTCAGCGACGGCCCTGCCGCCCGTGCCGGCATCCAGCCGGGTGACGTCATTCTCTCGGTCAACGGTGAAAAAGTGAAATCGGTCGACCAGCTGCGCTCGCTGGTCGAGAAAAACAGGAATCATCTCGCGCTACTGGTGATGCGCGACGATAGCAAGATGTTCGTGCCCATCCACATCGGTTAATGCATCTTGCGTCGTTTGGGGCGGCATTCTGCCGCCCTTTCTTTTTAACGGAGTGCAGCCCATGGAGTCGTAAGCTCGTTGAAAGCTCCGAAGCATAGAATTGCGATCATGAAAACACCATCCCCGATCCTCCTTGCCATCCTGCTCGCCGCATGCTCCCGGCACTACCATCCGCTGGATGCCGGCAAGAAAGCGCCGCTGGTTGCCGAAACCGTCAGCAATTCTCAAATATGCAGCGCTTATAAGAAACGCTTCCAATCTCCTGCGCTTGATGATGATTCCATCGATGACCTTTACCACGCTGCGATGAAAGCGCATTGCCTGAATCGGGACATCTGATTTTCCCTATCAAGAGCAAGGGAGCATGGCACTTTTGATTCTCCCAGGCCAGAATTGGTCTTTTAGGTAAACACGGCCTTGGCTCAGTAACCTTCCCCGAGTTCTCGGCTGGCGGCGATTTCCATGAACTCCCTGGGGTGTATGCGCCCCAGCTGCTGTCGATAAAATCAGTGATCCAGCGAAGGGAATCCACATGTACGAACAGATCTCTCACTCCCTGCTCAATGACATCCTGATCGCGCTGAAGCCCGAGATCAAGAATCAGAAGCTCCAGCATTTCTATACCCGCTTGGGAGCAAATTTCTACGCCATCTATTCGCTTTTCCATGCGCTCTACGGGCATCGCCCTGACTTCAGGTTCCAGATGCAACGCCTGGTGGAAACCATGGCCAGGCAATACATCCTGCGGCCATCCTTCCTCAAGCGCACGGACCTCGCGCGCGAAAAAGACCATACCTGGTTCCTCAGCCAGCAATGGGTCGGCATGGCGCTCTATTGCGACGGGTTCGCCGGCAGCTTGAAAGACATGCCCTCGCGCCTGCACTACCTGCAGGACCTGGGCATCAACCTCGTGCACATCATGCCCATCGCGGATTGCCCGGCAGGCCACAGCGACGGCGGCTATGCAATACGCAATTACCGGGAAGTCGATCAGCGCTACGGCACCCTCGAAGAGCTGGACGATCTGGCCGCCAATCTGAGAAAACGCGGCATGCTGCTGACACTCGATATCGTGGTCAACCACACCTCGGATCAGCATGCCTGGGCGCAGAAAGCCCGTGCCGGGGACAAACATTATCAGGATTACTATTACACTTTCGACGACCGGCAAGTTCCCGACATGTATGAGGAGTCGATGCCGGAAATATTCCCGGAAACCGCGCCCGGCAACTTCACCTGGGACGAGGCCATGGGCAAATGGGTGATGACCGTCTTCCACAATTACCAGTGGGATCTCAACTACCAGAACCCCGCGGTGCTGATCGAGATGGTCGATATCATCCTTTACTGGGCCAACCGCGGCGCCGACATCCTGCGTCTCGACGCCGTGGCCTTTTTGTGGAAGAAGCTCGGCAGCGCCTGCCAGAACGAACGCGAGGCGCACCAGATCCTGCAGCTGATGAAGGACTGCTGCCAGGTCACCGCACCGGGAGT
>CAMLDQ010000076.1 GCA_946478965.1 uncultured Methylobacillus sp. | reverse complement strand
CGTTGATGGCGGCGCGTTCGGCGCCCTGGCGGCGCATGCCGTTGGGGCTGTTGATTTCGGGCACCCATAATCTGCGCCCGAAGATGGTTTCGACGTAGCCTTGGCGCTTGGCGAGTTCGCGCGTGTTTTGCATGTAGTCGCGCACGCCGGGATAGCGGGCGAAGTAGCGTTCGATATAGCTCTGCGCGGCGGCACGGTCGATATTGAGGTTTTGCGCGAGGCCGAAGGCGGACATGCCGTAGATCAGGCCGAAGTTGATCACCTTGGCGTAGCGGCGCTGCTCGCTGCTGACTTCGTCGCGGCTGCAGCCGAAGATTTCGGAGGCGGTGGCGCGATGGATGTCCTCGCCGGCGGCAAAGGCCTTGAGCAGGCCTTCGTCCTGGGAAAGATGCGCCATGATGCGCAGCTCGATCTGCGAGTAGTCGGCCGAAACGATGACATGGCCGGGCGGCGCGATGAAGGCTTCGCGGATGCGGCGGCCTTCGGCGGTACGCACCGGGATGTTCTGCAGGTTGGGGTCGTTGCTGGCGAGCCGGCCGGTGATGGCGACGGCCTGGCTGTAGTTGGTATGCACCCGCCCGGTGTTGGCGTCCACCGATTTCGGCAGCTTGTCGGTGTAGGTCGATTTGAGCTTGGATAACGCGCGGTATTCCAGCAGTACCTTGGGCAGCGGGTGGTCCAGTGCCAGCTCCTGCAGTACGTCTTCATCTGTCGAAGGCGCGCCGGTCGGTGTCTTTTTCAGCGGTTTGATGCCGAGCTTGCCGAACAGGATTTCCTGCAGCTGTTTGGGGGAGCCGAGGTTGAACGGCTGGCCGGCGAGTTCGTGCGCCTGCTGTTCCAGTTCGACCAGCTTCATGCCGAGTTCATGGCTTTGTGCCTGCAGCATGGTGCTATCCAGCAACACGCCGGTACGCTCCATCTTGAACAGGATCTCCATCACCGGCATTTCAAGCTCGCTGTAGATGTAGGCAAGCTTCGCATCCTGCGCGACCTGCGGGTAGAGGGCCTGGTGCAATTGCAGCGTGATGTCCGCATCCTCGGCGGCGTATTCGGAGGCTTGTTCGATGCCGACCTGGTTGAAGCCGACCTGCTTGGCGCCTTTGCCGGCGACTTGTTCGAACGTGATGGTGGTGACGCCCAGGTGGCGCATCGCGAGGTCGTCCATGTTGTGCTGGCGATGGCTTTCCAGCACGTAGCTTTGCAGCAGCGTGTCGTGCGCGATGCCGTTGAGCGCGATGCCGTGGTTGGCGAGCACGTGCTTGTCGTACTTGAGGTTCTGGCCGACTTTTCGTACCGCCGGGTTTTCCAGCAGCGGCTTGACGCGCGCCAGCGTGGCATCGAAATCGAGCTGCTGCGGTGCACCGGCGTAGTTGTGCCCCAGCGGCAGGTAGGCGGCCTCGCCGGCCCCGACGGCGAACGACATGCCGACGATGCGCGCGTTCATCGGGTCGAGGCTGGTGGTTTCGGTGTCGAAGCAAACGAGTTCCGCTTTGCCGATTTTCTCCAGCCAGGCTTGCAGGTCGGCTTCGCTCAGGATGGAATGGTACTGTCGCTTCTGCAGGCTGGCGGCGGCGAACAAGTCCGTCGGGGCCTGCGCAGCCGGAGTTGCCGTACCGGTTTCGGCAGGAACCGTCTGGTCAAGCTCGCGTCGCCAGGTCTTGAAGTCCAGCCGTTCGAACAATTCGATCAGCTTGGCCTTGTCCTGCGGGCGCGGGGCGAGGTCGGCGAGGTTTTCACGGATGCCGACGTCGCAGCGTATCGTGATCAGTTCGCGCGCGGTCGGCAGCCAGGGCAGTGCACGGCGCAGGTTTTCGCCGACCACGCCGGTGATCTCGTCGGCGTGGGCGACGATGTTGTCCAGCGAGCCGTATTGCTTCAGCCATTTCACCGCGGTCTTCGGGCCGACCTTTTCCACCCCGGGCACGTTGTCGGAGGTGTCGCCGATCAGGATCAGGTAGTCGATGATCAGGCTGGGCGGGATGCCGAATTTGTTCTCCACCCCGGCCGGGTCGAGCACGTCGTCGACCTTCCTGAACGCGTCCCGCATGGTATTGACGACGGTGATGTGGTCGTTCACCAGCTGCGCGATGTCCTTGTCCCCGGTGGAGATGATGACGCGCATACCTTCGCGTTCCGCCTGCTTTGCCAGGGCGCCGATCACGTCGTCCGCCTCGACGCCTTCTTCGACGATCAGCGGCCAGCCCATGGCTTCAATGGCGGCGTGCAGCGGTGCGATCTGCGCGCGCAGGTCATCCGGCATGGCGGCACGATTGGCCTTGTATTCCGGATAGATGTCGTCGCGAAAGGTTTTGCCTTTGGCGTCGAACACGCAGGCGCTATAATCGGAAGGGTAGTCCTTGTGCAGGCGCCGCAGCATGTTGAGCACGCCCTGAACCGCACCTGTCGGCTCGTTGTGCCGGTTGCGCAAATCGGGCATGGCGTGGAAGGCACGGTAAAGGTAGGACGAGCCGTCCACCAGCAATAAAGTTTTCATCGATCGGGAGTTCCGAATGTCAGTCGCAGATAAGCTTCCCAAGGTCACGGATGTCGAGTTGCTCGCACGCGAGCATCCGGCGCGCGAATCCTGGCGCGTGTTCGAGATTATGGCAGAATTCGTCGAGGCCACGGAGCGCCTGAAGGAAATCAGCCCGGCCGTGTCGATTTTCGGCAGCGCGCGCACCAAGCCCGGGCATCCGTATTACCAGTTGACCGAGGATATCGCGCGCAAGCTTTCCGATGCCGGATTCAGCGTGATCTCCGGCGGTGGTCCGGGCATCATGGAGGCCGCCAACAAAGGGGCTTTTCATGGCAAATCCCCCAGTATCGGTCTCAATATCCAGCTACCGCACGAGCAGAACGCCAATGCCTATCAGGATATCAGCCAGACCTTCCAGCACTTTTTTGCGCGCAAGGTGATGTTCGTCAAGTTTGCGGTGGCCTATGTCGTCATGCCGGGCGGTTTCGGCACCATGGACGAGCTGATGGAGGCACTGACGCTGGTGCAGACGGGGAAAACCCGGAAAATCCCCATCATTCTGGTCTGTGCGGACTTCTGGGGCGGCATGCTGGATTGGTTCCGCGCCGTGATGGTGTCGGAAGGCATGATCGGTGCGGAGGATATGGACCTGATCCAGGTGATAGACGACCCAAAACGCGTGGTCGAGGCGATCTTCAAGTACTACGAGTCGCGCGGTTTCGAGCCTTCGCCGGTGGAGCGCGAAATTCAGCTGAATCTTTGATCGGCGCGGATGTCTTTCCTTTAAGACGGGCTGGATTGTTTTCCGAACATTCGGGCGATCTGCTAGAATTCCACGCGAAAATACTCATTAGTGAGAGGTCACCATGTCCCGTATCCGTCATCTGGTTTTACTGGCGCTGTACGTTCCCTTGCTGGCGTTCGCAGCGGATACGCCGCCTGACCTGGAACCGTTGCCTGAACCGCCGCCGCCGCCGCCCGGCTACGAGCCGGATCCTGCCACCGAGCCGCAGGTGACCATCGTCAAGAAGGGTGCGGAGACCATCGAGGAATACCGCATCAACGGCGAACTCTACATGCAGAAAATCACCCCCGCGCATGGCGTGCCGTATTACCTGGTCAAGCAGTCCGTCGACGGCGGCTGGGCGCGCATGGATGGCCCCGGCGAGCGCATCTCCATTCCGCAGTGGGTACTTTTCCGCTTCTGATAATTACTGGAAGGGCCGCAAGGCCCTTTCTCACGTTATGTCCGTTTATACCACCGTTACCCCTCAGCAGCTGGAAGTCTGGTTACAGCAATACCCTATCGGCACGTTGCGCGATCTCAAGGGGATCGCTTCAGGCATTACCAACACCAATTATTTCGTGACCACGGATAGCGGCCGTTACGTGCTGACGCTGTTCGAACGTAACACCGCCGAGGAATTGCCATATTTCCTCGACCTGATGGCGCATCTGGCCGATCACGGCATTCCCTGCCCGCATCCGGTGGCCGGCGTGGATGGCGGCTACCTGGGGCAGTTGAACGGCAAGCCGGCGGCACTGGTGACCTGTTTGCGCGGCAGCTCGCTGGAAGTACCGCAAGTGGCGCACTGCGCGGCGATGGGCGAGGTGCTGGCGCGCATGCATCTGGCGGGCGCATCGTTTCCGGCCAGGATGGAAAATCCGCGCGGCCCGCATTGGTGGAAGACCACGGCTGCCACGGTGATGCCGTTCCTGAATCCGGCCGAACAGGCCTTGCTCGAAAACGAGCTGGCTTTTCAGGCAGCCTTCCGTGCCACGACACTGCCGCGCGGGGTGATCCATGCCGACATGTTCCGTGACAATGTGCTGTTCGACGGCGACGCGGTGACCGGACTCATTGATTTTTACTACGCATGCAACGATGTGCTGGCTTATGATCTCGCTATCACCGTGAATGACTGGTGCGTGCATGCCGACGGCAGCCTGGATGCGCCCAGACTGAGCGCGATGCTGCATGCCTACCATGGCGTACGGCCGCTCAGCGCGGCGGAGCGCGAAGCCTGGCCGGTGCTGCTACGTGCCGCCGCGCTGCGGTTCTGGCTGTCGCGGCTGTACGACATACACCATCCGCAACCGGGTGAATTGACGCATGCCAAGGACCCGGGGCATTTTCAGCGTGTGCTGGAGCAGCGGATTGCTAACAGGGATGGCCTGCTGGCCGTTTGGATTTAAAAAGAATAAAAGGGAGAGTCGCCATGGAAGCACGTCGAGTAGCTGCAGGCCGGGGCTGGCAATGGATAGCAGAGGGGTTCCGGTTGTTCAGGCAGAATCCAGTGATCTGGATCGCCTTGTTTTTCATTTACCTGCTGATCGGCATGATGCTCTCCGTGATCAAGGTGGTCGGGCCTATCGTGCTTAACCTGCTGGCGCCGGTGTTCATGGCGGGTTTCATGCTGGGCTGCCGTGCGCTGGAGTCGGGTGAAGAACTGGAAATCAATCATCTCTTTGCCGGTTTCAAGCGCAACACGGCGCAGCTGATTACAGTAGGCGGCATGTATCTGGCAGGGATGATTGCGATTATCGGCATTGTTTACGTGCTGACCGGCAGCCCCCACATGGATAACCTGTTTTCAGGCAACGCCGATGGCAAGCTGATGGATCCTGGAGCCGAGAGCAAGTCGCTGCTGGAATTGCTGATACTGATGGCGGCTGTCTTGCCGCTGGTGATGGCTTACTGGTTCGCGCCGCCGTTGGTGCTGTTCCATGACCTGAAAGCCCAGGACGCGATGAAACTGAGCTTTCTCGCCTGCATGCGCAACCTGCTGCCTTTCCTGATCTACGGGATCGCATCGGCACTGTTGCTGGTGGTCGCGATGATTCCCTTCGGCCTGGGGTTGCTGGTCATGATCCCGACCATGACCGCTTCGCTCTACGCCAGCTACAAGGATATTTTCAACATCGTCACGCTGGAGCGTGACGATCTGCTGAGCGACGACTAAGGCTAGACCGGCGTTAGCTTGGCGTATTCCAGCGCCAGCCATTTCAACCCATTACTGCCGAAATTGACCTGCACGCGCAGGTCGTCGGCATTGCCCTCGTAGCTCACCACGACGCCCTGACCGAATTTCTGGTGGGAGACCGCCTGGCCGATGCGCCATGGGTACTGGCTGGTCGCAGACCGCGGCGCGGCATAGGCCGGCTCCGAAAATTTCGGGGCTGCCTTGGTGTTGATGCGCTTCAGCAATGCTTCCGGAATCTCGTCCAGAAAGCGCGAAGCAATCCCATAGCGTACCTGGCCATGCAGCATGCGGCTTTGCGCATGGGTGAGATACAGACGCCGCCGCGCGCGCGTGACCGCGACATACATCAGGCGGCGCTCTTCTTCCAGTCCGTTGGTCTCATACATGCTCTGCTCATGCGGGAACAGCCCTTCTTCCAGCCCGCCGATGAACACAGTCTGGAATTCCAGACCTTTCGCCGCGTGCACGGTCATCAGCTGCAACGCGTCGCGGCCAGGATCGGCCTGGTGCTCGCCGGCTTCCAGGCTGGCGAAGGTGAGGAAGTCCACCAGCGCTCCGCTGTCGTTTTCGTTGATGAAGGCGACGGCGGCGTTGACCAGCTCATCCAGGTTGGCGATACGATCTTCGCCTTCCTTTTCATTCTGGTAATGCTGGCGCAAGCCGCTTTGCGCGGTGATGATGTCGATCATTTCCGGCAACGGCAGGCCGCTGCACTGTTCCTGCAGTGCCTTGATCAGCATGACGAAGGCGGCAACCTTACCGCTGGCGGCATTGGCGGCCGCCCACAGGCTGCTGTTCTCGCGTCTGGCGCTTTCCTGCAGCTGTTCCAGGCTGCGCGCGCCGATACCCCGCGTGGGGAAGTTGATGATGCGCAACAGGGCGGTATCGTCATCCGGATTGGCCACCATGCGCAGGTAGGCCAGCGTGTGCTTGATTTCCGCACGTTCGAAGAAACGCAGCCCGCCATACACCCGGTAAGGCAACCCGGCGGAGAACAGCGCGTGCTCCAATACGCGAGACTGGGCGTTGGAACGGTAGAGCAGAGCCATGTCACTTAGCGCCTGACCTTCGGCGTGCAGCATTTTCACTTCATCGACGACGAAACTGGCTTCCTCGATGTCGTTGTAGGCTTCGAATAGACGCACCGGCTCGCCCGCGCCGGCGGAGGTCCACAAATTCTTGCCGAGGCGGTTGCGATTGTGCGTGATGATGGCGTTGGCGGCATCGAGAATATTGCTGTGCGAGCGATAGTTCTGCTCCAGCTTGATGATGCTTTTTACCGCGAAATCATGCTCGAAATCGAGCATGTTGCTGACGCGCGCGCCGCGGAAGGCGTAAATGGACTGGTCGTCGTCTCCTACCGCAAACACGCAGTTTTCCTTGCCGGCGAGTTGCTGTAGCCACAGGTATTGCAGGCGGTTGGTGTCCTGGAATTCGTCCACCAGGATATATTTGAATCGTTGCTGATAGTGCTCGCGCAGCGCGGTTTCGCGGGCCAGCACTTCGTAACAACGCAGCAGCAACTCGGCGAAATCGGCGACGCCCTCGCGCTGGCATTGGCTGTCGTATTCGGCGTAGATGTCGCGCAGCGTGCCGGAATGCTTGTCGTAGGCATCCATCTGCGCAGCCCGCAGGCCTTCTTCCTTGGCGCCGTTGATATAAGCCTGTACCTGCTTGGGCGGGAACTTCTCATCGTCGATGTTCATTGCCTTCATCACCCGCTTGATGACGGAGAGCTGGTCTGCCGTGTCGAGAATCTGGAACAGGGCGGGGAGGCGGGCTTCGCGGTGGTGGGTACGCAGGAAGCGGTTGCACAGGCCGTGGAATGTGCCCACCCACATGCCGCGCGTGTTGATCGGCAGCATCGCGGACAAGCGCGACAACATTTCCTTGGCGGCCTTGTTGGTGAAGGTGACGGCGAGCAGTCCCTGCGGGCTGACTTGTCCGGTCTGGATCAGCCAGGCGATGCGCGTGGTCAGGACGCGCGTCTTGCCGCTGCCGGCGCCCGCCAGGATCAGAGCGGACTGGTACGGCAGGGTGACGGCTTCCAGCTGTTTGTCGTTGAGTCCGTCGAGGAGATCTGTCATGGCGTGATCGAATCTATAAATAAAAAATGCGTGCACCCCATCGGCGGCACGCATCAATTTTCTGTATATCTCGCGGGAACTAACTTGCTTGATGCAAATCTTATTCTGTAGACGTTAGATCGTCTCCCGCTTCTCCTCCCTGAGCGGGCGCCTTATCTCATAAGGCATCTTGCGCCCCGGTTTTTTCCCCTTTAACCGGGGCATTTTTTTGTCCGTCGGATGCGGACTTGTCCGGAAAGCAGATTGCGCAGTATATGCCGATGTTTCGGGATACGTAAACAGGCAAAGCAAAAAAATCTCGCAGGCATTTTGCGGTCACCATGCACTTGAATGGTTTTCCCGGTCATGCTGGCAAAAGTTAAGAATGGTAAGGCTGCTTGCGGCAACCTGGATATTGGCTCAACATCTGGGTGAGAGACTTTGCCAGAACAATTCGCTTGATCCCCGGTCTACAAAAATGTGCCTATTGATTTGCAGGAGATTCGCATGAGTTCACGTCCCTCCTATCTGATAGCGGCATTGATGCTTTGTTTCAGTGCAAGTGCAACCGCCGCCTGCGAAAATTCTACTTCTCTTCTCGGCGAGGCTTGTCAGCATGTGAGCCAGGTTTGGGAGCAAGGGGAAAATGATTTCTATCTGCCGTTGCATACCTATCACATGCGGTTTGCCTATTCGGAAGACAAAATTGATTCCTTCCGCGAAAATACATGGGGGCTGGGCTATGGCCGCAGTCTTTATGATGATTCCGGGAACTGGTCAGGCCTCTACGGGATGGCATTCCTTGACTCGCACAGCAAGCCCGAGCCTATGCTCGGTTACGCTCATCAGTGGATGTGGGGGCACCCGCAAGGCTGGCACGCCGGCATCGGTTATACCGCATTCGTCACGGCGCGTTCGGAGATTGGCCACTACACGCCGTTACCCGGCATATTGCCAATCGCTTCCGTTAATTATGACAAGGTGTCGTTCAATACGGCCTACGTACCGGGTGGGCATGGCAATGGCAACATCCTGTTCTTCTGGTCGCGAATAGGGTTCTGATTCGGCCAGTACGCAATAAAAAAGCCCCGCAATGCGGGGCTTTTTTGCGTTTGGTCGGATGGACCGAATTACATCATGTCCATACCACCCATGCCGCCCATGCCACCCGGCATTGCCGGAGCATCTTCCTTCGGCAGGTCGGCGACCATGCAGTCGGTGGTCAGCATCAGGCCGGCTACGGAAGCCGCGTTCTGCAGAGCGGAACGGGTTACCTTGGTCGGGTCCAGAACGCCCATTTCCACCATGTCGCCATAGGTGTCGTTGGCCGCGTTGAAGCCGAAGTTGCCGGAACCTTCCAGCACCTTGTTGACGACGACGGAAGCTTCGGCACCGGCGTTGGTCACGATCTGGCGCAGCGGCTCCTCGATCGCGCGCAGCACGATGGAGATACCGGCGTCCTGGTCGTGGTTGTCGCCCTTGGTGGCGGCAATCGCCTTGCTGGCGCGCAGCAGTGCGACACCGCCGCCGGCCACGATACCTTCTTCGACGGCAGCACGGGTGGCGTGCAGCGCATCTTCCACGCGAGCCTTCTTTTCCTTCATTTCGATTTCGGTCGTTGCACCGACCTTGATCACGGCCACACCGCCGGCCAGCTTGGCAACGCGCTCTTGCAGCTTTTCACGGTCGTAGTCGCTGGAAGCTTCTTCGACTTGCTTCTTGATCTGGTCGATACGCGCCTTGATGTTGGTTTCCACGCCGGCACCGTCGATGATGATGGTGTTTTCCTTGCCCACTTCGATACGCTTGGCTTGGCCCAGGTCTTCCAGCTTGACGTTTTCGAGCTTCAGACCCAGTTCTTCAGCGATCACGGTACCGCCGGTCAGGATGGCGATGTCTTCCAGCATGGCCTTGCGACGGTCGCCGAAGCCAGGAGCCTTGACGGCGCAGGTCTTCAGGATGCCGCGGATGT